>JASMJM010000033.1 GCA_030749725.1 Pseudomonadales bacterium | reverse complement strand
CAGTGGTCGGGGCTGGAATCCGGGGCAATGGGCTTGTCCGTGGTCCAACCGGAGAAGTCTCCTGAAGAGATGTTCTCCCATGGAATCTTGCCACCCATTCCGGTGATTGTTTTGCGAAAATCTTGAGGAACGTAATCGGTCTGTTTGATGTCTTTCTTCGCCATCTTCAATATCTCCTTTCGTAGCACCTGTCTGCCGTGGTGCAGACGGCTCTTCACAGTTCCAATGGGAATTCCGAGGAGCGATGCAATCGATTGTTGAGGCACACCGCTGAAATAGAACAGGATCGTCACCAGATGATCCCTGTGTGAGAGGGCATTCATGGCAAGAGGCAGCAGATCGTCATTCGATGACTGCGGGGATGAGTTCCCCGAAGAGACCAATTCCAGCAATCTGCTTGCATCTGCGATCGCCCTTCGCTGCTGCCTATGTCGCAGCGATACATTAGCGACCACGCGGTAGAGCCATGCAGCGAACCTGGATGGCTCCCGCAGCGAATCGAGGGATTGAATTGCCAGGATCCATGCGGTCTGGAGGGCATCTTCAGCATCATCCCGGTCGCCCAGAATATTCTGGGCAACCCGTAGGGCGGGCATACGGTACAGGATAACAAGCTCCGAGAGCGCTTTCTGATCGCCCTTCCTGGCACGATTTACCAGATCGGTGAGTTCGATCATCATGAAACCGGATTTCAGCAGTGGTTACGCTTATTCAGCAATGGTTATGCTTATAGAGGTACATGAAATCACGAAAGGTTCGATGGGCCGGTGGTAACTTCTGGTCGCCGGCCTGGTTTCTGATCTACTTGACGGCGGTAAGCATGGGATCTGTATCCAGTGGCGAGGCCAGGGCACACACGACTTCCGCCAGAGGTCGAACTAATTCGTCCACCCCCTGCAGATCCGACGGGTGACGCTTTTTGGGGATGCTGTCGAAGAGCATTCCTGCCGAGGTCGAACCACTATGTGTCGGATACACTTCGCTAAAGCCAATATCAAGCGGCCAAGTGGCCAGTGTTTGCCCCGATGGATGAGTGGTTCTGCAGACGCGCGCATCGAGTAGTCTGTAGGACAGCGCCTCAAGCCGCTGTATAGTGAGTGAATCGAATGTAAGTGAGCGTTCACTTGCGTCCAATAACTTGACTAGGTTCTTCTGAGAAACGGCGTAGGTCAAGCCGTATTGCCGAACACACTCATGTTCAATGTCTCGATCATATAGGATGAGCCGGCAGCGATCGGCGCCCATCCCCCATAGAAATGCATCCCGTTCATGTCCATTTCTGTAGCCCGACAACGATTCGTAATTAATGCGAAGACGACCCGCCGGGCGAAGGACACGGAATAACTCTGCCAACGTGGCCTGAGGATCTGGCGTCTGTTCAACGGACGAGGAAGCCATGATCCCGTCGAAGGTGTCGTCCCCAAACGGTAAGGGTGTGCCCGGGCGCGCAAACACGTATTCCACATTGGCAACACCCAATCGTGTGGCATTCTCGCTGCAAACCGCCACGCGTTTCTCAGATCCTTCAATCCCGATGATTTCTGCAGCAAACGGGGCAACGATGAGCGAGGGCCAGCCATCTCCCGGGCCGAAATCGAGGAGCTTGTTGTTTTCGCCTCGAACCGAGAACAGGAAGTCAAACAGCGATCCTCTGTCTTGCCAATGTCCTTTGCGTCGGGAATCGAATTCCTGGTACACGATGGGTAGTGATCGACCTGACTGAGAGTCCATATCTTCGTAAATGAAGTCCTCAGAATTGCAGGTCTTCGCATCCAGGGCCTCTTCAATCCATTGCAGTACATCCATGTTGGCTTCCTATCTCAGCATTTCGCTCGCCTGCCACGGCTACCACGTACGCTCCGTGCAGTCCTTGCCTTTCATTCGCGGCAAATCCTGTCACATCTACCACGTACGCTTCGAGTAGTCGTTGCCTTTCATTCGCGGTAAATCCCGTCACAACTACCATTTAGGCTTGGCGTAGCCCTTGCCTTGAGTCATGCGTTCGGCACGCTGCTGAACGTGCGTGTTCGGATCGTACAACGCGAGTTCGAATAGTTCCTTATGCTCGGCCGGATCGAGCAGCGGCAACAGCGACACCATCTCGAGGCGCACGTTGGGGCAGGGGTCGGTGAGCCCCCGACGAAACCACAGGGGTGCAGCATCTCCCGAGTGCTTGGCGAGTGCGGCAATTGCCACCGCCCGGATGCGTTTGTCCTCGCTTTCGGCGAACGGCGCGATGGTGTCCGGATCAGCATCCTCGCAGTGGGTGATCGTTTTTAGCGCAGCAACTTGCACCTCAACTGACTCGTCATCCAAAAGCATGGCACACCACTCAAAGAGATCGGCATCTTCCAGTTTGGCTAGGAGCTGTAATCCGCGTATGCGTTGCTTGGGCTTGTCAGCTTCAAGCAATTCAAGTGCTTCGTACTGCCGCTCATCTCCAGCCGGATCCGGATACTCGATCTTGACTTCGACGGTCCTGGTCCGGGGCCGAACATGCAAAGTCGCGGGATCTATCTCCACGTCGCCTAAGAACTCCGGCAGCCACCTTCGAGCATTGTCGAGAATCTCAGTGGGACTGATGCGGTTGTTCGGTTGCTGCCGGAGACGGTTGATGACCCAACGAGATAATCGTTGCACGCCCTTGTGCTTCGGGCTAACGCCTTTGTGCTGTTTAGTGCGTAGGATGCCGTTGATCCAGCTAGCCAACTCGACTGGTGAAGAAGCAGTGTCGACCGCAGCAGGCCAGGTACGCAACACGGACACCGGCACGGCTCCCTGGATGGAGATGACGCGGCGGCGGTGCAGCACGCGCTTCTGTCCCAGCGCATGCCGTAGCTGAATCAGATCGAGGTCACATGTCAAGACGACGTGGCGATCCCGTGACCGTCGTGCCTGGGTGCGGCCGCGCCCTTCCGCATAGGACCAACTCTCCGCGAACCAGACGCGTTTCGAAGGCTTCTTCGGCAGGAAGCCGTCCACACAGATCTTGGCAGCGCGCTTGGCAGTAGTTCCGTGAAAAACGATCATGGCACGGATCCTTCCACCTGTTTAGCCGCGAAATGCGTACGTTATTGGCCGGGTGATCTTCTGGAAGCGCTGGCGCGCCTCCTCGCTCAGCGTGCGGAAGGCCTGCGGCGAAAGTGTGACGCCACGCCGACCTAAACGCGCGGCGACATTGACAGCCTTGCCGAGGACGTCAAAGCGCGCCGATCCCGCCGGGCCGAACGTGCCGGTGATCACATCACCAACGTGGATGTTGGTGTTGCAGTAGGCATCGAGACCAACAGCAAGCGCTGCTTGTCGTGCCGCAGTCGAGAACTCGCACAGAGCCAGGATCGCATCCTCTGCCTTGTCAACTGGGAACACGGCCAGACCGGCATCGCCCATAAACTTCACCAGACGACAGCCTCCTGGCTCGAGGATCTTGGCAGCAAGCTCGTAAAACTGCTGCAAAAATGCCGCAACAGGTTTGTCTTCATCGGATGAGGACCATTCGGCAAAGCGCGACAAGTCAAAGAAGGCGATACCGAGAGTTTCTGTTGTGCAGTCAGGCGGTAGCGAGTAGTCCGCACCACCCTTTGTGGAGGGGGAGGTAGACATGATGAACTCCTATGTATTAAGGCTTATAGCGTTGGTCTCAAGATTGGCAAACCGGCCCTCGATCCAACTGGCAGAAATGGTAGCGCATCCTGCGTTACATGCGCAAGTGAAGAACTGTTAACTGTCGGCCAGTATTGGTGCAGTTGGCTAGGGCCGATCCTGTTGAACCTGTTGCGAAGGTTCTGCAATAAGATTGTACAGCCAGGCAAATACCAGCCCGGCAACTGTGCCGTCCACAAAAGCCCAGGCCAGGCCGATGACGCTGCCCAGCGGGCTTATGCTGTAGCCAAGGTAGACACGGCTTATGAAGGTCACTTCACCCGTGACACCTTCCAAGGCGATGATCCACCAGGTGAGCAAGAAAAGGGCTAAACCCCAGAAGATGCCGCAAGTGAGTGCAAATGCTTTTACTTTCAGTTTCATATCGACTCTCCATGATTCGTACCATGCTAAGTTAACGAGCCCGCCAAACAAGACGCTCCCGGTCATCCATCCCAGTTGCTGTTCCCTACCATATCAACTACTTCCACCGGCTGCTGCAAACGACTAAATTGAGTCGCGTAGCCTCTGTCACGCCTCATGTTGAGGGGCCAGCAATCCAGAAACCAGGTTGCCCAAAAGGGCCTCAAACCGGCAATCCTGGCACCCTTCAATTCATCACTCCCGCCGTCCCCTACGAACACAGTTCTATCGGGAAGACTTTTCAGTCTGTCACAGGTAAGGTAGTAGATACTTGGATCGGGCTTGGCTAATCCTACCTGGTAAGAAAACACGACTTGATCGAAAAAGGGAACCAGCTCACTTTGATCCCAGCCGGATACCTCCTCAACGGAAGCATTGCTGAGCAGACCAATTTTGATCGATCTATTCTGAATGGCGGCCAGCATTTGAATGATATCAGCCGTTACGTGCAGATAAGGGGTCGACAGGATCTCTTTACGCTCGGAAAAAAGCTGTTGGATGACGGTCTCGCTGGGTCGCCGTCCTACCGAGCTGGCAATCTCTCTGAGAGCAGTCGGATAGTCCGGAATCTCTCCCGTCATGCGTCGCAACCGGGACTCTGACCAACGCTTGGTAAATGCTTGATTGTCGATCGACAGTCGATCGGCCACAGTAGGTTGCGGGTCCCAGTCAGGATCATATGCGGTGATTAGAGTTTCCCACAGATCAAAGATAACTGCTTGAGGGGGCATGGACATCGTGATCTCTGACTATAAACGGGACTTTTCGAACGGGAGCAATAACAGCTGGATTTCAGTAAACTTACCACAATCATTATGCTGAGGTGTAACCGTGTTCGAAGAACTGCAAGAGATCAATTCCAAACCGGAACCGTTTCAATTCTGTACAGTGGAAGATCTATGGACTGATCAACATACATCGAAGAAGATGCTGGAGGCCCACCTAGATGAAGCCATCGATCGATCTTCTAGAAACAGGGTATTTATTGAGAAGTCCGTAAAGTGGATTGTTGAACGATTCGAGGTGAATAAGAACACGAGCATTGCCGACTTCGGGTGCGGTCCCGGTCTGTACACAACGCGACTCGCCGAGAATCAGGCGAGCGTAACCGGCATTGATTTTTCAGAAAGATCGGTGCAATACGCACGCAATACTGCAACAGAAATGGGACTGGACATCCACTATGTTCAGGAGAACTACCTCGAGTTCGACACAGACGAAAGGTTCGACCTGATCATTATGATCATGTGTGACTATTGTGCGTTGAGTCCGGAACAACGTCGCCTAATGATTGAGAAGTTCTATTCGCTGCTCAAAACGGGGGGTAGAGTTCTGCTCGACGTATACAGCCTGAACGCATTTAGCCGGATAGAAGAGAGTGCATCCTATGCCCGTAACCAACTGGGTGGTTTCTGGGCAGCGGAGGACTACTACGGCTTCCTCAACACCTCCAAATATGAATCTGAAAAGGTCGCGCTTGATAAGTACACGATTTTTTCTCCGACCGGAAAAAGAGTCGTTTACAACTGGTTGCAGTATTTTAGCCGGGAGTCGCTGCAACACGAGTTTGAGGCGAGCGGCTTCAATGTTGGTGATTTCTACGCAGACGTTGCCGGTTCTCCTCTGCAAAAGGAGTCGACCGAGATGGCAGTCATCGCCGTGAAGCCGCAGATCTGAATCACACAAGTTTCGTCCGGTTACCCCCGCCTAACCGGTGCGCTCCAGAGTTTCTTGTGGTAGTCGCTGTAACAGAGAGCCGTCCAAGACCTCCTGTACCACTCTAGACTTTGAATCTGGTTGCCGGTCTGGCCATGCCACCGGCCAGGCCAATCGGTGTGCCATCCGCTCGCCAGCAGGACGCGCCGGTCATCTCGTCATCCGCGAAGCTGATGGCACCTATGCCACCACCGATTACCTTCATCTCCTTGATATTGTGCCCGCGTTTTGTCAGATCCGATCGGATCTTCTCAGCAACTCCCATCTCCATCTCAAGGTCTTCCCCCAGGGTCCAGATGCGCGGTGCCTCGACAGCTTCTTGTGCGGTCATGCCGTGATCGATGAGATTGACAATGGCCTGCAGCGCTGTGGGGAATATGCGCGTGCCACCAACCAGACCGATAGCGAATGCGGGTTCTCCATCCTTCTGCACGATGATCGGTGACATACTGCTTGTCACCCGCTTACCAGGCTGGATCGAATTGGCCGTACCGGGATGGGGGTCAAAGATATTCATCGTGTTATTGAGTAGCATCCCCGTGCCGGGCACGGTGACCTTTGAGCCGAATACGTTGTGAATGGTGTGAGTCGCGGCAATCACATTTCCCGCTGCGTCCGCTGCGGTCAAATGTGTGGTGTGATCTGATTCCCGGGTATACGCAGTATTGACGTTTCTGGCAGTTGCCAAGTCGATTTCCGCTCTCCGTTTGTCAGCGAACTTTTTGTCGATAAGCATCTCTACTGGGACATCCACAAAGGCGGGATCGCCTGTGTACTTATTGCGATCTTCAAAACCGATCTTCAGGACCTCTGCTAACAGATGAATAGAGTCGGCGCCGCCGAACCCCATCTCCTCTACATCATACTCCTCAAGTATGTTCAACATTTCCACGACATGTACGCCACCGGCGGTGGGAGGAGGTGGGCCGACAATTTCATAACCGCGGTAGCTGCCGCGAATCACATCAGCCGTCACTGTACGGTAATTGCGAAGATCGTCCCGTGTGATTAGACCACCCACTTCCTGCAGGTAGTCAACAGCAGCGGCGCCGAGTTCGCCTGCGTACAGAACATCAGGACCTTCCTTGGCGACCAACTTCAGAGTATCTGCGTATTCCGGATGCAATACGACTTCACCGCTTTGCAGTGGCTCGCCCCCCGGCATATAGATCTTGGCCGTTTCCGGATAGCGCGCGATATCGGCCGCAGCCATCCGGATGATTCCGGACAGGTATCTGGTGGCACGGTAACCACGTTCTGCGTATCCGATTGCCGGCTGCATGACGTCTTGCAGAGACAAGGTGCCGTAGGATGCCAATGCTTGACACCACCCCTTGAGCGTTCCCGGCACGCCGACAGCCAACGGCCCAACATCGTTGGCACGATCGGCAACTGTTTGGTAGTCCGGCCAACTATCGGAGACGGTTTCATACATGTCCGGACTGGCTGCTGCCGGCGCAACCGTATAGTTGTTAATAAAGGCAAAGTCGCCGCCGGATAGTCTTAAGGTGGACATGCCGGCGCCAAAAATGCCAACCATCATCGGTTCAACGACCGTCAGCGCAAACAAGGAAGCGACTGCCGCATCGATCGCATTGCCGCCGGCGGCAAACATCTGTGCCCCCGCGGCTGAACCCAGCGGGTTATTGGTTACTATCATGCCGAGCGAACCGACCGCGGATTTCTTCCCGGTTGTGAAGGAGGTAGCCGCCTTCATTCGCCAGTTCTTATTCATTGTGGAACTCCTCACTCTCCGTCCCTGCTGGTTGATTCCTCTTCGATATCCAGCGGTTGGGCCAAGCACGAATCGTCGTGCACACCAAAATTGCCTCAAGAGCAATTCTGAGCTTTTGATCGACATTCTGCCAGCCCCGAACATCAGGCCATCCACTGCAATCAGGAGTCTATACGTCGACTCCATTCGCAACTGGTGTTCGTAATATCGTGCTGAGCAGCAAGTTCGGCCATCGCGCTCAAATTAATTGCCCACATCTCGAAATATGTGTATTGGATGATTGAATTTAGCTGCCACTCGATCTATTTTACGGCATGACGTTTTACCACCACAAAAATCTTTAGGGATGGGGTTTACACAGATGACGACGCCAAGCAAACACAAAAAGCTCCTGAAGTGGGTGGACGAAATGGCCACCATGTGCCAACCGGACCAGATTCATTGGTGCGATGGGTCGCAGGAGGAGTATGACCAGCTGTTTGAGCTGATGCTGGCGAACAAGACTGCCGTCAAGCTCAACGATGAGAAGAGACCTGGCAGCTACCTGATTCGCTCCGATCCCAGCGATGTTGCCCGGGTGGAGGACAGGACCTTTGTGTGCCCCTCCAAAGAGGAGGACGCTGGGCCGACAAATAACTGGCTGGCACCTGAGGAAATGAAAGAGATCCTGGTCCAAAAATTCACCGGTGCCATGCAGGGCCGCACCCTCTATGTGGTCCCTTTCAGTATGGGTCCACTCGGATCACCCATCGCCCACATCGGCGTGCAGCTCACCGACTCGGCTTATGCAGCAGCCAACATGAGGATTATGACGCGCATGGGAGTCAAGGTATTGGATGTGCTCGGTGCCGACGGTGAATTCGTGCCCTGTCTTCACAGTGTAGGTGCCCCTTTGAAGGAGGGACAGAAGGATGTTCCCTGGCCGTGTAACGAAGAGAAATATATCAGCCACTTTCCGGAGACGCGCGAGATCTGGTCCTATGGGTCTGGCTATGGCGGCAATGCGCTGTTGGGGAAGAAGTGCTTTGCACTGCGCATCGCATCGACCATGGCAAGGGAGGAGGGCTGGCTGGCGGAGCACATGCTCATTCTCAAGCTTATCAACCCGCAAGGCGAGAAACGTTATATTGCAGCGGCCTTTCCGAGCGCTTGTGGCAAGACGAATCTCGCCATGCTGAACCCGACCGTTCGCGGCTGGCAAGTCGAATGTGTCGGTGACGACATAGCCTGGATGAAATTCGGTGCTGATGGTCGTCTCTATGCCATCAATCCGGAGGCGGGCTTTTTTGGCGTTGCACCGGGAACCGGCGATCACTCCAACCCCAACGCCATGGCAGCATTGAAGAAGAACAGTATTTTCACCAACGTTGCCATGACCGAGGATAAGGACGTCTGGTGGGAAGAGATGACAGCGGAATCACCGGCTCGCCTCACCAGTTGGCTGGGTGAATCCTGGACACCGGATTCCGACAAACCGTCGTCTCATCCCAATTCACGATTCACTGCACCGGCGTCCCAGTGTCCGGTAATCGCCAAGGAATACGACGATCCCAACGGGGTTCCCATCAGCGCCATCCTGTTTGGGGGCCGCCGGGCAACACAGGTGCCACTGGTCACGGAAGCGACTTCCTGGCAGCACGGGACCTTCCTTGGATCGATTATGGGTAGTGAAAAAACTGCGGCGGCCACGGGGGACCTCGGCCAGCTTCGCTATGATCCCATGGCCATGCTGCCCTTTTGTGGCTACAACATGGCGGATTACTGGGGGCACTGGCTGAAGATCGGAGCAACGGAAGGTGCCGTGATGCCGAACATCTACTGCGTAAACTGGTTTCGCAAGAGCGACAGTGGCGAATTTTTGTGGCCGGGATTTGGTGACAACAGCCGTGTGCTGAAATGGGTCTTTGAGCGTTGTGCCGGCACAGCCGATGCGAGGCAGACCGCCATCGGCAATCTGCCCACCGAAGGCTCTCTGGATGTAACCGGACTGGACGTCAGCGAAGAGGATATGCGGCAACTGCTCGAAGTGGATGTGCAGGCTTGGTTGCAGGAGTTACCTGGGATCCGCGAACACTATGCGCAATTCGGTGATGCGATCCCCCCAAGCCTTAATGAAGAGGTGGACGCGCTCCAGGCACGGCTGGAAGCGGCGCAGTAATCGATAGATTCTAGGCAACAATTATCCTAAGGGGTGATGGTGCAGTAGTTGGCTCGCAGGTGTAGTCCGGGAAACGCAGTTCCCGATAGGTATTGCCACCGGACTACGCGTCCCCAACTACGGTCGCGAACAATGTGTCCCAAACGTATCAATCGAGGAAATTATCCACCAGAAAACTGTTGATTGCATCCGATTCGCGCATCGCTTCACCGTTCACTACCAGGGTCGGTACCGTGGAATCCCCGCACATCGCAATCAGCTCTTTTTCAAATTCGGTTTGCTCTCGAATATCTTTCAAGGTGATCTTGTCGGCAATTCCCAAATTGGTGATGGTGTTGAGTACACTCCTTGAAAAGCCACATTGCTGATAGAAATACAGCTCCAGCTGTGGATCAGCCATTCACTCTCCTGCATTCACTCAGCAGATCCTCTGCTTTACGCAAACCGGGTATCCCGGCCGATTCTGCAAATTGCACAATGCCCTCTTTGTCGATGATAACCGTGGCTCGATCCGTAATGCCATTGGCCTCCAAGTAAAGGCCATACTGGCCTGCCACTGCACCTTTTGGATGAAAGTCCGCCAGCAGGGGGAATGAAATTCCGCCCAGAGAATTGGCCCAGTTATCGTGGGAGAACTTGCTGTCTACACTAATACCCAAGACTTGGGTATCTGCCGATTTGAAATCTTCAATATTGGATTGAAGATCCGGCATCTCGGTGCTTCAGTTAGGTGTCCAGTCCAATGGATAAAACACCAACATCACATTCTTCTCACCTTTGAATTGGGTCAACGAGTATTTCTTGTTGGCTAGGTGGGAATCGAGTTCAAAGTCGGGCGCTGTGGCTCCTACCTCAATCATTAAGACCTCCTGGGTATGTTGCAGAGTAATGAACGGCAAACTGCCTCGTGTTCGTTATGTTAAAGCTTAGCCTGGTGGTAAACAAGATCTGAGTGGCACCGTCTTGCTGGGACGCAGCGGCGCAACGGTTCGCTCAAACTCGTGTCCCAGGCATGGGGCACGAAAGAGAACTCGTGCTGCTGATTTCGCAATATAGATGGGCGCTTTGTATACTGCCAACCTTTCATGCACGTTGGTGGTTTATGCCTGAGATGGCGCTAACACAATGCAGAAACAGGAGACGTCGATGGCTGATCTGAAGTTTGTCATGCTGCCGCCCCTTGATGATCAGAGCAGCATCTGGGCGCAGCGTTTAGCCGATGAAGTACCTGAATGGTCGGTCGTCCTGGCGGAATCCGAAGAAGTCGCCGCCAGTGAACTGCGTGACGCCGATGGTGCATATGGCTGGGTGCCGCCGCAACTGCTCGACTCTGCCAAAAACCTGGCTTGGCTGCAGAATCCATTTGCAGGTCCCTTCCGCGGCTATTACTACCAGGAACTCATCGAGCATCCCGTGACCATCTGCAATCCTCGCGGCATCTATTCCGATCACATCGGCCATCACATCATGATGTTCATGCTTGCCTTGTCCCGCGGCCTGCGCTATTGGATCGGAGCTCAAAACGAGTCGCGCTGGGACCGTCGCGCTCGGCAACATGGCTACACAAACCTGACGGGTGCGACCGTGCTGATTCACGGCGTCGGCGGAATTGGTGCAGAGACTGCGCGTCTTTGTGCCGCCTTTGGCATGCGGGTCATTGGCATTGATCCGCGTGGTGAGCATGACTCTCCCGCCGAACTGTTCGCCCCGGATGAACTCGAAAGATTGCTGCCGTCGGCAGATTTTGTTGTCACCACCGTGCCCCATACGCCTGAGACGGAGGGAATGTGGAATGCCGATCGATTTGCGCTCATGAAACCGTCGGCATATTTCATCAACATCGGCCGCGGTATGACGACCAGATCTGACGATCTCGCTGACGCCATTGAGGCAGGTTCGATTGCGAGTGCCGGTCTCGATGTATTTGAAGTGGAGCCATTGCCGGAGACTCACCGGCTGTGGCGTCTAGACAATGTACTGATCACGCCACACGTCGCGGTAGCTGACGCCACGGACATCAATGAACGTCGCCTCGATATCCTTCTGGAAAACGCAGGACGTTTTCGTGATGGACTGCAGCTCAAAAACATCGTCGACAAAGAGTTGTGGTACTAATATGCTGTCCCGCAATTAACTGGCCTTATTCGGTGGCCTATTTCGTCCCTGGACTTCGACTGGGCGTCCCCGTTGCTCGTCGTTGTGGGGCGCCCGGCTAGGGCGCCCGGCGAGGGTGCCTAACCCGCGGCGTCCTCGCGCCTCGCCAGGAACAAAATATGCCGATCGAGTAATGACCACCTAACTGCGGGACAGCATACTAGTATGAATAGTGGCTTGGCCCGATGCGACTTAGGAACCGTGTACCAATTGATACCGGTCCAATTTCCGATAGCTCAGCGCTTCCGTTAGATGCTGCGTATCAATGCCGTCTGACTCTGACAGATCCGCAATGGTGCGCGCAACTTTGAGTATGCGGAAATAAGCGCGGGCAGAAAGCCCGAATTTATCCATGGCAGTGTCCAGTAATTCACGATCTGCTGCCGTAAGCGTGCAAAGTCTCTCCACTTCTTTGTTACTCAGATCGCGATTCGGCTTGGCGCTACGTTGATACATTCGACGCCGCGCAGAATGCACTTTGCTTACCGCCTGCTCGTGTTCGCAGTCATCTCGAGTCACGGATCCGGGATCAGACAGAAGACCTTTTGGCAGGGCCGGAACATCAACATGCAGATCGATTCGATCCAGCAGTGGGCCTGAAATTCGGTTCCTGTACTTGAGGATATTATCTTCAGTACAGCTACAGCGACCGCGGTCGTCACCATAATAACCGCAAGGGCATGGATTCATGGCCGCAACCAGCTGGAATCTGGCAGGATAACGAACTTGCCGTTTTGCTCTGGAGATCACGATCTCACCGGATTCCATCGGTTCCCGCAGTACCTCCAGGACCTTGCGGGTGAATTCCGGTAGTTCGTCCAGGAACAGAACGCCCTGATGAGACAGAGAAATCTCCCCTGGCTTGGGAGGATTGCCACCCCCCACCATGGCCACCGGCGAAGCAGTGTGGTGGGGTGTGCGGAACGGGCGGGTTCTCCAGAGGGATGGCACAAAGGTGAATTTTGAAACCGATTGAATCGAAGCCACCTCTATCGCTTCCTCGTCCGGCATCGACGGCAACAGATAAGGCAGGCGGCTGGCGAGCATGGTCTTGCCCGTACCGGGCGGGCCAATGAATATTACATTGTGGCCGCCCGCGGCGGAGATCTGCAGCGCTCTCTTGGCCGTAAACTGGCCGCGGATATCTGACAGTTTTAGGATGGGGCTGTGCGTGGCCGGGAGCAGTGGTGTTGAGATTCGTGGCAACGACTTGTCGCCATTTAGATGATGACAGATTGCCATAAGGTTGCTGGCCGGGTGAATGATGGCGTTCTGGAGAAGGGCCGCTTCTTCCTTGTTATGGTCGGGAATCACGATGCTTCGGCCCTCGTTGTGGGCCGCGATGGCCGCCGGTAATACGCCGGACACGGAGCGAAGATCGCCGGTAAGCGCCAGTTCACTGATGAATTCCATGTCCTGCAGAAAGTCATGCGGGACAGAGCCGATGGCAGCCAATATGCCGAGTGCAATGGGGAGGTCGAAGCGCCCACCCTCTTTGGGGAGATCAGCAGGTGCCAGGTTGATCGTGACTTTCGTCTGAGGATACGGGAACTTCAGACTCTTGAGTGCACCCCGTACGCGATCCTTGCTCTCCTTCACCGCAGTCTCCGCCAGCCCGACGATTGAAGTCCCCGGCAGACCGCCTCCCAGTTGCACCTCAACGGTCACAAGGGGTGATTCGATTCCGAGCTGAGCCCTGCTGTAGACGACTGCCAGCGACATAGTCCCTCCTGTTCCCGCCGTAAATACTCCCCTATTTACGTCGGCAGTTTATGTAGAGTCTGCTCATAAAGTTGTTAAGAAGGTTAAGACCCCATCGCCCAGCCAGCCAACCCGGAAGCTGGGTTCTTCCTGCACCAACCTGACAATATAGCAAGGGTGTGTTTCAGACAATTCAGAAACAATATGCCAT
>JASMJM010000032.1 GCA_030749725.1 Pseudomonadales bacterium | reverse complement strand
AAGAGCCGGAATTATTAAGAAACCACCACAAGAGATCACTACTGACTAGACACAGGGGGGTCAATTTTGAACTGCCGGAATCAAATCAAAGGGGGTCAGTTTTAAACTGCCGTTGACAACGGATCCAAGGTCGGTGCAGGGCATGTGGAGCCCCAACGAAACTGATATGTCTGTTCAATACTCCAGTTGATCCGGCTTCAGTTCTGGTTGACCCAAATAGAACTTGCGCTGCCACAGATAGACCTTGCGCTGCCACAAATAGACCTTGCGCTGACACAGATAGACCTTGCGTTGAGACGCCTGGCCTGACGCTGAAAAGGCTCTGGTCGATGCAGCTGGAACTCTGGCTTTCCGACAGAACTCTGATTGACTCAGATGGCAAATGGAATGAAACTGAGGGGGTAGCAATTGGGGACGACCAGCGCTAGCATTGCTGCAGATTGGGATGACTGCGGAGAATCCCATTTGATGACTGTATTCAGCTGAGCCGTGGACTTAGAGCGATAAACGGTCCCCTTACCGACCAACTGCAAACAAGATTTGGGGTAGAATTCATTATCTATAAGAGCAATCGGGAAGTTGTCACGGCAGGTCTGTTATCACACGCTGCCATCACACCGGTTCACCAACCCACGTTGCCGGTTCACCCTCGGAGTTAGACATTGAAGATACCCGAACTATGAGAACGTTATGTCCGGCAACAGGCAGGTAAATCCTGCCCTACTTAAGAAATTTGCACCACTTGATGAGCTTGCGCAGAACCGTCTCGACGACCTGGCTACCAAGGCCAAATTGGTAAGCCTGCACGAGGGCAGGATACTCTTTAAGCGCGACGAAGAGAATCAGTCCTGTCATTGGCTGGTATCGGGGTCAATGGACTTGCTTGACAAAGAATTCAACGTCGTCAAGCTTGAATCGGATTCTGAGCCAAGTCTTAAAATGCTCGACGACAATTCAACCCACGTTGTCACAGCCATTGCATCCAGCGACTGCCGCATACTTGTCATTGACAAGCACGCCGTCGACCTGGCACTGACCCTCGATCACTCCGGCGGCGTTGTCGTCACTGGGATCAGTGAGGATGAAGAAATCGAAGAGGACTGGATGTCATCTCTACTGCAATCTCATCTGTTTGAACTCCTCCCACCCAGCAATATAGAGGAGGTATTTACACGCTTCAGTGAGATTGCTTTCAACAAGGGAGAGACGGTCATCAAGCAGGATGAAGAGGGTGACTACTTCTATGTAATCAAGCAGGGCAGGGCGCGCATCGATCGTCAGGTGGGAGAGAAGACAAAGACACTGGCGGAGATTGGTCCCGGGGCCTGTTTCGGTGAAGATGCCCTGGTGAGCGATGCCCCCCGCAACGCCACCATTACAATGCTGAGCAAGGGATCCATGATGCGACTCAGCAAAGACGACTTCCAGCATCTGCTGCAGCAACCCGTACAGGAGTACGTCACCCTGGAAGAGGTGGAAGCCGTTCGAGAGGCCGGCGAACAGAAGGTACTCATCGTCGATGTCCGATTGCCAAAGGAATTCAAAGCGGATGGCATGGAATCGGCGGTCAATATCCCCCTACAGGTCTTACGTCAGAATCTCACCAAGCTGAAGCAGAACATCACCTATGTCACCACCTGCGATGGTGGCAGACGCAGCGAACTTGCCGCATACATCCTCAACAAAGCTGGCTTCGACTCCTGTATCCTCAAGCCTGAGCCAAACAAAAGTCCGTCCGAGAGGCTGCCTTCGACGGACACAGGCTGATCTCCTAGCCGGCTCTAACCGGCACAATCCTGGCTGCAAATATCCCGGCCATCAGGCCAAACAGGTGAGCTTCCCAGGAGATAAATCCGTCGCTGGGCAGGACACCGAATATCATTCCGCCGTAATAAAAGAGGGTGAAGCAGGCGATCGCCAGGGCGCTGATACTCTTCTCGTAGATGCCCCGAGCCACCAGAAATCCGAAAAAGCCGAATACCAGGCCACTGGCCCCAATATGAAAGGCCTCTCGGCCAAATATCCATACCCCCGCACCAGCCAGCAACGTGATTATGATGGTTGTCTGCAGGAAGATGGCGGGGCCGCGCATGGCGATAAACCAGCCCAGTACCACGAACGGGGTGGTGTTGACCGCGAGATGCTGAATACTGCCATGCAGGAAGGGCCAGAGCAGCAATCCCCACAAGCCGATCAGCTCTCTGGGATAGATTCCGAAGACGTTGAGTCGATGACTCAGCGCGGCATTGATGATCTCCACAGCCCAGAGAATCCCGGCAAAGGTGAGGATATAGATTGCGCCATCCTGCCAGGAATTTCTCTGTTGACTCGGCATCTATGAACCGCTGACGCAGTCTTCCACCTCGGATAAAGCGGGGATAGCATCATGGTTAACGATCAGAAATATAGCCTTGCCCGACACAGGCGCGTCCCCACGCGGATTGGTGACCACTTCATCAGCGTGACTGACAAAGCCGAGCGGCGTTCCCAAACCATGGCTTAGGAAGCGCACGGCTAAATCACTCCATTGGCCGGCTTCGACAGTAACATTGTAGCGGCGTGGGTGAACGCCTTCATGGCTGAACAGGTTCTCCAGAATCTCTTCGCTGCCCGGTGCCGCCATAGCTCTCACCATCAACTCCGGGTATGCCCGTACCGGTCTGATTACCGCATCTGCACCCAACTCTCTGAACCTGCTGCGATTCTCATCCTGAACACACTCGGTGATGATATAGCCCGTCACCGCCAGGGCCTTCAGTTGCCCGAGTACATCCAGAGTTAAACTGTCCGAGCGAAAATCGTCGGCATTCACCGCCAAAATAAGAATAAATCGGGCGGTCTCTACATCCACTTCGCTTAGGCTGTCGCTTCCTTCGGGTACACCGTGATGGTGAACGGCGCCCATTGATTGCAGCGAATCGGGCAGGCCATTGGGAAAATCAGGGGAGAAGATCTGCACCGGGCAATCCGCCAAACTCGGTGAGCTGCGAACCTGTTGGACCAATGTCTGCAGGTATCTGTCGCCATCCCTGTCGGGAGAATTGATGATTACAAGGTGGTCATTCATGTCCCATCTCCACATGCCTTTCAACATTCGTTCTTTGCGATCAATTCGAAACTCAATCCACTCCCCAACTATCTGTGCAAGTAGAGAAATCCCCACCAGATACATGAGTGTTATTGTGATCGCTTGGCCCCACACTGTGGTGGGTGACTGGTCGCCATAGCCGACCGTGGTGATGGTCGTCATCGTGAACCATATAGCATCTCTAAGCGACTGTCCCTCTACCAGCATCATCCCCACCACGTGGATCGATACCAGACAGATCAGAATGGCAAACAGCCTGATGATGTTGCGTTTTTTGTCTCTTGCAGTCTGCAGGCTGTACCATTCCTGGCGCCGCAAACGCCGGAGGAAAGGGTGAAGTCGAATCATTCGGGAGCCATGGCAGCTTGCTGTCTAATTGACAGCATCTTCCCATGGGATTTGGATATAAACAACCGGGCAATCAAGATTCGCTTTTTCTGTTTTCCAGATGTGCGATGAGCTTTTCCGCAGCGATCTGGCGGATGGACAAGCGGTCTTCCTCTCCGGTATTGAATTTTTCTGCCAGAATCCTGAAGTCAGCATCAGACAGTGAGATCGAAAGGCGTGGTCGTTGTGGTTTGGTGGTAGTAGGAAGCCCCAGGATTT
Source organism: Pseudomonadales bacterium (assembly GCA_030749725.1). Classification (GTDB taxonomy): domain Bacteria; phylum Pseudomonadota; class Gammaproteobacteria; order Pseudomonadales; family Azotimanducaceae; genus JASMJM01. The sequence goes on along the minus strand of JASMJM010000032.1, from coordinate 13,937 downwards.
GCCTGACCCTATCGGGTGGATTTATCCCCCGTTCCAGAGCTTCTCTTCGAATTAACAGTTGCACTTCTTCCCCTACATCGAAGGCGACCTGCACTGCCTTGATGGTCTTCTTCTCATCGGCCCAGCGACCGGGCATCTTTCCCTTCTGCGCCACCTATTCCTTTCTCCCGGGCCACAACTCCTTAATGTCAGTAATGGGACGATAGATGGTCAGTACCACGTCGGTTTCACCTTCATCCCAAACCTCAATTTCAACGGCATAGTCACCATCGTCGCTGACCAGACTGTAGTAGTCGAAAGGTTCTCCCTCTCCCTCTTCGTCCGGCGGCGACTCCCCTCTATAGTCCTGTTGGTAATAGTAGCCCCTCTCCGCACAGCTTTGCTGGCGATAGACGGGGGCGGTCCATCCTGCAAGTTCCTCGGATTCCTGCTGTAGTTCCAAATCCGTTTGCACGTCTTCATCGAATATCTCAGAAAACTGATCCAGATCGAAGAGTTGCTCTACCATATCTCGATTGATGGATAATGAGAAGGCTGCTCTTTCCCGCCCATCCTCTTTCTCGACGAGGAGATTAAGACGGTAGTCGTCTTGCCCCTCAAGACTAAAGTTAGTCTCGAACTCGTATTCAAACTGATAGGTGGTCACCGCAATAACCTTGAAGCTGCTCCCTCTGATCTGAGCAGGCAAGGCATAGCTATCGCTGATATTCACCAGATCACCTTCGAGTAGATCGCTGGCATTGTCGAGTTGTCTGGATTCAGGGTCTTTCTTTGTTCTGCTCCAAAGAGCCTTTACGAATGATTTCATGGGGCAGCTTCTCGTCAGGCATCAGCAAGAAAAAACAGGCCCACTCAGGGCCTGCACAAAAGAGATGCTATCCGCCTTTTTTGGCCTTGATGCGATCCAGCACTGAACTGGCCGTGATGGCGCTCTCGCCGATGCCGGCTGCATTCATCTTGTCCTGCAAGCCCTTTTCAGAGTTCTCGGCTTCCAGATCCTCTGCGGCAGACAGGCGGTCAAAATTGTCCTGCTGGCGCTTCTTTATGCGATCCAGAGAGTCTTTTGCACTCAGGATTCTGGAGCTGCTCGAGCTGAAGTTATCGGTAATGGCGGCACTGGCTTTCTGTACGCTCTCCGTTGTTTTGACCATGGTAAGCTGGCGCTCATACTCCTTGATCTGCCGCTCAGTCTTCTTGACCAGATCTTTCAACCGGTTTGCGTGGGTCGAAAAGGACTTGTGCACCTCTTCCTGTTCAGTCAGGTCGGCCTCCAAGGTAGCTATTTTCTCGGCGATTTCCAGCGCCAACTCCTCGTTGCCCTTCTCCAATGCCTGACCGGCATATCCCTCATGCTCCTCGACCTCCTTCTTCAGGCTTTCCACCTTGCGACCAGCCTGCATCTGTTTGGCCATCACATCGGTGAGATCGTGCTTGGCTTTGTTCAGATGGGTCTTGGCATCTTGAATTTCCTGCTCGAAGATACGGGTCCCGTTAGCGTCAACTACCAGTTCACCGACCTCCCGAGCGCCACCGCGAACGGCTGTCATGATTTTGCTTAAAATGCTCATTTTGTGCTCCTCAAGAGTTCACTGATTAATCCAAGAATTCTTCCAGTGCAGTTATCGCTTCAATCGCGTTTTCGCACAGGGTGGTAATTTCGTGACAAATGTCTTCGAACGAAGAGGTGATCGATAGAGCGCCAAACATGACGTAGCGTTCACCGATCTTCGAGAAGGCGGAGAGTGGTATGGGAATGTTCAACTCCAACATCTCTTCCAGCAGTTCTGTTCTGGACTTCGCTTTGACCTCGTCCTCGGTCCATAGATAGGATATGCAGAGTATCTGGGTATCGGTTATGGACAGGTAACAGGGTATCTCTTCATAGTCTCCTACGGTTATCTGTAAGACCTCCACTTCACCCGGTATGGGTTGACACTCGAACGTATATCCTTCGTAGTTGCCCACTTCGGAAAACCGCAATGCGAGATCCTGTGTATTCATCCGATTTGCTCCTTGTGCTCTGCGACATATTATGTCGCGGGATTGAGTTTAGCTCGACGACATAATATGTCAAACTTTTTTCCAACTTTTTCGGTATCTGTATCCCTGAGTTCTGGGGACAGTTTACTTAGAGTTCTGGGGACAGTTTACTTAATTATCTGATAGATAATTAAGTAAACTGTCCCCAGAACTCCAAAAAACTATCAGATCGATCATTATTTCTGGTAAATCCCCTGCTCCTGCTGCCAGGCCTGCTGGTGGTACTGGTAGATCCTGTTACTGCCAAGGTAGTTAATCTCAATACCGTCCAGATCATCGAAAAAACCAACTGGGAATTCAAACGCTGCCAGCATCAAGCCCTTTGAAATCCAGCCATCATGCAGTGGCAGTTCATCGATTGCACTGATTCTCTGTCGGGGCGTCTGACCCAGTTTGGTGGCGATGGTCCAGCCCCATTCGCCAAAGCTAGGCACATTCTGTCGATATTGTTGCACGTTTCGGAACCCCGCTTCCTGGACAGTGCGACCGATGCTCAGAAACGCTTTTTTGGCATGGTACGGTGACGTGGATTGCAGCGCCATCGCCCCCCCACCCGTCAGCAGATGGCCCAAACGCGCATAGAAATTGACGCTATACAACCGATTCAAGTCCGGGTGGCCCGGATCCGGCAGATCGATGATGATGACATCGTAAAGTTCGCCCTGCTCCAGCAATCGATCGATTTCCAGGAAAGCATCGCCATACCGCAGCTTCACCCGCTCATCGGAAAAAGCACGTTCATTCAGTTGCCACAGCGCCCGCTGGTAATAGGGCGGGTTGGCGCCTTCTTCGGCCGAAAAGAACTCAATCACCTGCTGATCCAGATCGATGACATCCACTTGAGTGGGATCCCATTTGAGTACGTCGCGCAGAGCCAATCCATCGCCACCCCCAATAATGAGTATTTTCTCTGTTCTTTCCGCGACCAACATGGTCGGATAAACCAGCATCGCATGGTAGATGTGTTCGTCGTGGCTGGAAAACTGCAACCTGCCATTGATGTAGAAGCCGTACACAGGTTCTATATCGCCGGATAGAACCCTTTGGGTAATGGTTAGATGCTGGTACGGCGTGTTCTGATCGAACACCACCTGGTCCCGGTAGAGTAGATTGGTCATGCTGGACGCCCAGTCTTCGCCGCTACGGTGCACGGCAAACGCCAATATCAGAATAAGGACGTGAAATCCGAGCAGGAGTGTCGAATAGCCGATCCTTGACCAGTATCGCCACAGGAACAGCAGACCCGCTAACAGATTTGCCAAGGCGGTAAGAACAGCGGCCTGGGTGACATCCATCGACAACATGATCGCGACCCAGATGACGGCGCCGATGCCGGCACCTATGTAGTCAGCGCCATAGATCGTGCCGATATTGTGCATAAGATGAATACCGTGCAGCTCCTCTCTGACCCTTGCGATCAATGGAATCTCCATGCCGATTAGAAACCCCAGTACAAATCCGAACAAATAGGGACTGGCAACGGCCAGCTTTTTTAGAGCTGCGAAAAAACCGCCCCCGGGCAGCAAATCCGGCGGTAGAAGAAACGTATCCACCACCACCTGGGGAAGCAGGGAGGTCAATGCCACGAGGGCTGCAATTATCAGGATACACGTGATCCCCAATATGGCGATGACCACCTCAAGCCAGGCGAAGGCGGTAAAGGGGTCTTTGATCACCCTGGCAGCCAGAGAACCCAATCCCATGGAAACGATCATCAAGCCAATCATGGCATAGATGGCCGTTTCAACAGCACCGAGGATGCGTCCTGCATAATGGGACAACAGGTACTCGTATATCAATCCACAGGCAGCCAGCACGCCCATGATGAGAATGAGCGTACCGTCGTGAAGCAGCAATTGAATTCTGTCAGGCGATTCCCTGAGCGTTGAATTCACCATGGTGCCGCCCTGTTCAGGCAAACAGGGCGGTAAAGAACAGTCCGATGGAAATGTAGATTGCCGCTTCAATTGCAGCAACACCTACATTCTTCTGGTTATCCACCTCATCGACCACATCCACGCCCGCCAAGATGACTTTGCGGGCAAAGATCGCCAATACGGACACCAGCACCGTGAAGAGAATCGTCACACCTACCCAAGTACCTAGCGCCACTACCAGATTGTCGGTATCGTATTGCGCCACGCCGGACGCTGCTGTTACTGCCAGTGCGACGCCTGAGATATGGCCGAGGTAACGCGCCGACAGCGCGACGTTTCCTGCTTCGAAGGCAACCTGTAGATTTGCCCCTTCGTGACGTCGTGAGTAAACCATCAGACGGTAACGCGTCACGGCAGCCAACAGCACCTGAGTGATCACAAAAGCAGCCAGCACCACGATCAAACCATTCCAAGTGTCACTCTCTACCCAAATCATCACCGCTCGCAGCACCAAGCCGGTCGCTATCGTATTGGCTACGTCGATGAGGGCGGCAGAAAGATTGCCCTGTTTGATCTGCGCCTGAATCTCGATACCCGTCAGTACCAGCTTATCCTGACCCAGCCTGCCAACCCACAGCAGGATAAGCCCCAACACACCATAGGAAATCACGCTGATCAATTCATCCACCAGGGTAGCACCCGGTTCCCCGGAAACAGCACCCGTCAACATCAGCGCAAGGGCAACGGTGCCGCCGGCCATGGCGATTCCAAAGGCGTAGTTATCCTTGGATGCCAGCTCTTCGGTGCTGTCTACATTGGTGACCAGTCCCCTGATAAACCGCAACCCGGCAATCATCAACACAGCGATTGCTAGATCAATGAGCAATATCTGATAGGTCCAAATGTCCACTTCGCTTAGGTTGAGCAGTTCACTCATAATCCTGTCCTATGTTCTGTTATGGGGTGCAGGCAAGTCGGCGTTGACTTATTTTCCTCTAGAGGACCCCCGTGACGTTCTCGACCTGCTGGCACGTGTGCTGCTTTGAAACTTACTCTTGTTGGCTCTGGATGACGCATAGGGGCTTTTGAATGCGGATTTCTTCTGTACCGTACTGGCCTTACTGATCCCCTTGGCACCGGTTCGCGACTTGGCATAAGGGCTGCTAAAGGGTTTTCCAGATCTGCCGAACTGTTTTTTTGCCCTTTGCTGGACATCCCGCTGCGCCACCCTTTGTCTGGGAGATGTATAGGAGTTTCGCCCTACATCATGGTAGTACGAATAGCCCCGGTTGCCGGCCCAGTCATTGTAATAGTGACGACGTCCGCCAAACATGCTGGAAAAAAAGGCGTACTGACCGTACCAGGCCCAGACGGATCCACCCGAGCCATGGTTCCAACTGCCGTATCGAGGATTGCCTATATACTGACTGCCGGCTCCATAGTTCTTGGATTTATTGGTCTGTTGCTCCGCTTGCTGACTAACCGCATTGACGCGCGCCAGTTCACCGCCGGACATGTCGGCGATGACATTGACCGTATCGGACAGGGCATCGTTGAAGACCGAAGGTTGAGCGGCAGTCTGAATCGAATTGAGTTCCGTTACCTTATCCGTCCAGGATTCAAAATACTCCGTCTCATCCTTCACAGCACCAAAACGGGCCTGCAGATCCTTGAAAACAGGTCCACCGCCGGTGCCCTCCTTTTCTAGTTCCTTCAGTAAGGAGGCGAGTTCCGGTCTTTTCTGGGTGAGGATCTGCGCATATTGGCGAAGGATACCGGCATTCCGGATCGCGCCCGCGTTCAGAGACTTCTCCAGCTCCTGCAGCCGCCTCTCGGTACTGAGCAGCTCTCCTTCCAGTTGGGCTTTTCCGGAATTACTGCAGGCGACCAGCAGGTAACTGGCGACGATGATCGTTGGGATGGATGTCCAAGAGAACTTCATTGCACCTCCCGCTGACATAATATGTCGATGCGCATTATGCCACACTCTTCGAGTTGATATCTACAGACCTGCCCCTCTTTTTTTGGCAGCTCGCTCACAACCTGCGGCATGGACCCAACCATGGCAGGAATCCAGGCAAAGGGTCGGATCACTCTTCCTCATCCTGGCGGGGAACCAGGTCCAAGGAAGCCGAATTGAGGCAATAGCGCTGGCCCGTTGGGGCTGGCCCATCGGGGAATACATGCCCCAAGTGAGCATCACAGTTTGCACACAGGACCTCTGTTCGCCTCGTGAACAAGCTGCGATCTTCCTGGGTGGCGATGCTGTCGTCCTCAAGTGGCTCATAGAAGCTGGGCCAACCGGTTCCGGAATCATATTTGACCTTTGAATCAAACAGCTCCTTACCACAGCAGATGCATGCATACACTCCCGCTGTCTTGGTATCCCAGTACTCACCCGTAAATGCGCGTTCAGTTCCTTTCTTGCGCGTCACCTCAAACTGCAATTCGGTCAAGGCCGATTTCCACTCCTGCACGCTTTTCAAAACCTTACTCACGCTACTTGACTCCTGCTATCATTGACCTAACAGCATGCATTTTTTCACAGTATCCATAAGAACACCAATTCCGTTTTGGTAAGCGCCAGACCGTCTGCCTGCAGATTGGGAACACAACATGGCTGACATCAATGTAGAGTATTTTTACCAGGACATTGCCAAGATCCTGAGTATTCTTTACGCGTCCTTTCCCAGCAAGGCCGCGATCTATGTGGCTGAAGTCTCCGGTGCGGACGAACCCGATGAATATGGTCTGCACACTGACCGCTATTCTGCCTGTTTCTATGCCATGCTGTGGTTGCAGGAAGAAGGGTACCTGCGCTATTCAGATAGCATCAGGCAGGATGGCATAGACCAGGCGACGCTGACTCTAAGAGCCTTCATGAAGCTCTCTGCCATTGCCGAACCCATCTACATCGAACCCCTCCTCGATGATGAGGAACCGCGTGAAGAGGAACCGGATGGCTTGTCCCCGTCGGTATTAGAGGACAGAATGCTGGTCATCAATCAGCTGCGTAGATCCTTGGACAACAGATCTTCCATCGCAATCGGCAAGGTGATTCAGCATATATTGGCCTGATCACGATTGGAGCTGTTTCGACGGGCACTGCTTTGGGTCCAATCAAGTCTGTGTCGCAAGACAGGAACACTTAACGAATCAGAACGCTTCAGTAGGAGCAGCACCAGACCCGTTGAGAAGTTTACATTTCAGGCGAGTCCGGCCCCTGTAACGAACTCCGCTTTGGTGGTGTCAAGCCGACCTTGTAGATCACCCAATCGTCATAGCCCGTCGCGACCCGAATGAAACCGTTGAACTGGCTGTCCAGTTCGGGATCACCGGTATCTACCAGCAGTGGACGTCCCTGCAATTCTTTGATCTTGGTCTTGCTCCCCACAACGATGATGTTTTCCAGGCCAACCTTCCTGATTACGGCAGGACTGAGTTGTTGGTTGCCTCTGCCAAGAATATGGCCCTGACCGCCGATAATCGCCAGGATGATCTTAGTGCAGTCTTCATCGACTGCCGCCAGTAGTTGTGTTTCGGTAGCATCTGCCAACAGCAGTTCGCCGTCCTTTACCACGTCAAATCCCAGCAGAGTATTGGCCAAACCAAGCTGTGTCATGATGGCTGCCGTGGTGGAACCGGAACCGATGAAGTAAGTGTTGTGCGGTTGCATATTTTCGATTATTTCAGCAGCAATATCTTCTGCCACCAGCGCTTCGACTTCGCGGCCGCCGGATTTCACCTGCTGCAGAAAACCGGCCTCTTCCGGTACCAGCATCTCACCACAGTATCTCGAATTCACCACACCCCTTCGAAAAGCTTCTTCGTCGATATCCCGGACCTCCGCCATTTTGATATTGATCAGGTCCCCTTCCATCATCTTCCTGACAATCGCTCCCGCTGCGCTCGGGTCGATAGCAAAGACTCCGGAATGCATCTTTACCCCGCATGGAATACCCAACACCGGTTGCCCGGGATTGACCACGGCACATATATCCTGTGCAGAGCCATCCCCGCCTGCAAACAGGATCAGATCCGCACCGACCTCCTGGAAGTCCCTTATGGCAGCCTGGGTGTCCGCAGCGGTAGTTCTGCCATGATGGATGCTACCGATTACGTTCGCTGGGATGCCGGTAAGCTTGCAGACATCCGCGCCCATTTCGCCAGGATAGGTTATCAATCGGAGTTGATCGATGTGATCTGCGAGTACCGCCAGCGCTGCTGCAACGCGTTCTGATACGTGACTCTCGGCACCCAGCGACAATGCTTTGGTTACTGTCTCTTGCCCGTCACTGCCTTTCAGGGCGACGGCACCCCCCAAACCTGCCAGAGGATTGAGCACCATAGCCAGTCTGAGCAATGCACCCTCCCTCTTCGGCCCATCGATCAAGAATTGCGCTGCCGTTTCACCACGCCGCTATAGCGCAAGATGGTTTCATCACCCGAGAATACGGTTCCGCGCACAAACACCATGGAGCCGGTTTTGCGTATCACCTCGGCACTCGACTCGATCAGATCACCGATGCTGCCGGCGGATACAAAGTCGCAACTGAAACTGACGGTAAGGCAATTCTCGTTTGTATAGTGGCCGGTTGCTTCCATACACAGAGCGTAGTCTGCAAATGTCATCAGCACACCGCCGTGCACCCCTTGGAAAGCGTTACAGTGCCGGTCATCAGCCCTGAATGCATAACGATAGGAATCCCCTTCCTCCCTATAGTAGAAGGGCCCTATGTAGTCTTCCGCCGGATCAAAATCAGGATCCGTTTCGAAGCCTTCCGGCATTTCTCCAGCCATATTGTCATCCTGGGACGCTCTGTTGCCTAAATCACCCTGTTCGATCGGGTGGAGTCTCATTGCACGGGACCTGCAATAACTGTTGGTAGTAACTTTCTGACAGATGCTCCCTGCCGGCCAGCAGGTGGTTCAGATACCAGCGTGCCGGCTTCAGAGTTTCGTCTATGTAATCGGGATTGGCGATGTACACCCAGGCAGATTGCTGGTCACCGCCACTTAGCTGGATCGGTAGTTGCCTTCGATCATAGCGCAATGGGTAACCTTCATAAGGATCCATTCTTGCTATGCAGTCACTATCAAGCAGGCGGTATACAACCCCTTCCACGCAAGATCCTGCACAATGCACCACGTTGGCGGACGCCACGCCGATCTGTTTTGTCGATCTCTTATTGAAAGCCAATCGAAAATCACTCAATACCCCACCCTCAGCATGATCGAAATCCATCTGTCGTTCCTGCATTCGGGCGACATTCATGTTGCTGCCATAGGCAAAGTAATAGTCATACGAACCGGCCAATATCCTGCTCCACGATCACTTGCCTTTGCGTATCCAGTAGTAGTAGTGCTTGCCCTTCTCCTCCCTGTTGATCAGTTCGTGACCCAGATAGTTACAGTAGTTGGGTATGTCCCAGGTCGTAGAGGGATCGGTAGCCTTCAACTCGAGAACCTGACCTTTCTTCATATCCATCAGCTTATTGCGCGCCAACATGAGCGGTTCCGGGCAGCGAAGGCCGCTGGCGTCCACGCTAAAATCCGCTTTCAATTCCATCTGCAATCAGTGCCCGTCCAGACTAAAAGTCCGCGCTTCGGGCATCTGTCTCAAAGCCTTGCTGATAACGTTTCTCATCGGTCTTTACACTTACGTCCCAGTGGCCTGTTTGTGTAGAGGCGCGAACTAGTCTCGATGGGAGACCCGATAGATTGCTCCAGCATAGTCATCCGCTACGTAGATGGAGCCGTCAGGACCTTCCGTCAGTTCAGCCGGACGTCCGATGGCTTCGTCATCTAATAGAAACCCAGTCATGAAAGGTCTCTCCTCGATCTGTCCCGCTTCATCCCAATGTAGCGAAACCACTTCGTAGCCATCCTTCTCACTTCGATTCCATGATCCATGCAGCGCGACCAGAGCCGCTCCCCGGTATTCCTCGGGAAGTTGCCGACTCCTTAAGAATATGATTCCGAGCGGCGCCGTGTGAGCCCGGAACCCGTGTATTATCGGTGTGGCGGCGGCAATGTCACGCTCTTTACCTTCACCCATATCGGGATCCGGATCGTTGTTCCCATTGGCGTAAGGCCAACCGTAGAATTTGCCCGGTTCGATCTTGTTGAGTTCACAGGGAGGATAGTCGTCCCCCAGCATATCGCGACCGTTATCCGTGGCATAAATCTGTCCATCCAGGGGCGACCAATCGAACCCGGCACTGTTGCGCAATCCGGTCGCCAGAATCTCCTCGCCGCTGCCGTCCGGCCGATAACGGAGCATGGCAGCTCTGCGCTTATCCTGCTCGTCACATACGTTACACGAGGAGCCAAAGGTGACATAGATGAGCCCGTCGGGCCCGAACAGCAGTGTTTTCTTCCAGTGGTTTCCGCCACCCGGCAAGTCTGTCACAATCCGCTCATATTCGCCCGTCAGGGTACCGCTCTGGTGATCAAACGGCACACGACCGATGGCGTCCGTTTCGGCGATGTAAAGCCACTCTTTATAGAAGTCCAGACCGTTGGGACCGTTGAGTCCATCGATTAACAAGCGTTTACCATCTGCCTGGCCATCACCATCATCGTCTCTTTGCAGGACCATGATCCTGCCTAGATTCGGATTGGCCACCAGCAGCTCACCGCCATCGGTGAATCTGATGATACGCGCATTGGCGATGTCGGCGTAATAGACCGCGAAGTCGAATCCGGCGGGAAGGACAATTCGTCGGGCGAGCAGATCGGCGTCCACTTTGCCCTCGCCTAAAGGCACATTGACCCCGCCCACGTACATTTGCGCGACGAATATCAGGATGACCACGATGGCTGCCAGGCCTCCCAGACAATAGAGTATCCACTTCATAACCATGATCCCTCAGGGCTGAGCCAGTTCCTCTTTCAGAGCATGGGCCCGGGAAATTACATAACTCTGGATGGCCCTGACATCCTCCTTGGTCAATACGTCGGCAAAACTCACCATGCCAAGATCTTTCAGAATACCTCCCAGCACGATATCTTCAAACACCAAATGTCTTTCAGCAACTGTATATCTTAGATCAGATATGACACCACCGCCGAGCACGCCCGCGCCATGGCAAACACCACAATACCTGTGGTACATCGATTTACCCTGAGAAATTTCCGCCTCGTCCGCGCTCAATGTTAACGGTTCGGGAAAGGGCCCGTCCTCGACAATCGATGGCAAACGATCTTGACCCCCCAATTTGAACGTTAGTATCCTCCCCCTGCTCTTCTGTTGGAGCTTCTCTGCCGAAGCACCGGATGCCAGTGCGAATGCACCCCCCCAACCCGCTGCAACCGTTACGAACTGTTCCCCGTCCACCATGTAGGTGACCGGGGGAGCAATGATGCCGGTTTGAGCAGCGGCCGACCAAAGCTCTTCGCCATCGTCAGCCCGGTAAGCAACCAAACGACCATGGGATGTGCCCTGAAAAACAAGGTTGCCTGCAGTAGAGAGGATGCCGCCATTCCAGGATCCGGCGTGCTGTACTCGCCAGACCTCCTGCTGGTTCACCGGGTCCCAGGCCGAAATGTGACCCCTCACCATCCCAACGAGAGTAGCGGCAAGTTCCTTGTCTTCGAAGGGCGCATTCAGCATATAGTCCACGGCGATGTTCCAACGACATGCTTCGTACCGGAACGCCGGTTCATTGCCGTAGGCGAACGGGATATCGAGGGCCGGAATGTACACCAAGCCGGTAATGGGGCTGTATGACATCGGATGCCAGTTGTGTCCGCCATAGGGGGAAGGTTTGTGCAAGGTCTGCTCGATCTCTTGCTGAGACATCTGCTGAAGGGTGGCAAGTTGCTCTTCGGGGCTCAGCAGAGAAAGAGGATTCTCGGCCTGATAACGGGCATTGTCCGTCTCCACCGGACGACCGGTCTCCCTGTCTATGTGGCTGGCCCAGGTAACAGGCACATAGGGTTCGGCGGATAAGAACTCTCCTGTTTCTCTATCCAACACGTAGAAGAATCCGTTTTTGGGAGCCTGCATGATGACTCTGCGTTCGATGCCGCGAACGGTTAACTCCGTCAGAATCATGTGCTGAGTGGCAGTGTAGTCCCAACTGTCCCCGGGCGTGGTCTGATAGTGCCAAACATACTCACCGCTGTCCGCATTCAGGGCGACGATGGAGGAAAGATAGAGATTGTCACCACCACCGGGACTTCGGACGCTCCTGTTCCAGGGCGTGCCATTACCGACGCCAATGTAGAGCAGGTTCAACTGCGGATCGTACGCCATAGAATCCCAGACTGTGCCACCCCCGCCTATCACCCACCAGTCTGCTCCGTTCCAAGTGTCGGCAGCGTTCGCCAGGGCAGCTGATTCAAACGGTTGTTTGGGATCACCGGGTACCGTGTAGAAGCGCCAGCTCTCCGCACCGGTGTTGGCGTCATAAGCGGTGACATAGCCGCGCACGCCATATTCTGCGCCACCGTTGCCGATGATCACCTTGCCGTTGATCACTCTCGGGGCACCGGTGATGGTGTAGGGGCGGCCTCTGTCGATTGTGTTGACGTCCCACTGTACCGCGCCGGTCGCTGCATCGAGGGCGACCAAACGCCCATCCAACGTACCTACGTAGACTCTGCCCCGCCACAGCGCTACGCCACGATTGACCACATCGCAACAGGCATTGGCACCCCACGCCTTGGGGACCTCAGGATCGTATTTCCAGATCAGTTCACCGGTCTTTGCATTGTTGGCGAATACCAGACTCCAGGAACCGGTGCTGTACATGATACCGTCCACGACGATGGGAGACGCTTCCAGACCGCGCGTGGTTCCGGTATCGAAATGCCAGGCGAGTCCGAGATCGGTCACATTTTGATCATCAATCTGGGCGAGTGGGCTAAAGCGTTGCTCATCGTAGGTTCTGCCGTGGGCAAGCCAGTTACCCGGTTCATCGTCAGCCGCCATGATCCTTTCCCGGGTGACAGTTGCAGTCACTCGGCTGATGTGAGCTGCCATCCGCTCAGTGTCCGTATCACCAGCCAGCCCCTTGGGACCGGTAGTGGGTTCCAATCCCCCTCTGAAAACAACCAGAATCACACCAAAAAAAACCAGAACTCCCGCTATTAATCCTCCGACTACTTTTTGCATCTGACTATTCCGCTTGGTCTGCACGGTGACCGCTTGGACGAACTCAAGTGCGTCGATGCTACTTGAGGAGGAAAGCTATGGCAACTGACAGGAGCGGATAGTGACAGGAGCGGATAGTTGACTTCCACTCTTGTCTTGACGCCAATGTGAGACAGACGATCAGGGTGACATTCTACATGGGATTCTCTATCCTTAACGGTGTAACTCACGAAAGCAATTGCCATGCGGGCGATAAGCCGATGGTTTATGGAGGATAGATCAGTGAAACGAACGACCAAATTTGCAGAAGCCAGACAGCAACAGGATGCCAGCGAAACCGACCTTGTCGCCCAGCTGGAAACCATCCAACTCAAGGACAAACAGCTGCAAAGATTTGTTGACGACGCCAAGGAATATCTGGCCAAGAAAGACAAGGAACTGGTTGCCAGGATCCTCAGAAAGGTTGATCCGCTACTTGAGAAGATCGCCAAGAAGAGGGATTACACCATCATTATAAAAGATCCAAACGCACTCGCCTACCTTAGTCCAAAGGCCGATTTGTCTGACGAGGTGGTTAAGAGTCTTAATGCGGCACGCGACTGATTAAGACGATTGGCTACAGGAAACGCTTCGTCTAACACTGTAACTCGGTTCTGTAAACGGCCCGGCGACGATCACAGAGTCTTGATTCAAACGCGCAGGTCAGCGGGTTGAATTCGCTGACTGCGTGGCTGACTGTTGTCGTTCAATGGAATAGCCAGGGACAACGGTCGACTCTATGGCTTCAGGCGGGATACCCAGCTTGGAAAAATGGGAGTTCAACACGTCAAGTTGCTTCAAACTATCCGATTTGTGGGTAAAACGTTCAGTAACGGAGCAATACCCTACGGACTCATCAAATATGGAGATTACCAGCCTAT
>JASMJM010000031.1 GCA_030749725.1 Pseudomonadales bacterium | reverse complement strand
ACTACCTAGAATTGATGGGTTCAGCAAGTCGAGAAGCCGTTGGCCGCTAGGCGCGATTCGCCGGGAATGGCTAGTCCTTTCCAAGAGTCGCAACAACGTGGACGACGGCTTCTCGGCTTGCCCGAAGGGAGCTTACCAGATATCGGGGCCGCCCAGGCCAATACGGCGTTACAACCCTGAAAAGAACTAGCCTGCGCGGCCCGACCATTCCCTTCGGGTTGTGCCTTTTCTTGGCCTGGGCGGCCCCGATATCTGGTAAGCTCTGAACCCATCAATTCTAGGTAGTTGGAGTACTAGCCCGTTAGCCGGATTTGAGGCGGCGACGTCGATTCGTTGAGTGAGCAATGTACGCAGCAGTGGGTCCAGTGGACAGCATGTATGAACTACCTGCGAGCGGTTGAACAACGACAGTCGGGTGAGATACCGGACGAGTTCCCATTCACTCTGTCGGTGATCGAATCCTTGCAGAGGATCGACTTCCACTCCCCGGTGACCTTCTTTGTAGGTGAAAACGGTTCCGGCAAATCAACCGTTATGGAAGCCCTGGCCGCGGGCATGAGGGCGCCTGCCATCGGCAGCGCCGAGATAGCTGAGGACGCCACCCTCAAGCATCCCAGGCGTTTAGCGGAGCAGTTCCGATTCATAAAGAGCCGCAGACCGAGACAGAGTTTCTTCTTCAGAGCTGAAGATGCGTTCGGCTTCACCAAGCGGGTACAGAAGAATATCGATGAATTCACCGAGTTGGTCAGCCACTTCGAGGACACGTTGAGCGGCTATGGACGCATGCTGGCGACGGGCATGGCGAAAGGGCAGCGACAGGCGCTGACTGACCGCTACGGTGAAGACCCGGATGCTCTGTCCCACGGCGAGTGGTTTCTGAGCCTGTTGCGCTCCCGCCTGCATCCGCAAGGGCTCTACCTTCTAGATGAACCGGAAACACCCCTGTCACCTATCCATCAGCTGTCCCTGCTGTCGATACTGAAGGAGATGGTGGCGCAATCCTGCCAATTCATCATAGCGACCCACTCACCCATTCTGATGGCCTTTACGGGCGCCACCATCCTCAATTTCGACGCTACCCCGGTTGCCGAAATCGCATGGCAGGATGTCGAACACGTTGCCCTGACCAAGGCTTTTCTGAATGATCCTGAAGCCTATCTGAGGCACCTCTAAAGCACCTCGGAAGCGCCTGCGGCGGCGTCTGTGAGTGCCGGATCTCACACATATTTTTGTTATATTTCAATGATTTATAAAACAATATTAGGAAATCAATAAAGCAGTGGCCGCCGTTGCTGCCTTGACTTTCTGCTCTCGAATGTTATTGTTGGCGACCCGTTTTCCGACGCTTAGACCATGCTCATCCAACCGGATGGGGATCGGTAACTGTCTACCAAGGATCGAAACCTGAACAAGAAATTACAACTGAGACTCAGCCGTTTATCGCAGTCCCAGTCTGCATGGATGTCGACCTTATTTGCTCGCCTTCATTGCGATCAAGATCTGTCTGCGGTGATGATAAACAGCGCCAAATATGAATAAGGCCCTCGCACAGCAGATCAGACTGGGCATGCCGGTCAAAACAGGCCTGTATGATCCGACCTATGAGAAGGAATCCTGCGGAGTTGGCTTTGTCGCAAATATCAAGGGTCAGGCCAGTCACCAGATCTTGCTGGACGCTTATTACATCAACTCCAGCATGGAACACCGAGGAGCGTGCGGCTTCGAAAAAAACACGGGCGATGGTGCAGGAATTCTCACCGCCTTACCCCACGAATTCTTCGCGAAACTCGCTGCCAGCGAGTTGAAAATAGAGCTGCCCGATGTGGGGCACTATGCAGTGGGTAACATATTCCTGCCCCAGAACGATGCTGAACGTGACCGCAGCAAGAAGATCATCGAGCGGACCATCGCTGAGGAGGGGCAGCACTGCCTGGGTTGGCGTCAGCTTCCCGTCGATGCTGAGGGCGCCGATGTCGGACCAGCCGCAAGGGCAGCGCAACCGGTCATTGAGCAACTGTTTATCGGTGCTGCTGACCAACTGGCACCCCAGGCATTCGAACGACGACTCTATGTGATCCGCAAGCGGTTTTCCCGCCTGCTGCGCAATAGCAAACTGTCCCAGGCACTGCTGCTTTATGCCTGCAGCCTGTCCAGCCGGATCATTGTCTACAAGGGGATGTTGACTCCCAGGCAGCTATTCCCCTTCTATCGGGACCTGAATGACCCGTCCTACCAGAGCCATCTGGCGATGGTCCACTCCCGCTTCAGCACCAATACGTTTCCATCCTGGGATAGGGCACAACCCAACCGTTTTATGAGCCATAACGGGGAGATCAATACGCTACGCGGCAACATCAACCAGATGACCGCCAGGGAGGGAGTGGCTGAGTCAGACCTGTTCGGTAACGACCTCAAGAAGCTCTTTCCCATCATAGAAGCCGAGTGTTCAGACTCAGGCAACTTCGACAACATCCTCGAATTCCTGCTGATGACTGGACGGACGCTGCAGGAAGCCGTGATGATGATGATCCCGGAAGCGTGGCAATCCGATATCAATATGCCGCAGTCCAAGCGGGATTTCTACGAATACCACTCCGCCTTGATGGAGCCCTGGGATGGCCCCGCCTCCATCGCGTTCACGGATGGCCACTATATAGGAGCAGTGCTGGACAGAAACGGCCTGCGTCCGTCTCGCTACTACCTTACCCATGACGACAAGGTGATCATGGCGTCGGAAGTGGGCGTGCTGCCGGTCGATCCTGCTAACGTTAAGACAAAGGGACGCCTGCAACCGGGTAAGATGTTTCTGGTGGACTTCGAAAAGAGACGTCTGATCCCGGATGAGGAACTGAAAGGGATCTTTGCCGCCGCACGTCCTTACGGCAAATGGCTGCAGAGGCAAAAACTTGAATTGAGTTCGCTGCCGTTGCCCGATGATCTGCCCGAAGTCGATCAGCAATCTCTCATACCGCGCATGCAGTCGTTCGGCTACACACGGGAGACGATGGAGTTCATGCTGTTGCCACTGGTCACCGAAGCGCGCGATCCACTCGGTTCCATGGGTAACGATACTGCTTTGGCGTGTCTGTCAGACAGCCCCAAGATGATCTACGACTACTTCAAGCAGCTGTTCGCCCAGGTGACCAACCCGGCGATTGACTCTATTCGGGAAGAAGTGGTCATGTCCCTAAGCTGCTTTATCGGTCCCGAAAAGAACTTGTTAGAGTACTCGGAAGAACACGCCCATCGTCTAAGTCTGGACCATCCCATCCTGACCAACAGCGAACTGAGTGCGATCCGGCAGATTAACCAGGATGGCTGGAACTGCCAGGTCATCGATATTACCTACGAGATATCAACCGGTCTGGAGGGATTACGAAGCGCGCTGGATCGAATCTGCCGAGAAGCGTCCGAGGCGATTGAGAACGGGTTCTCCCTCATCATTCTGTCTGACCGCAATCTATCAGCCAAGCGTATAGCGATCAGTTCCCTCGTGGCATGCGGCGCCGTGCACCATCATCTGGTCGGCCGCCACGAGAGAACCAGAATCGGCATCGTGCTGGAATCAGGCGAAGCCAGAGAGGTACATCAGCACTGCCTGCTGATCGGCTATGGCGCCGATGCCATCAACCCCTATTTGGCACTGGACGCCTTGGCGCAGGCTCGTACCGATGGCCTGCTGGTCGGACCGGAATACGATTCCACTGCCAAGATCGATGCTGCCTACAAGAAGGGCAGCGCCAAAGGGATGCTCAAGGTGATGGCAAAGATGGGCATCTCCACTCTGCAATCCTACAAGGGCGCGCAGATCTTCGAGGCGGTGGGGCTGGCGGATGAGATCATCGAGCGCTGTTTCAAGGGCACCGCCAGCCGGGTCCAGGGGGTGAATTTCGAGGTATTGGAAACCGAAATGAGGCGCCGGCATGAAATCGGCTATCCTGCTCGGGGCGGAACCCTGGCGCCATCCCTGCCCAATCCCGGTGACTTTCACTGGCGCAATGGTGGCGTCAAACACATGTGGGATCCCACCAGCATCGTTAACTTGCAGATAGCGGCACGCAACAATAACAGCCAGTCATACCGGACCTTCGCAGATCACGCCAACGACGAGATGACCCGTAGCTGCACCTTCAGAGGGCTATTGAAATTCAAGAAAAGCGCTGGCGGGCCGCTGCAGTTGGAGCAGGTGGAACCGGCAGCAGAGATCGTGAAACGGTTCTGTACCGGAGCCATGAGTTTCGGATCCATCTCCGCGGAAAGTCACGAAGCACTGGCGATCGCCATGAACCGTCTGGAGGGCAAGTCCAATACCGGCGAGGGGGGTGAAGATCCCGAGCGATTTGTGCGGCTGCCTAACGGGGACTCGAAGCGATCCGCCATCAAGCAAGTTGCCTCCGGCCGATTCGGCGTAACCATCGGCTATCTGACCAATGCAGATGAGCTTCAGATCAAAATTGCGCAGGGTGCCAAGCCTGGCGAAGGGGGAGAGTTACCCGGCAGCAAAGTGGATGAGAACATCGCCAGGATCCGCTACTCGACCCCGGGGGTGGGCTTGATCAGCCCACCGCCCCATCACGACATCTATTCGATCGAAGATATCGCGCAATTGATTCACGATCTGAAAAACAGTAACCCCTCCGCCAGGATCAGCGTCAAGCTGGTGGCGGAAATCGGTGTGGGAACCATCGCCGCCGGGGTCACCAAGGCGAAAACCGATCATCTGGTGATCGCCAGCCACGATGGCGGGACCGGTGCTTCACCGCTTACCTCGATCAAGCATGCCGGTCTGCCCTGGGAGTTAGGCATAGCCGAGACCCATCAAATCCTGGTGATGAATAATCTGCGCTCGAGGGTGGTGCTGCAGACAGACGGGCAATTGAAAACCGGTCGGGATGTGGTTATTGCCGCATTGCTCGGTGCCGAAGAGTTCGGTTTCTCCACCGCGCCCCTGATTGCACTCGGTTGTATCATGATGCGTAAGTGCCATCTCAATACCTGTCCGGTGGGGATCGCCACCCAGGATCCCGATCTGCGTAAGAAATTTAGAGGTGAAGCGGATCACGTGGTTAATTACCTCGTTATGGTGGCAGAGGAAGCTCGTCAGATTATGGCTCAATTGGGCTTTAGGACCGTCAACGAGATGATCGGTCGCGTAGACATGCTGGAAACCGACCGGGCACTTGAACACTGGAAAGCCTCGGGTCTGGATCTTTCCGCGATCCTTACGCCCGCGGAAATCGTTCATGCCGGCACCGAGGTATACCGCACCATCGATCAGGACCATGGATTGGAAAAGGCGCTGGATAACGAGCTGATCGAACTGGCACAACCTGCCATACGCCATGGCGAAAAGGTCAATATCGAACTGCCGGTGGCGAACACCAACCGGGTCGTCGGCACCATGCTTTCCCATGAAGTCGCCAAACAATGGCAGCAGGATCTTCTGCCGGAAGATACCATCCATATTAAACTGACGGGCTCTGCAGGACAAAGCCTGGCGGCCTGGCTGGCAAAGGGGATCACCATCGAGGTCGAGGGCGACGCCAATGACTATGTCGGTAAGGGACTGTCCGGCGGCAAGCTGATTATCTATCCCCCGAAAGAGAGCACGTTCATAGCAGAAGACAACATCATCGTGGGTAACGTTCTGCTATACGGCGCAACCGGTGGAGAGGCCTATATTCGGGGTATAGCTGCAGAGCGTTTTTGCGTTCGCAACAGCGGTGCAAGAACGGTGATCGAGGGTATCGGCGACCACGGTTGTGAATATATGACAGGCGGTCGCGCCGTAATCCTCGGTCCAACCGGCAGGAATTTCGGTGCCGGCATGAGTGGTGGTATCGCCTACGTGTGGGACAGAGACGGTGACTTTGCCGGCAAGTGCAATATGGGTACATTTGAATTGGAACAGCTGACCCTTGATGCGGACATCGACGAACTCAGGTGCTTGATCGAGAATCACCATCGCTACACCGCTTCAACGGTTGCCGCGAACCTTCTGGATAATTGGAATGAATCCCTGCAACAATTCGTAAAGGTATTTCCGGCAGATTACAAACGGGTACTGGAGCAGATGACGACATCCAGCTACGAGCTTCTTGCTTCCAGCAGCTAGTAGCTGTTTTCTTCCTGAGATTTCAACCATGAGTAAACTCACCGGCTTTAAAGAATTTGAGCGTGAAGCCGAAGGGTACCGAACACCAGCGGACAGGTTGATCGATTTCAAAGAGATCTTTGCCGGGCACGAAGAGACTCATCTACAAGTGCAGAGCGCCCGTTGTATGGATTGCGGCGTGCCATTCTGCCAATCCGATCAGGGCTGTCCAATTGTGAATCTGATTCCGGAGTGGAACGATCAGGTTTATCAGGCCCACTGGCAGGATGCACTGGACAGGCTGCAAAGAACCAACAACTTCCCTGAGTTTACCGGCAGAGTGTGTCCGGCGCCCTGTGAGGGTGCATGCGTGCTGGGTGTCACGGAAGACCCGGTGACCATCAAGAACATGGAATGTGCCATCATCGATCGAGGTTTCGACGAAGGTTGGGTCGTTGCCAATCCACCCGGTGCACGCACCGGCAAGTCAGTCGCCGTCGTCGGTTCGGGGCCGGCCGGTCTGGCGGCTGCAGCACAACTTAACAGTGTGGGACACGACGTTACCGTCTATGAAAGGGCAGATCGTGTCGGCGGCCTGCTGATGTACGGCATTCCCAATATGAAGCTGGATAAGTCCGTGGTGACGAGACGGGTCGAGCTACTGCGTGCAGAAGGTGTCCGGTTTATCGTCAACGCCGACGTTGGCGGCCGTGGCGACACTGGCGTCGACGTTGCAGAACTGTTAGAGAAAAACGACGCCTTACTGCTGACCACGGGCGCCACCATCCCCCGCGACATGTCAATTCGAGGTAGAGACGCATCCGGCATACACTTCGCCATGGAATTGCTGCAGTCGAACACCAAGAGCCTGCTGGATTCCAACCATGCGGATGGCCAATTCATCTCCTGCAGGGACAAGGACGTAATCGTCATAGGCGGCGGCGACACCGGAACTGACTGCATCGGCACGGCCCTTCGCCACGGATGCAAATCGATCGTCAATTTCGAGATACTGCCTAAACCACCGGCGCAGAGAGCTGCGGACAACCCGTGGCCGCGTTTTCCGATACTATTCACTGTCGATTATGGTCATGCGGAAGCCAGCCATACATTCGGTGAAGATCCTCGCGTCTATTCCATTACCGGCAAGGAGTTTGTTACAGACGGTGCCGGTAAGCTGCTGGGAATTACCACGCTGGGTGTCGACACAAACCTACAAACGATAGCCGGCACCGAGAAGACCTGGCAGGCAGATCTGATCTTCCTAGCCATGGGGTTCCTCGGTCCGGAACACTATATCAGCGACTCCCTGGGATTGGTCCTCGATCAGCGAAGCACCTACCAGGCCGCCTACGGGCAGTATAAGACGAGTATTCCCAAGGTTTACGCGGCCGGGGACTGTCGTCGGGGACAGTCACTGGTGGTGTGGGCGATCAACGAAGGCCGCGAGGCCGCACGTGAGATCGATCTGGAGTTGATGGGATCGACCCAGCTTCCCTGATTCACCAGAACCCCGAAATCGCTTTTACTCGCAACTGCTCGTACTCGAAACTCGAAACTGCTTCTACTCGCAACTCGCAACTCGAAACTGCTTTTACGCGAAACTGCTCTCAATACACACAGCTGACGGCAGACTGACTCACTACGCCACCAGACTCAGTGGTCACCGTTAGCGTAATGGGTGCACCGCCCGTTAGCGGACTGGTTGGCGGCGCTACCGAGAGGAAAATCTGGGTAAATCCCAAAGAACCCGTGTTGCCTATAACTCCGCTGGCAGTGTTCTGAATCACACAGCCGTCTGTGCCTGATGCGGCCCCCCAGGTCGCAGTGGCCGGCAGATAGCCATTGTAGATGTCTGAGACATCGAACGCGATGGTGCTGGACCCTGAAGTCAGCGATACCAGTTCACCAATACCGGGGGATACCTCTGAATTGGAGTTGGCATCGCCAATTGTGAAGAGTGTGCCGGCACCAAGCACGGTGCCATCATTCGCAATCACTGAAGAACTCGAAGTATATTGATTGGACGCCAGTGTACCCGAAATATCAAAGAACCTGACTAATTCACCGGCGCCATTCCTTCTACCGATTGCCGCGCCGGAGCCGCTCAGCAATATATTGATCTGTTGCCTGATATTGACCAGATCCCGCGTGCAATATCGATCGGTGTCTTCGTTACACGGCAAGCTATCGCAGACTTCACAGGGGCCGCCAGGGCAATCCAGGATGGTATCGGTCCGATCGCTGATGTCCTTGGGGCACAGTGTGCCGTTGTAGATCAGATTACCGGCATCATAGCGGTCGTTCAGGGTGCTGGCATCACCAAAGTCGATAAAGGTCTCCTCCTCACCGCCATCCTGGAAGCAAACATTCAGCTCCTCCGTCGGATTGGTGATGGGAGCAGTGGGACCATAGCAGAGTGGGTTCGCGAGATTCCTGGAATCGTCGACGCTCGGATCACCATTGTTGAATACACCGTCTTCGTTCTTATCCAGGAAGGCTTCCGGAAGGTCTACGAACGGCTCGTCGTAGTCATACAAGCCATTGCCGTTGGTATCGATAAAGCTCTCCTCTCCCAAGGCATAGGCGAGAACGCTCGAGCGTGCCCCGAAGGGTTGCCCCAGCCCGAAGTTGTAAGCGGAGGCCGTGGTTGTGGCGGCCCTGCCGGAGGAGCGACAGGGCACCCCGGTGACGTTGGTGAAGGGCAGCGTGGACACACCGGGATTGCTGATGATATGGGTCTTGTCGCCGACGAATTCCTTGTCGTAACTGATCGACAGGGTCACGCCGTCCACACATTCAGTGGAGGTAGCAATACAGGTTATGCCGGTCGTGGTTACGTTATAATCGACCGCTTGTACCAGAGTCCTGTCCGAAGCATCCGTTACCACAACGACAGTGTCTGTATCCACGGTTTCCACGGTCGTGCCGGCTAAGGCCGCTATCAGGATTGGCTCATCCACGATATCGTATGGATCCTCATCCAGCCACAAGCGGTTATAGGTCACCTGTAGAACGGTCACCGCGGGAGGGTTGTCACAGGCGAGACTACGACAGGTGATGCCGCCGCCGTCCGTATCCACGGTGTAATCACTGCCAAGACCTTGGGTAAGAAACGCATTGGCAACATCCTGCACTACGACGGTAGCGTTGATATCCATCCTGTAGTTGGTCTCACCGGCACCAGCGGATACGGTCACAAGCTCATCGGTAATCCTGGCAGCGGGACAACCGTCATTGAGCGTCTGGAAACTAACATTTGGATCCAGCGGCGTGCGCGGCTCCTGGGTGGTCAACACCACGGAACAGGCGCCATCTGTGGTGGTGCACTCAGGTTCGATGGAAGCCAGCTCCGTCCTGAAGGTCACGGCAGTTCCATCGGTGACCGGGTTGTTGAAGGCATCCGACATGCGCACTGTGATACTGGTGGTCAGCCCATCCAATCCATTGCCTTCTATGTTCTGCACACTGCTGGAAATAGACATGCTGTTCTGATCGGGGATGCCGGTATTGACCGTCAGCAGTTCCGACAGTATTACCAGGGTGGTATCCGTCACCCCATCGTCATCGGTATCCACATCCAGGCTGGCCCTCACTCTGACTGTGGTCGGAATAAACCCCGCTGCCACCGTGGCGCTGACTAGGCCGAGAGGATCAGTCAAGCCTTCATTGTCAACCAACGAGAGGCCGCCGACGTTCGACGTGAGTTCGAATTGCACATTCTGATCGGGAGCTGGATCGCCAAATACATCCAGCACTTGAAAAACTACATTACCCCGGTCGATCCCGCCAGATTCTTTGATCTGGATGCTGGTAACCGCAGGATCATCGGGATCCACCACTACGGAATCGAATCTGATCGAGCCGATCTGTGCCGGCAGCACCTCGATCGTTCCGGTCGCTGTAGCGCCACTGCTTGTTTCGGTGGCAGTAATCACGTCAGTGCCGACACAACCGTTGGCCTGGTAGGTGGCCACTGCATCGCCTAGGGTCGCCGCGGCCGTGTCAGATGTGATGCTCTCGCTGATCAGCGCTTCCGCTTCCTCGGTATCGGGATCGATCGTCTCTGCGCAGTTGCTGGTGAAGGTAATATCGATATTCGGTATGGCATTCTGAGCCTGATCCAGCACCGAGACGGTTACCTTGGAGACCCCCCCGGCAGAGAGGGGATCTACAGAAACGGTCAATAATTCAGCAGTAAAACCGGGGGTTAGATTCTCGTAACTGATGGTCAGGGAAGCACCTTCTATACACTCTGTTGAGGTAACTACGCACGTGATTCCAGACCCGTCCGCGGTTAGGGTGTAGTCAGTGGCTTCCACCAGCGTGAGCGAACCGCTTTGAACGGTAACAGAGTTAGTGATATCTACGGTCCCGGCGGTAGTACCAAGTAACGGTCCTATCACGACTATTTCGTCCACTATAGGAGACCCGGAGGATTCGTAACTGACGGTTAGTGAGGCACCCTCAATACACTCCGTGCCGCCAATGCATGTGATGCCACTACCATCCGCAGTGACCTTGTAATCGACGCCATCCACCAGAACGACTCCCAAACTGTCTTCTACAACAACAGGCCGAGCAATATCCACGCTTGCAGCAGTAATACCAACTAACGCTCCTATTTCGATTCTTTCGCCCACAATGGATTGCCTCAGGAGATACCCGAGCTGCAACCCATCCACCCCCACATCAAATTGAACGGACTCGGAGTTATTATCAACCGTCACCGTGATATCACCGGTGCCGATGCCGGTATAGCCGCACACTTCCAGGGAGACCCTGCCATCGGCTTCAGTGACCGCCGTCAGGGTGTCCTCCCCATCGGCCTCAAGTGCCGGACAGGCAACCGTTGCCAGTACTCCCAGGGTTGGTGGTCACATCCATAGTGCGGTTGGGCAGTGGGGTCCCCGCTGCGTCTGCAACCAGGATGTCCAAGGTGCCCGGTTCTGAATTGGTGACTATATTGGCTTCATCGCCCGGCGTCGCATCCGTGAATGTAAGGGTCAACGTGATGTCGGTATCGCCGGCGTTACCGAGGGTGGAGAAGGTCAACGAATCTGAATCGAATGACTGACCATCGACCTGGATGGTGGCAGTGGCCTGCCCGGCACCCGGGGTCGAACCCGCGGTAAGGGATGCGGTGGTCACACCGTTGATGTCGGTTAAGCCGCTGGCGGGAAACAGATCGCCGAGATCTGTGGCAAATAGGACGATCACACCTTCCACCTCGCCATTAGTTACAGTCGCCTTCAGTGTACCGGGCGTATCGGCATCAAGATTGGGGGGATCTATCGGCTCGCCCAGGACATCTACCAGTGTCAGCGTGAGAATCAGATTAGTGCTCGGATCGACGACGGGTTCCTCCTCTGTCTCACCGAAACCGCCAGCTCCGCCGCCAGCTCCGCCGCCACAGGCGGCCAGTACCCAACTGAGAAGCACTACAAGCGCTATCTTGAGGGGAGATGGTTGCTTCATTCTGTTCTCCTCGACATACCCACAGGTTCCACCGGCTAATCGGGTCTCGCTAAATCAGAACCTTAAAAGAACTGACTAAAAATATCAATAAAAATCATGTCCTTAACATAACAAGTTACTACATAACGTGAACAAAAGCTCGTATCAGGTTAATTATTTGAGTAGTTCCGGTTTCAACCCCTGGCGCCGCCATTCCATCCTCGTATGATCCGCATGAGTGTGCGCCATCGCGCGTTCAATCTCATGCAGATTGCGACTAACGGTTGCCGGTATCGGGTAGAATCTCACTGCCTTCCCCTGTCGTCGCTAAACTTCACAAAGAGCCGTCCCGGCAGCCAAAGTCTGCAGCAACAGCTCCTCATCTACGTTGTCCACCAGCGATGCTGTGCCGATCGCGTCCAGCAGGACAAATCTTACCGTCCCGTCTACGGCTTTTTTATCCACCTGCATCAATTCCTGGTATCGCGGCGCTTCGATCTCCGCTGGAGGTGATACCGGCAGGCCTGCCTTCGCCACCAGATTCTTGACTCGTCTGCACTCCTGCCCTGGCAGCCGACCCATTCTGGCGGATAGATCTGCAGCCATTACCATCCCCGCGGCGACAGCTTCTCCATGCAGCCAATTGCCATATCCCATGGCCGTTTCGACGGCATGGCCAAACGTGTGTCCTAGGTTCAAAAGAGCTCGTATGCCTCGCTCCTTTTCATCTGCGCAGACGACTTCCGCTTTGATCTGACAATTTCTCTTGACCAAATAGCTGAGAGAATCCATTTCGAGATTCAATACGGGATCCAGATTGGTTTCCAGCCACTGGAAGAACTGCAGGTCTCTGATCACGCCGTGTTTGATGACTTCCGCAAGACCCGCGACAAACTCTCTTCTCGGCAGCGTATTCAGCGTCTCTATATCGACGATCACACACTTGGGCTGGTAGAAGGCGCCGATCATGTTTTTTCCCAGCGAATGATTAACTGCTGTCTTTCCTCCCACTGAAGCATCTACTTGGGACAAAAGTGAGGTGGGTATCTGAATCAGATCGATACCCCGTTGATAGCAGGCGGCTGCAAAACCTGCCGTATCCCCGACCACGCCGCCGCCGATGGCAATCAGCGTGCTGCTACGATTGTGTTTTTTTTCGAGCAAGCTGGTGAAGATACGGTTCAAGGTTTCCAGGTTCTTGAACGCTTCACCGTCCGGCAGATCCACGCTATCCACCTGAAACCCAGCCAGAGAATCCACCACTCGCTGCCGATAGAGAGGACCGACGGTTTCGTTACTGACTATAAATACCTGACTGGAACGGATATGCGAACGCAACAGCTCGCCATCGACAAGAATCCCATGTCCGATATAGATCGGATAGGAGTCGGCACCCAAGTCGAGTTCGATGATCTCCATCAGCCCGGATCAATCTCTGATGTATCCCTCATCCATCAGTCTCCTCAATATTTCAGTGACTGTCCTGCGCCCGCCGCTGTCACCTGCGAAAACCTTCAAATCGGCAACTTCATCGTACAGCGGATCTCTGGCATTTTTCATTTCGGTTAGCGCACCACGGGGATTTTCGATCTGCAACAAAGGCCTGTTCTTATCCTTTCTGGTCCTCTCCAACTGCAACTCCACCGTAGTGTCGAGGAAGATCACGGTACCTCTGGACTGCAGACACTTTCGGTTCTCCTCCAGCAGAACCGAACCGCCCCCGGTAGAGAGCAGCACCCCCGGGAACCTGGTCAGCTCTTCGATGACAACTCTCTCCCGTGCTCGAAAACCCTCCTCGCCCTCGACATCGAAGATCCACGGGATATTCGCTCCCGTGCGCTCTTCAATCTCATGGTCTGTATCTTTGAAGGTGAGATCTAGTTCAGCTGCCAACAGACGACCGACGGTCGTCTTCCCTGCTCCCATCGGTCCGACAAGAAATATATTTCTGGATCTATCCTTGGCCGTCTGCATTGCTTAAATGTGGCTGGAATCGGTTTGGTCACCAGCTTGACTCAGTGTGCTGTGCCACAATTTCGTGGCCCGGTTCGCTGGCTATCGACTCGTCAGTGATTCCCGAATCAACCTCGGCGTGATAAAGATGAGCAGTTCCTGCTTGTCGTCAGATTCGGTCGTCCTTCTGAAGAACCTGCCTACGTAGGGAAGATCGCCAAAGAAGGGCGTCTTTGTGGTCGACTCCGTAACCTGGGTAGTGAAGATTCCACCCAGGACGATGGTCTCACCGTTATGCACCAACACCTGTGTTTGAATCGAGTTGGTATTAATGCTGGGCACTCCGTTGAATACCGCACCGACCGTATTCTGCGTTACATTCAGTTCCATGATGATGCGGTCGTCCGGCGTAATCTGCGGTTTGACATCCAGAGAGAGCGTGGCCGATTTGAACTGAGTCGAGGTCGCGCCACTGGAGGAAGCTTCCTGATAGGGGATTTCTACGCCGGATGAAATCACCGCCTGTTGTTTATCTGCGGTGATCACCTTGGGACGCGCAATCACCTCGGCATGGCCTTCCGATACCAACGCGGACAGCTCCAGTTCCAGCAGGTAGTTTTCCTTCAGCAGACCGACGGCGACGGAGGTGGCAGTCTCAGCACCGATTCCGAGGTCTACGATCAGGTGATCGGGACTGGTGAAAGTAATCCCCTCTTCATCCGCGTCTCTGATCTCGCCGAGCGTTGTCAGGCTGCTGCCGACGCTGGTAGCGATGGTATCGTCATTGTAGGTTCCGAAACCGAGACCACCCCAGCTCACTCCAAGGGATTCGCTGAAATTGGAACTGGCTGTCACTATGCGGGCTTCTATGAGCACCTGCCTGACAGGCACATCCAGCTTCTCCAGCACAGCCCGGAATTGATTGATCTTCTCTCTGGTCTCTGTGAGTATGATTGAATTAGTGCGCTCATCGACGATCACATTGCCGCGACTTGAAACAACACCATCGGATTCACCACCGGACTCAAACAGACCAAATATCGTAGCCGCATTGGCATAGCGCACCTCAATGAATTCGGTTCTAAGAGGCGCCAGCTCCGAAATCTGCTGTTGGCTCTCCATCTCCATCTTCTCGCGAGCGGCCAGTTCTGCCGCCGGTGCCACCATCAAAACGTTGCCGATCTCTCTTTTGGCAAGACCCATGGTTTTCATGATGATATCCAGGGCCTGATCTACCGGCACGTTTCTCAATCGCAGTGTGATGCGACCGGCGACCGTGTCGCTGGCAACCAGATTCATATCCGTAACATCCGCGATCAGCTGCAGAACGGCTCGAGCTTCGATATCCTGGAAATTGAAGGACAGCTTTTCTCCGGTGAATCGGAAAGCCATATCTCTTGCGCTCGCCAGCTCATCGGCAGACATTGGCTTGACTTCAAGGGTAAACACATTGTCCGCCTGGTATGCCAGATAGTCATAGTCACCGGTTGGTTCAATGGTGAGAATCGTGTTTCCCGCCTCAGGCAGGGCATCCACGATCAGCACCGGGGTCGCAAAATCGGTTACATCCAGACGGCGTTGCAGAGCCCGTGGCAGCTGAGTATTGGAAAATTCCACCATGATTTTGCCGCCTTCGCTGGAAATATCCACACCGATACCGGGATCAGACAGTGTTACGATAACCCTGCCCTCTCCCTGTTCTCCTCGGCGAAAATCGATATCGGTTACGGATGTCACACCGATTTGTTCCTCTGCGTCGACCATCTCTTCTTCGGCTTCAGACTCTGCGACAATGGCATCCGGGCTTTCCTCCACAAAGCCTGCGACATCTTCCTTCCCAACAAGAACATAAAGGGTATTGCCTTCAACGTAAGCGTTATAGGCCACCAGTTCCGTCATGGCCACGATAACGCGTGTTCGATCTCCTGCTTCAATGACCGTCACGCTCTGGGTATTACCGCTGCCTAATGGGTGATACTTGGAGTCGGGACCGGATTTACTCAGTTCCAGCAACTTGATGGTGGTTGAGCTGATATCCAACCCCAGCAATGCATTCGTTCCGCTCTTTAGAAAGCCAAACATCCAATTTTCCTATCAGCTACCAGTACTTACGGTCGATATATGCAATGTTACATTAAATAACACTCTTAACCCAACCGCAAACAAATTAATCGAAATTATGCTCGTCAGACCCTCAAATCTCAGGGATTTGTCGTCGTTTGTCACTAGGATTCCGACGAATGCGTTCGAAAATCGTTAATTTTGCCATAGTATGGCAAATCCGCCCCTATCCCAGCGCGCTTTCTTCCTTCAGACCTGTAGGATTTGCACTCATACCCGTCAGATTTGCACCCGCACCTGCCGGGTTCGCACTCATCCCCGTCGGGTTCACACTCATACCTGTCGGTTTCACTCTCATACCTGTCGGGTTCACATTCATACCTGCCAGTTTCGCACGTATAGCCGTACATTTTGCAGACATACCTCTCAGTTTTGCAGGCATACCTCTCAGTTTTACAGGCATACCTCCCGGTTCTACAGGCATACCACTCAGTTTTGCTCTCAATTTTATGGGCATACGTCTTGGTTTTGCACAAATCGGTACACAAACGATTTATAATGACAAATCTTTGCAGTACAGCCCATGGGCAGTTCTCCGCAGAGATCTATGAATCGCATTTTACGGCTACTACTCACCCCTACACTATGGCTTGTCGCCGGAATTCTGTGCGGATCAACCCTGGTTCTAGCCGCTGCCTACCTGTATCTGAACCCTCAGATCCCCGCAGCAGAGACGTATCGGCATGTGAAACTGAAGACGCCTCTGCGCGTATATTCCAGCGACGGTAAACTGATGCAGGAATTCGGCGAACGGTTGCGACCGATCGCCTATGAGGAGATCCCACCCTTGTTTGTCAGCGCGTTGCTGGACACCGAGGACAAGCGCTTTTTTAGTCATGAGGGGATCGACCTGATCACGCTGGTCAATGCCACCTACCAGCTGATCGCAAATACCGGCACCATCAAGACCGGCGCCAGTACCATCACCATGCAGTTGGCGCGCACGCTATCCCTCTCCCGCGAAGTGAAATTCATTCGCAAATTCAAAGAGATGCTGCTTGCGCTGAAGATCGAAAGCGAGTTGACCAAGCAGGAGATATTGGCCCTCTACCTTAACGTCATCCCCTTCGGCAAACATGCTTTCGGTGTCCAGGCAGCCTCGAACGTCTACTACGGCAAGGACATTGCTGAACTGAATCTGCCCCAACTGGCCATGCTGGCTGGTATTCCCAAGGCTCCCGAGAGCCGCAATCCAATCAACGGTCCTGTGCACGCACTGCAACGGCGTAATCTGGTCCTGAAGCGCATGCTGGATCAAGATTCCATCTCGGCAGAACAGTATGAACTGGCCGTACTGGCACCCATAACCGCCTCGGTACACGGTCGAACGATCGAATTGCCGGCTCGCTATGTGGGCGAAATGGTACGTCAGCAATTAATGAAGAAATATGGAGAAACGGTATACAGCGGCGGATACGAAGTATTCACCACTATTGACTCCCGCATGCAGGAAGCAGTGGAACTGGCCCTGCAGACGGCCCTCAATGCATACGACGAACGTCACGGCTATCGAAAACCGGAAAGGCGTCGCATACAGGGAACCGATCAGTTTGTCGCCGCACCTGAGTATGGTTATCCAGCAAACTGGATAAAGGCTCTGCGAAACACGCCGACCGTGGGCAACCAGCACCCCGCCATTGTGGTCGAGGTCGAGCAACAATCGATCGTGGTTCTCAATCGGGACACGGAGAAAGTCAGCATCGACTGGGATGGTCTGAAATGGGCCCGACCCTACTTAACCGTGGATTCCAGAGCGCCCAGACCACGTACCGCAGCTGATATCGTGCAGGTGGGAGATCTGGTACGCATCAGCCGGACCGAGGAGGACCGATGGAAGCTGGGACAGGTGCCCGACATTCAGGGAGCTCTGGTAGCACTCGATCCAAGCAACGGCGCGATCAAGGCCCTGGTGGGAGGCTACAGCTTCGAAGCCCAGCAGTTCAACCACGCCACTCAGGCACGCAGGCAACCTGGTTCAAACTTCAAACCTTTTTTCTACGCCGGAGCCCTGGAGAGCGGCCTGACCGCAGCCAGCATCTTCAATGACGCGCCGTTGGTGCTGCAGGGCGGTGAGCAGGAGGAGACCTACCGTCCCAGGAACTCGGGCGACACATTTGAGGGGAATCTAACCCTTCGCGAAGCGCTCTATCGATCTATCAATCTGGTTTCTCTGCGCGTGCTGCTTAACTATGGTGCGGAAAATGCCATTCAGTATGTAAAGCGATTCGGCTTCGATACCGGTAATTTTCCCAAAAACGTCCAGTTAGCTTTAGGCGGGGGTACCATAGCCCTTTCCCCACTCGACCTGGCCACCGGATATGCGACGTTTGCTAACGGTGGCTTTAAGGTGGACCCGTTCCTGGTAGATGGGATCAGGTCAATCAATGGTGATGTCATATATACAGAGGAGCCCGCTACCGTCTGTAACGACCCATGCGATCCGCAACGGGAGAAAGCAGCCAAGAGAGTGATTGAGGAGCGTGTCGCCCATATCATGAACACCATGTTGAGCGATGTGATCACGAATAAGCGGGGAACCGGCAGAAAGGTATTGCGCGTCCTGCCGAGGGCAGATCTGCACGGCAAGACGGGCACGACTAACGACGCCGACATCTGGTTTTCCGGCTTCAACCGCAAGTTAGTGGCGACGGCCTGGGCAGGATTTGACAACAACGGTCCGGTTGGCAATCGTGAGTATGGTAATACCGCGCCGCTCGATATGTGGACGCGATTCATGCGCTCAGCCCTGCCTGAAGAGGAGGACCAGACGGCAGCACAACCCCCCGGACTGGTCAGTGTGAGAATCAATCCCCGCACCGGGCTGCGGGCCAAGGCGACTGATCCAAACGCCGTTTTTGAAATATTCCGGGAAGAATACGTACCACCCGATGCTCCCGACCTGGTGCATGCACAGGATAAGGAGGAGCAGGCTACCCAGGAGATTTTCTGACAAACGGTCCGCGACGGACAATCACCGCCCCGGCACTGACCATCAGTCCACCAGTTTTAACCACTGCCCCAGCTTCGGCTGTCCATCGGGATAGTGGCCATTCAGCAAACGCAATTGCTGTTCCGGATAGTATTTCAGAGCGCTGCCCGCGCCGAGGTCGGCATAACGGGTGTCGTCACCAGCCAGAAGCAAGCTAATCACTAGTGGCTCCGCCAATGCGGCCTCCTCCGTCCTGAGGCGATGGGTGTTTTCGATCGTATCCAGAAACAGCGGGTCGTATTTTCTGATGTTGATCGCTTCACCCAGAAATATATAGGCATTGAGCTGATGGTAGACGACAGCTATTCGTACTCGAGTACGTTTCGCTGTTTGCACAAGGGCAGTGTGACCGTCCAGACCAGAAGCCGATATGCGCATGCTGTCCAGCATGGTTCCGAGCTTGAGCCCGGCCAAATACTGCTGCGGCGTTGTCTGCCCGTGGGTAGCCCGCACCTGAACTGCAAGATAGGCTTTACCTGCCTCGCCCCGGGGAATGCCGACAATCTGCTCAGAACCATTTTCAATCAGCCACCCTTCGGGAAACTCAAAGGCTATATTCAGATCTTTGTGGTAAAGGCGATTGCCTCTTCGAATGCCATTGGCGCTGCTGTCACCAAACGTCACTCCTTCGAGATGACGGAGGAATGCTCGGCGATCTTCCTGTTTCACGGCGTTCGCTACGAGCGCTTGCGCCTTGCTAACGATCTGATTAAGACGCGTATCATTGGTAGGATGAGAAGCAAACAGGCCATGATAATTGGTCGCTGTGCCACCGACATCCTGTTGCCTCAGTCTGGAAAAGTCCTCTCGGTTCTTCAGTACCCCGATTACTTCAACCATTGCCTGGGGATCGTAACCGGTCAGGGCAAGATACTGAGCTCCCAGTTCATCTGCCTGCAGTTCCATATCTCTTCCGTAGCCGGTGATCACAGCCTTGCCGATCAAGCCCCCCAATTCCACAACCTGCTCATTGCCCTCGGCAAGCTCCGCTGCCTTGGTGACCAGGTCCAGCAGGGATCCGTAACTCTCCTGCTGCACACCATGTCGGGCAGTCACGTGACCCACCTCGTGGGCCAGTACGCCCGCCAGTTGGGCCTCGCTCTGCAAATACACCAGTAAGCCCCTGTTGATATAGACGTATCCGCCCGGCAGTGCAAAGGCGTTGATATCGGGGCTATCCAGAACCGTGAAGGTGAATTGCAGATGGCTGCGATGGCTGTTGGCGGCAACCTGTTGACCCACGCTCTGCACATATTGCTGCAGTTCCTCGTTTGCCAGCGGCGCTATCCGATTGATGATCTGCTGGTGGTACTTCCTGCCGAGGGAGATCTCGCTCTCTTCCGAGCGAAGTGCAAAATCAGTCTTGCCGGTAACTGGATTAACTGTACAACTGCAAAGGGTGCCAAGGGCCAGTAGTGCCCAACAAACTTGATCCGCCGCCTTACGAGAAATGTCCAAGCATCGACCTCCCCACAAAAAAAGGTGCCCAGTCGGGCACCCTTGATCTGCTTGCAGCCGTTACGGCGCAGCGGTTACTCCTTCGCGCGCCCGCGGCCAAATCGCTTGTTAAAACGCTCAATGCGGCCGGCAGTATCGATCATCTTCTGCTTGCCGGTATAGAAAGGATGGCATTGTGAACAGATCTCCAGGTGGATATCTTCACACAGCGTAGATTTTGTCTTGACCACGTTGCCGCAGCTACAAGTGGCTGTAATCTCTTCATACTTGGGATGGATGCCCGCTTTCATCTGCTAAACCTATCTGGCTGGAGTCTACTGATAGTCTGCTCGTAGAGAGTGACCGCGAATCATACCAAAGTGGAGTAGATTCGCAACAGATTATCCTTGATATCAGCTATTTTCTACAGCTTGCCGTTGCCTTCGTTCGTTTCCTTGGCATCACAATTCAGTCACGGGATAATGGCCTCACTGCAGGTGTTACCACAATGTCAGATCACCAGGTCATCTTACGACTCGCCATACCTTCGCCCCTGAGGAGCGAATTTGACTATCTACCCCCGGAAGGAGTCGTGCCAGGCACGCTGACCCCCGGAGTGCGGCTTCTGGTACCGTTTGGCAAGCAGCAGGTAACCGCCATACTGCTGCAACTGGTCAGCTCGACCGAAATAGAGCCATCGAAACTGCGCCAGGCAATTCGGCTCATCGATGACTCGCCGGTATTGCCGCAGCCAATGATGAAACTGTGCCGCTGGGCATCAGGATACTACCACCATCCCATCGGAGAGGTACTGAACAACGCATTACCCGTATTGTTGCGCAAAGGCGAGAGTGCCAGTCACCGGCCCATCAAAATGCTCGTCCTGACCGACGAGGGAAGCGCGAGCGACACCAGTCAGTTCAAGAATGCACCGCGCCAAAGAGCGATCGTCGAGTTCCTTCGCAGCAGGCAATCACCCCCGGCAGCTAGCGAAATCCGGCAACTGCAGATGGGGGGAAGCCCATTGCGAAGCCTTCTGCAAAAAAACCAGGTGGCATGGATCAGTGCCAGCAAGAAGTCTGCCTCCCGGCATGCGCACGCTGACCCTTTAAACGAACGGCCCCTTGAGCTCAATCAGCAACAGCAACAGGTATTCAATCAGCTATCGCAAGCCAGCCAGCATACACACCTACTCCAGGGGGTAACCGGCAGCGGCAAAACCGAGGTCTATCTGCAGATCATTGAACGGTTGATGCGGCGTGGAAAACAGGCTCTGGTACTGGTGCCGGAAATCGGTCTCACCCCGCAAACGGTGGATCGATTCAAACTGCGCTTCAAGGTCCCAATAGAAGTACTGCACTCCGGACTGAACGACCGCGAACGCCTGGATGCCTGGATCTCGGCAGCAGAAGGCAGTGCGGCCATCGTGATCGGCACGCGCTCCGCCATATTGACGCCCCTTAAGAATCCTGGCGTCATCGTTGTCGACGAAGAGCATGACAGTTCGTTCAAACAACAGGATGGATTTCGCTACTCAGCCAGAGATCTTGCCGTCATGCGTGGTTTTGAAGAGAAGATACCGGTCATCCTGGGTTCGGCGACTCCGTCCCTGGAAAGTCTTCACAATGCACAAACCGGACGTTATAAGTGGCTGCACCTGACCATGCGGGCGGGTGGCGCTGTCATGCCCAACTTCCACATATTGGATATCAAGAGCCGTCCTCTTGATGAGGGATTTTCAGGTCCGCTCGTAAAACTGATGGCCGAACACCTGGACCGGGGCAACCAAGTGCTGGTCTTTATCAATCGACGCGGCTTCGCCCCTACGCTGCTCTGTCACCAATGCGGCTGGATGGCCAGGTGTCGCAGGTGCGACGCGCGCCTGACCATTCACATTCACAGCAACTCACTGCTCTGTCACCATTGCAGTGCGCAATCGCCTATCCATTCCAATTGCCCCGATTGCGACTCACCACAACTCACCCGCCTTGGACTTGGCACCGAACGAATCGAAACGGCCCTGCATAAGTTCTTCCCCGAGCAACGAGTCATTCGCATCGACAGGGATACCACCAGGGGCAAGAAGTCCATGCGGTCCATGCTGACAGAGATTCAGCGTGGCCATGCCTGCATTCTGGTAGGCACGCAGATGCTGGCCAAAGGTCATCACTTTCCCAAACTGACCCTGGTGGCCATTCTCGACGCGGACGCGGGCTTGTTCAGTTCCGATTTTCGCGCCGTCGAAAAAATGGGTCAGCTTCTGCTGCAGGTAACCGGCAGGACCGGCCGATCTGAACGAGCGGGACAGGCTGTTATTCAAACCCACTTTGGCGACCACCCTCTACTGGCATGCCTAATTCGAGATGGCTATCTGGCTTTCGCCAAGAGCATTCTCAAGGAACGCAGAGCGACCGTGTTACCGCCCTACTCCCATATCGTGCTGGTGCGAGCCGAAGCCACCAAACAGCATTTACCCTTGGAATTCCTGCGCGAGGTCAGAAAGACAGCAGAATCTGTCCTGGCACGACAGAAGCCACAGCACCTCGATCTTCTCGGTCCCATTCCGTCCGCGATGGAGAAGAAGGCGGGCAGATTCAGAGCTCAACTGCTGTTCCAGGCCACGAGCAGGAACAAACTACAGGCGTTGCTGGGAGAGTGCGTACCTCTACTGGATAAGCTCAGCCTGGCCCGTAAAGTTAGATGGTCCATCGATGTTGACCCATCGGATACGATCTAGGAGACTGTCCAAGAATCGCTATTCTCGGACAATCTCCTCAATAACATTTAGACTTGACGATCGCTGACACGTTGCCGCATGGATTACGCTAAAAGAGTTGCTCAAAGTCGACAACCTATGAAGTCCCAAATACCAACATGGGTGTGGTTTCTCACAGGCTTGGTGTCCGGATTATTCCTGGCTTTTCTGATCTACCTGTCTGAATTCGCACCGCAAACCGTACCGGAGCAACTTGCCGGCGACGAACCGACCCCCAACACGACGCTCGAGGTCACTAAGAAGAAACCACCTTTCCAGTTTTATGAGATCTTCCCGAAGAACGAAGTGCCAATTGTGAAAGACCCCGATGAGGTCAAGAGCTCACATGCCACTCCTTATGTCCTGCAAACCGGATCGTTCAGCAGTGTCGAGGATGCCGATCGCATGCGTGCGACATTGATTCTGCTGGGACTGGAAGTCTATACCAAAGAGGTCATGGTGCGAGGAGAGCTTCGCTACAGGGTGCTGGTCGGACCCCTGCTGACGGATCGCGAGCTGAATCAGGTTCAGGGCAAACTGGCAGAAGCGGAAATCGAGTCCATCGTCCTCAGGCTGACGGGCGACGGCCCTTGAATTAGCTGTTTTTCATCCCAATCTTGCCCTTTGCATTCCTTCAATCGGGAAGCTGGCGTAATATCCAGAATCGCTGTGAGGATCGACCATTGGATCAATTCGAGGCAACCACCATCTTATCTGTCCGCCGCAACAACCGCGTGGTGATCGGCGGGGATGGCCAGGTGTCCATGGGCAACACGGTCATCAAAGGAAACGCCCGCAAAGTCAGAAGACTCCAGTACAAGGATCGCGTCATTGCCGGATTTGCAGGAGGCACAGCCGATGCGTTCGCCCTGTTCGAACGATTTGAAGGCAAATTGGAAAAACACCAGGGCCAACTGCTCCGGGCCGCGGCGGAACTGGCAAAGGACTGGCGTACCGACCGGGCCTTGCGGCGCCTCGAAGCACTGCTGCTGGTTGCAGACCGGGAATACTCTCTCATCGTCACGGGCAATGGGGATGTCATCGAACCGGAAGACGGTCTCATGTCGATCGGTTCCGGGGGTCCCTTCGCTCAGTCGGCAGCCCGGGCACTGCTGGATAATACCGATCTGAGTGCGCGGGATATCGTCGAAAAAGGGCTGTCCATTGCAGCAGACATATGCATCTACACCAATCACAACCGGACCATTGAGGAACTGGACTACAGTGATTAAAGGGACCCCCCAGGACAGCCCATGTCGAAAATGACGCCCAGAGAAATCGTTCACGAGTTGGATAAACACATCATCGGTCAGTCCGATGCCAAGCGAGCGGTCGCCATCGCCCTGCGTAACCGTTGGCGGCGCATGCAGCTCGACGAAAACATGAGGGCAGAAATCGCACCCAAGAATATCCTCATGATCGGCCCAACCGGCGTCGGCAAAACAGAGATTGCCCGACGTCTGGCCAAGCTCGCCCGGGCGCCGTTCATAAAAGTCGAAGCTACCAAGTTCACCGAGGTGGGTTATGTTGGTCGCGACGTCGAGTCCATCGTCAGAGATCTGATCGATGTTGCCGTCAAGCTACTGCGGGAAGATCAGGTCAAGAGAGTTCAACCCAGAGCAGAGGATGCCGCCGAGGAGAGAATTCTGGACACCTTGCTGCCTCAGGCCAGATCCGTGCTGGAGGAGGACCAGGATCAGGAATCGACGACCAGGCAGATTTTCCGAAAGAGATTCCGAGAGGGCAAACTGGACGATAAGGACATCGAAATAGACCTTGCCGCCACGTCCGTGGGTGTTGAGATTATGGCGCCACCGGGAATGGAGGAGATGACCAGCCAGTTACAGAACATGTTCTCCAACCTTTCCAACGGTAAGACCAAGACCCGCAAACTAAAGGTCAAGGATGCATTCAAGCATCTCAAGGAGGAAGAGGCGACCAAGCTGATTAACGAGGATGATATCAAGCTGCAAGCGGTTGAAGCGGTGGAGCAAACCGGTATCGTATTTCTCGATGAGTTGGACAAGGTTGCCAAGCGGGCGGAGCATGGCGGAGCGGATGTATCCAGAGAGGGGGTGCAGAGAGATCTGCTGCCTCTCATAGAGGGGTGCACCATCTCCACCAAGTACGGCATGATCCGCACCGATCACATCCTGTTCATCGCCTCCGGTGCATTCCACATCAGTAAGCCCTCCGACCTCATTCCCGAACTACAGGGACGTCTGCCGATTCGAGTCGAGCTGAATGCATTAACCGTGGAAGATTTCAATCGCATCCTCACCGAACCGGATGCTTCCCTCACTGAGCAGTATCAGGCATTGCTGGGGACCGAGGGACTGGAGTTGCACTTTACCGAAGATGGCCTGACCCGAATCGCCGAGGTGGCATGGCAGGTCAATGAGAATACAGAAAACATCGGGGCCCGAAGATTACATACCGTGCTGGAGAGGCTGCTGGAGGACGTGTCGTTTGAAGCCGGCGATTTGGGGTCCGATCAGAGGCAATGCGTGGAGATCAATGGCGCGTATGTGGACGAACATCTTGCCGCACTGGTTAAGGACGACGATCTTAGTCGGTATATTCTGTAGGTCTGGCTCCTTCTAATTACCGTATTCAGGTGATGGCCAGGAGGGTGGTGTCAGTGCCCGGACACGCTCCGCATGCGGCCCAGTAAATACATCCATGTGCGCTCTGCTGGGCCGCATGCGGATCGGCATCCCTGCCTCCTGGCTAACTGCTGCCCAATATTAGAAGAGCGAACCTCAACGGGAAATTAAACTAGTTCAGATTCAACACCTGACTCTGTAGAATGATCCCCCCTTTTCGAGCGGAACAAGAGATGGCGCAGGAAGAGAAGACCACGCACTTCGGGTTTAAGACGGTGGATGTGGCGCAGAAGATGGAGTATGTCCGAAGGGTGTTCAACGCGGTGGTGGATGAGTATGACCTGATGAATGATCTGATGTCTCTGGGCGTGCACAGGGCCATGAAGAATTTCACCGTGGAGATGAGTGGGGCGAGAAAGGGACACAGGATTCTGGATCTTGCCGGGGGGACGGGGGATCTTGCCAGGCGGCTTTCTCCTTTGGTTGGGGTGGATGGCCAGGTTGTGTTGTGCGACATCAACGAGTCGATGCTGCTGCTGGGCCGTGACAAGTTGCTGAATCGCGGTCTGGCGGGAAATCTGTCTTACATTCAGGCTGATGCAGAGCAATTGCCATTTCCCGATAGCTACTTTGACTGCATTACCATCGGCTTTGGGCTGCGTAATTTCAGTCGCATTGAAAAGGCTCTACAGGCGATGCTGGCGGTGCTCAGACCTGGCGGTCGGTTGCTGGTTCTGGAGTTTTCCACGCCGCGACACGAAGTCACGAAAAAAGCCTACGATCTGTATTCGACTCTGTGGCCGAAAGTCGGTCATTGGGTTACCAATGATGCTGACAGTTACAAATACCTGGTGGAATCGATTCGGATGCATCCTGACCAGGAGACCTTGAAGGAGATGCTTGTGGCGGCCGGTTATACCGGCTGCATGTACCACAATTTAATGGATGGTATTGTTGCCATACACAAGGGGATTAAGCCGTGGTAGTTAGTGCTCAACCGTATACAAAGTCCGTGCTTCGGGTGCCCATCCGAATGCGGCCCACTCAGATTATTGTTTTTACAGCAAACATTTTTGCCCTGTGGCATTGATTTCGCCAAAAACACCTATTTCTGGATGGACACTAGTTAGCGCGCATGGCAGGCGTTTGAGTGGTCTGATGGTGTGGCCTATCCGTAGCGAGGAGTTGCAGGGTGTTCATCCTTCGTCTCTGTAGGATTCTGCTGGTCGCGGCGAAACATCGTCTGGATCTGCTGCTGCCTTCACACTATTCCTTGCCATTTTGGGCGCGCGGAACTCTGGCGTTATTTCGTTTGCTGCCGAAACCGGGGGTATCGGGGGGGATTTGCCTGCGATTGGCGTTAGAGGAATTGGGGCCCGTGTTCATCAAGTTTGGGCAGGTTCTGTCTACGCGAAGAGATCTTTTTCCGGACGAGATCGCCGATGAACTGCAGAAGCTGCAGGATCAGGTACCACCGTTTCCCACCGATCAGGCAAGGGAGATAATTGAAACAGCTCTTGAGGGCGACATATCTGCCCTGTTTGCAGAATTCGACGATCAGCCACTGGCATCCGCATCTGTCGCTCAAGTGTATGCGGCTTCTTTGGCAGATGGCAGTGAAGTGATCGTTAAAGTGATTCGGCCCGATGTCGAAAAAACCATCCGCAAAGATCTGCGAGTGATGTTTCTTGTCGCCAGGCTAGCGGAAAGATTGTGGGAGGATGGCAGGAGATTGCATCCTGCAGATATCGTCAAGGACTATGAACACACGATTCTGGATGAACTGGATCTGCAACTGGAGGCAGCCAACACCAGCCAACTCAGAAAGAACTGGGAAGATTCGGACGAGCTTTATATTCCGATGATTCACTGGAATCTGACCCGCCGCAACGTCATCGTGATGGAACGCATTCACGGGATTGGCGTGGCAGATGTGAATGTCCTGCGAGAGCACAAGGTTGACCTCGAGAAGCTGGCCAACCTGGGGGTGAAGATTTTCTTTACTCAGGTTTTTGAGCACAATTTTTTCCATGCGGACATGCATCCCGGTAATGTTCTTATAGCACGAGATCGTCCGGATGACCCGCAGTACATAGCCCTGGATTGCGCCATAATAGGCTCGTTGTCAGAAGAAGATAAAGCCTATCTTGCCAAGAATCTGCTGGCTTTCTTCAATCGGGACTATCAGCAGGTGGCCAGGCTGCACATCGAAAGCGGTTGGGTCCCCCAAGACACGGATTTGCATCAGTTCGAAACAGTAATACGCAGCGTGTGTGAACCCGTATTTCAGAAGCCGATCAAAGAGATCTCGTTCGCGCGGGTTCTGGTGAATCTGTTTCAAACTGCAAGAAAATTCAACATGGAGATACAGCCTCAATTGGTGCTGCTTCAGAAGACCCTTATCAACATCGAAGGATTGGGGCGGCAACTCCATCCTGATCTGGATCTTTGGACGACCGCTAAGCCTTTCATGGAAAAATGGGTCAGTGAACGGTTTGGTCCGGCCGCCATGCTCAAACAGTTAGGGGAAAAGGCGCCGCAGTGGTTGGAACAGCTTCCGCAAATTCCTCAGTTGGCTTACGACGCCATGCAGGAACTGAAGCAATTGGGATCCTACAACCAAAGGCAGATGGAAATCGTTGCAGAGCTGCGCAATGCGATAGAATTGGAGCGCAAGCGAAGCCGCTTCACCAGACTGGGTGGACTTGTTCTGATAGCGTCGCTGTTGCTGGCCTGGTTTCCCGATATGGCAGGAGAGTCCAATCAACCGATTCCTCTAGGCAGCTGGATTCTGGGGAGTGTCGGGATCTACTGGCTGTTCATAAAACCCTAGAAGGCTGAATTTCTGAGGGCGTGAGAAATAGGGCTTGTTCATGACGGTGATGTGGTAAAATGAACAGCAATTCACTAAGTTGATAACGACAGCCAGAAACAGATTTCAGTCAGGTTGGACGGGTATCAAAGGAGATTACCGATGTTCGGCGGATTTGGCATTACAGAACTGATCGTCATTCTGGTTATCGTTCTGCTGTTATTTGGCACCAAGAAACTGAAGAATCTCGGCAGCGATCTTGGCTCGGCTATTAAGGGTTTTCGCAAGGCGATGGGAGGCAGCGAGGAATCCAACAACATCGAGGATCAGCGACAGGAGTCCTTGTCGGTAAATCCTCTCAATGCCAACGAACACGCAAATTCCGAGCCTGGCCAGAAAAGCTAATTAAAGCATCCTAGTTCCAAACTCAACATGTTCGACATCGGATTCCCGGAATTACTGCTGGTCAGTGTTATTGCCCTGATCGTAATCGGTCCTGAAAAGCTTCCCGAGACTATCAGAACACTATCCCTGTGGTTGGGTCGTTTGAAGCGCAGTCTGGCAACAATCAAGAGTGAAATCGAAGCGGAAATCGGCGCCGATGATATCAGGCGCCAATTGCGTGAAGAATCGGTACTTGACGAGTTGAAGGATACCAAGAAGCAACTTGACGATGTCATTAACACCACGAGACAGGATCTGAATTCGATCACTCGATCAGCTACGTCTATTACCGAACCCAGTGACGCAGGGACCACCGCAAGCAAGACAGAGCTACCTGATGGTGTGGCGGGGCTACCAGACACTGGACCACAAGTACCTGACAGCTTGACTGAGGTGCCTGACAGTCAACCTGCGTTACCAGGCGGAAAAACAGCAGTACCTGACAGCATGACAGAGCTGCCCGACACCAGAACAGAGTCAAATAACAACAATCCTGATCCAGACAGCCAAAACAGGATGAGAGATGACAGCAGAGGTGCCTAATACAAACGGGGAGGAGGATGCTCAGGAGGAGATCGAAAAAGGCCAACCTCTGATATCCCACCTGTTGGAGCTGCGCAACCGCATTCTGAACAGTATTCTGGCAGTTGTAATCGTCTTTGTTCCGCTGTTCTATTTTGCCAACGACATCTACGAATTTGTCTCGGAACCGTTGCGAGCATACATGCCGGAAGGCACTACCATGATCGCGACCGAGGTGGCCTCGCCATTCCTGACGCCATTCAAACTAGCATTGGTACTTGCAGTATTCGTCGCCATACCGTATATCCTGCACCAGATTTGGAGTTTCGTTGCACCCGGTCTTTACAGCAAGGAAAAGAAGTTTGCCCTGCCGCTTCTGGTGTCCAGCATCATCCTGTTCTATACCGGCATCAGCTTTGCTTTTTTTGTGGTGTTCCCGCTGATATTTGCATTCTTTGCTGGCGTAGCACCTGATGGCGTCACCATCATGACCGACATAAACCGCTACCTCGACTTTGTACTGAAGCTGTTTTTTGCGTTTGGCATCGCATTCGAAAT
Organism: Pseudomonadales bacterium; assembly: GCA_030749725.1. Lineage (GTDB taxonomy): Bacteria > Pseudomonadota > Gammaproteobacteria > Pseudomonadales > Azotimanducaceae > JASMJM01. The sequence continues at coordinate 22,797 of JASMJM010000031.1, read as the reverse complement.
TCCGATCGCCACGTTGTTACTGGTCTGGTCCGGCGCCACCGATGTTGAAAGCCTGACCAAGAAGCGCTCCTACATCGTCGTTTGCTGTTTCGTATTCGGCATGCTGCTGACGCCACCGGATGTCATTTCACAGATCCTGCTGGCAATGCCCATGTGGTTACTGTTTGAAGCCGGCATTCTCTTCTGCCGTTTGCTGCCTAGCCAAGACCAGTGACTATGCAGTGAGCGCAAGTTTCCGGAAGCGGTTCATGTGAACGATGACGAGCAGGTCAGGATTCCAGGAGGAAGGTTACCGGCCCGTCGTTTATCAAGTGGACCTGCATGTCGGCACCAAACCGCCCCGAGGCAACGGACGGGTGTATCTCGTCGGCTCTGGATACAAAGTAGTCGTACAGTGCCTCGGCTTGATCAGGGGGAGCCGCCGCTGTAAAAGAGGGTCTTAGTCCTTTGCGGGTATTGGCAGCCAGGGTGAACTGCGAGATTATCAGAAGATCACCGTCGATCTGCTGCAGGCTGAGATTCATCTGCCCTCGTGCATCGGGGAAGATTCTGTAGGCCAATAGTTTCTGCAGCAGTCTGTCAGCCTGAGTTTGGCCATCCTCCTTCTGGACGGCCAGAAACGCCAGAATCCCTCGTTCGATGGCGCCGACACTGTCACCATTTACCAGGACTTTGGCTGACTTCACCCGCTGTAGTAATGAGCGCACCGGAATTCCCTCAGCAGGATTACTGGAAGTCGGCTTCGAACCTTTGCGCCATATCTCGGGTGGCTCGAATCAACGCATCGATAAGGGTCGGCTCCGTGGCCGCATGACCGGCTTCTCTAACGATATAGAGTTGAGAACTCAGCCACGCTTTGTGCAACGTATAGGCGTTTTCCAACGGACTGACCATATCGAAGCGGCCATGGACGATTATTCCCGGTATGTCTCTGATTCTGTCGGTGGCATCGATCAGTTGGTCGTCGGCAAGAAAGCAGTTGTTTACAAAATAGTGCGTAGCCAGCCTGGCTCTGGCCATGGCTCGATGGGGGTTGGCGTAGTGTTTGAGGAGATCCTGATTCGGGTGCAAACTGGCACATTGCGCTTCCCACAGCGACCAGGCTTTGGATGCCGCCATCTTTGCCAGTTCGTCCACACCGTTGACGCGTTTGTGATAGGCCTCTACCAGGTCCTCGTGTTCCGATGCGGGAATGGGATGTCGATAGTCCACCCAGTGGTCCGGAAAAATATTGCTGGCTCCGTCCTGATAGATCCAGTGAACATCTTTCTTGCGAGCCAGGAAAACACTGCGCAACACCATCGCCAACACCTGGTTCGGATTGGTTTCGGCATAGGCAAGACTTAAGGTCGACCCCCACGCACCCCCAAACAGCAGCCACCTGTCTATTTCCAGAAAGCTGCGAATCTTCTCCATGTCGCCGATGAGATGCTGCAGCGTATTGTCGGTCGTCTCACCGTGGGGAGTGGATCGACCGCAACCTCTTTGATCGAACAGGACGATTCTGTATTTTTCCGGATCGAAAAACCGGCGGCTGTCAAATGCACAGCCGCTGCCTGGACCGTCGTGTACAAAGAGAACCGGAATGCCGTCGACGTCGCCACTTTCATCCAGGTAGAGCTCGTGCAGCTCGTCAACCTTCAGTCGGTGTCGCTTGTAGGGCTTAATCTCGGGATACAGTGGGAACATGCATTACATCCTTAGCCTGGACTGCAGTCAGGCCAATTACTATAAATCCATTTATACACAAAGCAATGCATTACCTCGCTCGGGCCGCTCTTTTCCGCTCATGTCCGGCGAGTAATTTCTTTCTGATGCGTATGTTCGATGGCGTGACCTCAACCAACTCGTCGTCCTCTATGAACTCGAGCGCCTGTTCCAGACTGAATCGAATAGGACTGGATAGGATGACATTCTCGTCACTGCCCGCTGCTCGTATGTTGGTCAATTGCTTGCCCTTGACGGGATTTACCACAAGGTCGCTGCCACGCGAGTGCAGTCCAATCACCATGCCTTCATAGACCTCCTCATTTGGCCCAATCAGCATCCTGCCCCTCGCCTGTAGATTGAAGAGAGAGAATGCCAGACTCTTGCCATTGGCCATGGAAACCAACACGCCATTGCTCCTCTTGGAGAGATCTTCTTCGAATGCCTTGCCATAGTGCGAAAAGACGCTGGTCATCAATCCCCGGCCGGACGTCATGGTTAAGAACTCCGAGCGAAAGCCGAACAATGCTCTAGTGGGAATGACGAATTCGAGACGCACCCGCGCCTTTCCATCCGGCACCATATTGGTCATAGTTGCTTTCCTATTCCCCAACTCTTCCATTATGGCGCCCTGGTGTTCCATTTCGATGTCGAGCAACAGCGCTTCATAAGGTTCCTGTTTGACGCCATCCACCACTTTGACGATCACTTCCGGTCTGGACACGCCCAGTTCATATCCCTCCCGCCGCATGGTCTCGATGAGTATCGAAAGGTGCAGCTCACCCCGGCCGGATACGCGAAACTTGTCCGCGCTGTCAGTCGCTTCGACGCGCAAGGCTACGTTGTGAATCAGTTCCGTATCGAGCCGCTCTTTCAGGTTTCTGCTGGTCACGAACCGTCCGGATCTTCCGGCAAATGGCGATGTATTCACCTGGAAGGTCATGCTGATGGTGGGTTGATCCACCTGCAGTGCAGGCAGCGCAGCCACCAGGGCGGGGTCGCACAGGGTGTCCGATATTTTCAATTCATCTATGCCGCTGATACAGACGATGTCCCCTGCGTCGGCCTGCTCAACCGGAATTCGTTCCAGCCCGTGATAGCCCATCACCTGCAGGATCTTGCCCTGTCTCTGCTTGCCATCCTTATCTATGTTGATCACTTGATCCCCGGGGCGAACGGTGCCCCGCGCTATTCGCCCCAAGCCGATCACGCCAACATAACTATTGTAGTCAAGGGTACTGATCTGCATCTGGAAAGGACCTTCCTCCTTGACCTTGGGCTGCGGGACCCGATCGATAATCAACTGCAAGAGCGGTGACAGATCTGTCTTTATGTCTTCCAATTCCGAGCCCGCAATCCCCTCGGTAGCTGACGCATAAACTACCGGGAAATCAAGTTGCTCATCGGTTGCACCGAGGCTGTCAAATAACTCAAACACTTCATCGACCACCCAATGCGGTCGGGCCCCCTTCCTGTCTATCTTGTTGACTACAACAATTGGGTTAAGTCCTTTCTGAAAAGACTTCAGGGTGACAAATCTCGTCTGGGGCATGGGTCCTTCAACTGCATCGACCAGCAACAGCACCGAGTCCACCATGGAGAGTATTCGCTCCACTTCGCCGCCAAAGTCCGCATGTCCCGGCGTATCGACAATGTTGATGCGATGCTCCTGCCAGGTGATGGAGGTGTTCTTGGCAAGGATGGTAATACCCCTTTCCTTTTCCAGGTCATTGCTGTCCAGTAATCTTTCGCCATGCAAGTCAGACCGCGCCAGAGCACCTGTCTGCCGCAGCAATTTGTCTATCAGTGTGGTCTTGCCATGATCCACATGTGCAATGATGGCAATGTTGCGAATCTTCTCAATCGACTTCAAATGCTATTCCCTCAATAGATGTCTGCCAAAGATCCGCTGCTTGGCAGCACGGAGCTCGTCCGTTGTACAAAAGGAGCGGGATTATACCTGAGAGCAACCCTACATTGATGTATAATTTCCGCCCTTTCCCACCAATTTAATGCACCTATGACTCAACAACGGGCTCAACAGCGGAAGGCTGTCGCTTTGATCTCCGGTGGCCTGGATTCAATGCTGGCTGCCAAAGTTATTATGGAACAGCAGATCCATGTTGAAGGGATTAATTTCTATACAGGATTCTGTGTCGAAGGACACACCCACGCCATCCGCAAAAAGGACAAGAAAAAGAACAAGCGCAATAATGCCCTGTGGGTGGCCGAACAGTTGGGCATCAAACTGAACATCATCGATGTCATCGACGACTATAAGGACGTCGTCCTGAATCCAACTTATGGTTACGGGCACAATCTCAATCCGTGTCTTGACTGCAAGATATTCATGGTCAACCACGCTTTGGCCTGGATGGAGGAACATGACTTCGATTTCATCATCACCGGTGAAGTCGTTGGGCAAAGGCCCATGTCGCAGCGCAAGGACACCATGCCGATCATTGCCAGGAAGTCCCACGCTGACGATCGTCTGCTGCGACCCCTCTGTGCTAAAAACCTGCCGCCTACGTTGCCGGAAAATGAAGGTTGGGTGAATCGTGATCTGCTGCTGGACTTCCAGGGGAGGAATCGCAAACCACAGATTGCCCTGGCAGAGCATTTTGGATTCTCAGAATATGCTCAACCTGCCGGCGGCTGCTGTTTCCTTACGGACGAATCCTATGCCAGCAAACTGTCCGACCTCTGGGAAACCAGAGGCGAAAGGAGCTATGAGCTGGACGACATCATGCTCCTCAAAGTGGGCCGCCATCTGCGACCCCTACCGCATTTCAAATTGATCGTCGCTCGAGAGGAGGGAGAGAACCACTATCTCGAAGGCTATCGCCATCAGTATGTTCACCTGCAACCAATCAGTCACAAAGGGCCCCTGGCACTGCTGGACGGCCAGGCGGATGCCGGGGATCTGGAGCTGGCAGCCAGTATCGTAGCGCGCTTTAGTCAGGGAAAAAGGGCAGAGCAGGTGGTTGTTGAGGTGGTCGATCCCCGTGCCGGTATCACCTCGCTCAAGGTTGCCCCATTGGCAGCCAGCGACATCCCAGACAGCTGGTATGTCTAGACCGGTCAGTCGGGTAAAGGCGGATCACTGAGATGAGTCACGGCCATTATGAATTGAACGCCCGAAATCTTCTCTGCCCGCTGCCGGTTATCAGAACTCAGGATCGGATCGGGGAGTTGCAGCCTGGCGATCAGCTCATCGTTACCTGCACCGATCCGGGCGCTCTAAATGACATCCCCGCCTGGTGCAGAATTAACGGTCATCGGGTCGTCGATGTCTCGAGCCATGCAAGGGAACTCTCGATCACTATCATGGTGTGCGATTGACAAAAGCACTAAAATAGTGCTCTATCTGAGACGCGCCCGAAAACGGGGCGTTGCGCCCCCTTAAAGAGCCACAAAACGGCGCCTTTTGGGGGGAAATCCAATGGCATATATCTTGCTATCTACACCTCATAGACAGTACCGTATCAATCAATGAGGGTGGATAGTGCGGCTAAACAGAGCGCCGTCCACTATGAGCGAATAGAAGCGATCGATCCCTGCACCATCTCTTTTTATCTACAGACCCAAGTACAGACAGACACCATTTGAATTAATCTTGCTGGAGGCCCCGGATGTCAGAGAACACTCTGAAAATGATACAAGAACACAATGTTAAATGGGTAGACCTGCGCTTCACCGATAGTCGGGGAAAGGAGCAGCATGTCACCAATAGCGCCACCATAATTGATGAAGAATTTTTCGAAAATGGCACCATGTTCGATGGCTCCTCCATCGCCGGATGGAAGCCGATCCACGAATCAGACATGATTCTGATGCCGGATGATTCCACCCCGGTGATGGACCCGTTTATCGAAGAAACCACCCTGAACCTGCGCTGCGATATCGTTGAACCCACCACCTTACAGGGTTATGAGCGCGATCCCCGTTCGCTGGCAAAGCGGGCAGAAACCTATCTGAAGTCTACCGGCATCGGTGATACCGCGTTTTTTGGACCGGAACCGGAATTCTTCGTATTTGACGATGTGAAGTTTGGTGCATCCATCTCGGGTGCCATGTACAGCATCAATTCTGAAGAAGCCGCCTGGGTTTCCGATGCTGATTTCGAGGGAGGCAATCTCGGTCACAGACCCGGCATCAAGGGCGGTTACTTCCCCGTCCCTCCGGTAGACTCCGCCCTCGATCTGCGCAATGCCATGTGTGCAGCCATGGAGAGCATGGGCATGACCATCGATCTGCACCACCATGAAGTGGGCACTGCCTGTCAGGCCGAGATTGGGACCCGCTTCCAGTCCCTTGTTCGTAAAGCGGATGAACTGCAGATCTACAAATACTGTGTACTCAATGTAGCGCATGCTTTCGGTAAAACGGCCACGTTTATGCCGAAACCGCTGGTTGGCGACAACGGCAACGGCATGCACTGCCACCAGTCGATCGCCAAAGATGGCGTCAATGTATTCGCCGGTGACGGTTACGGCAATCTGTCCCAGGAAGCGATGTGGTACATCGGCGGCATCATCAAGCATGGGCGGGTTATCAACGCCTTCTCAAATCCGGGCACAAACTCATATAAACGACTGGTACCGGGTTTCGAAGCGCCGTTGCTGCTGGTCTACTCCGCCAGAAATCGATCGGCCGGAATTCGTATTCCATTTGTACAGGGCGGCAGTCCCAAGGGCGTTCGTATAGAAGTTCGCTACGGCGATCCCTCGGCAAATCCCTATCTCATGTTCGCCGTTATGCTGATGGCTGGCCTCGACGGCATCAAGAACAAGATCGATCCTGGTGATCCGCTCGACAAAGACCTCTACGATCTGCCTCCCGAGGAGATCAAGGACGTTCCGACTGTCTGTTCCTCCCTGGAACAGGCCCTCGGTTACCTCGACCGGGACCGCAGCTTTCTCACTGAAGGCGATGTCTTCAACGACTCCGTGATCGATGGCTACATCGATCTGAAGATGGAAGAGGTTACGCTGCTAAATTCCACCACTCACCCCGTGGAGTTCGATATGTATTACAGCTGTTGATGGTGCGCCTGCCGGCGCACCTACAAAGGCGCACCAGAAAAAGCCCTTTCTGATCATCGGAAAGGGCTTTTTTTTGCCTGCGATTAGCATCAAAATAGCCATGTACAGGAGTTATGGCCATGCTGAACCGCAATGACTACCGCTATCTAGCAGCATTTACGTTCCTCACAATCGCTCTCCTTGTACCAGTCAGCCTTTCCGCCGCAGAGAGTGCCAGCAGCGCTGAAGAGAGTGCCAGCAGTGCTGAAGAGAGTACCAGCGTCTACCGTAGCGTGGATGCCGAGGGACGCGTGGTATTCTCCGATAAAGGGTCCTCGGGTGCCAAGAAGATAAAAGTCAGGGATCCCATTACCTTCCCGCCGGGTGCCTTCACAAAGCCCAGCAGCAGCTTGCCGCGGGGTGTTGAACCCGAGACGGACGATGTCAAACATGAATACGACACGCTGGTAATAACACAGCCACTGGACGATGCTACCATCAGGAGCAATTCCGGTAATCTCACCGTCGAAGCCGACCTTTCCCCGTCTCTATTCCCAAATCATCGTCTGCAACTGGTGATGGATCAGCAGGTCCATGCCACCAACCGGGGCGCCGCCTTTCAACTGATCAACCTGGACCGGGGTGTGCACGAACTGCGTCTACAGATCGTTGACGCCAACAGCGACGCAGTTATCAAAGCAAACGATCCCGTCCATATCAGTATCTTACGTCCATCCATCCTGCACCAGAACCGCAAAGGGGGTTAGGTTGCACCAAAATGGTGCATTTCCATTCAGGCTGATCTAAACTAGCCCCACGTCCCGCCAGCGATTGCCAGCCTCTTCCTGAAACGGCGCCATTGGTTTGAATTTTGCATCGTGGACATACAGCCGGGTGTGCCCAATCCCACAGCAAACCGCGTTCCGCCCCGGGGGCAATAAACGATATGTGTGAACAGGCCCATAACGAACCATCTAACGAGATCCCTACACAGGATCCTGATGACTTGTCCCTGCTCGACAATCTCGCCACCGCGGTCATCACCTTGGACCGCCACCTTAAGATCCGATACCTGAACCCATCGGCCGAGATTCTACTGGAAATCTCCGACAGTCGAAGCAAGGGAACCTGTATATCCGAGTGTTTCCGCAACCCCGGCAAGATGGAGTCGTTCCTTTATGCCACCCTGCAGACCAACCAGGCTATCACCAATCGCAAAACTGAAGTTACCCTGACGAACGGCACGGAACTGACGGTCGATTACACCGTGACTCCCCTGGTAGAAGCTGCCGAGGAGATGCTGCTGTTGGAAATACGATTGGTCGATCACCTGCTCCGCATCGATCGCGACGAAGCGGTCCGAATTCACCAGGCGACCACGAGGGAGATGATCCGGGGTCTTGCCCATGAGATCAAGAATCCCCTCGGTGGCATCCGCGGTGCTGCGCAACTGCTCGCTGCGGAATTACCCCAGGAGGACCTGGCGGACTACACCAACATAATCATTGAGGAGACGGACCGACTCAGGAAGCTGGTGGACCGATTGCTTGGTCCAAACACACTGCTGCAACGGCGTGATACCAATATTCACGAGGTGCTGGAGCGTGTCTGTACCCTCATCGAGGTCGAGAGCAATCACCAGATTTCCATCCAGAGGGACTATGATCCGAGCATTCCCGATATGCAGGCGGATAGGGAACTGCTGTTTCAGGCGCTGCTGAACATCGTGCGCAATGCAATGCAGGCGGTGCTGGACAACGCCGGCAGTAAGAAAATTGCCCTCGTGACCCGCACGGAACGGCAATTCACCATCGGTACCATCAAGCATCGCCTGGTAGTGCGCATCGATGTCATAGACGATGGGCCCGGCATACCGGAAACGGTGCGGCAGCATCTCTTCTACCCGATGATCAGCGGACGGGCCAAGGGTACCGGGCTCGGACTGTCCGTTGCTCTCGCCATCATCAACCAACACCAGGGATTGGTAGAGTTCGCAAGTGAGCCGGGCAATACCGTATTTTCCCTGTTGATACCACTGAAGCTAACCGATGACGCAAGCAGCTAGTGTCTGGGTAATCGACGACGAGCGTTCGATCCGCTGGGTTCTGGACAAGGCACTCTCGAAAGAGGGGCTGGATGTCCGTTGTTTTGAGAGTGGCGACCTGATGTTGCGTCAGCTTGCCTCGAGTCAGCCGGACGCCATCCTGAGTGACATTCGCATGCCCGGCATCGACGGGCTGGACCTGCTGGAGGCAGTTACCAGCCGTTATCCGGGATTACCGGTCATCATCATGACAGCCCACTCGGATCTGGACAGTGCTGTTGCATCCATCCAGGGGGGTGCCTTCGAATATCTGCCTAAACCGTTCGAGATTGAGGAAGCTATAGCAGTCGTAACACGAGCCATTGCCAACAACCGACGAGAGGACAGCGCCGCAAGCGAAGAGCCACCCGGCGTGGTGACGGATATTATCGGCAAGGCTCCAGCCATGCAGGAAGTATTCAGAGCCATTGGGCGACTATCCAATTCCAACATAGCTGTCCTGCTGAACGGCAAGTCAGGGACCGGCAAAGAGCTGGTCGCCCGGGCATTGCACCGCCACAGTCCCAGGAGCAGCGGTCCATTCATCGCGCTCAACATGGCTGCCATACCCAAGGATCTGGTTGAATCTGAATTGTTTGGCCACGAGAAGGGCGCTTTCACAGGTGCAATGCAGCAACGCAAAGGTCGCTTTGAACAAGCTAACGAGGGCACTCTGTTTCTGGATGAGATCGGTGATATGCCGGCAGAGACTCAGTCAAGGTTACTAAGGGTGTTATCGGATGGGGACTTTTACCGGGTCGGTGGCCACGAATCGGTGAGCGTGGATGTGCGTATAATAGCCGCTACCCATCAGAATCTGGAACAGCTTGTCGCCGACAATCTATTCAGAGAAGATCTGTTTCACCGTCTCAACGTCATCCGAATTCATATACCACTGTTGCGGGATCGTCAGGAGGATATCCCCGCTCTAGCAGACCACTTCCTGCTGGCGGCAGCGAGAGAACTCAAGGAGGAAGCCAAGATTCTCAGCCCGGAGGTGCTCAAATTCCTGGGCACGCTGCCCTGGTCCGGTAACGTTCGTCAGCTGGAAAACACCTGCAGGTGGCTCACCGTCATGGCAACGGGTCGTGAGGTCCTCATGCAGGATCTGCCCCCGGAACTACTCAGTCAGCAGCAGCGGTCGGTCGTCGCCAGCGATTGGGGAAAGGCCCTCAAGATCTGGGCGGACCGGGAACTGGCAAACAGTGATCCACAAGGCCCCGGTTTGCTTGACCAGGCGTTACCCATATTCGAGAAGACCATGATCCTGACAGCCCTCAAACACACGGGCGGTCGCAAGAAAGATGCCGCATCCCTGCTGGGGTGGGGCAGGAATACCCTCACCAGAAAGATCAAAGAGCTGGATATGGACAGCAGCATGCTGTCCGAAGACTAATCACAGCGAACCGGCGAAGCAAACTAGCCTTGACATAATATGTCGCTGGGTTATAGTAATCCGGTGACACTCATGATGTCTGCCTCTCACCCGCGCTGTCCCTTCGGGACGCAGGCTGGCCTTTCAGGACGGAGGTGAAATATGGATTTTCTGCTCAACGTCTGGTTCTGGATCATCCTGGCCGTCGTTTTCATCGTCGCGGAATTGGGGCTACCTGGTGGCATCATTGTCTTTCTGGGTGTCGCCGGCTTGATCGTGGCGATCTGCGTGCAACTGGGTGTCGTGGCAAGCTGGTCCTCCGCCTTAACCCTCTGGTTCATCTCCTCGCTCGTTCTGGTCATTCTCCTGCGCGGCATCGCTCAGAAACTGGTGGGGGGTGACTCGTCAGTCGCCAACACGGATGAAGAGGTCGAGGCCCTGGGCGAGATCGTCGAGGTGGTGGAAACTATCGGACCGGGCGAATCCAAGGGTCGTGTTGTATTCCGGGATGTCAGGTGGAATGCTGTCAGCGACGGCTCGGAAATCCCTGCTGGTGAGAACGCGCAGATTGTTTCTCGCGACAATATCACCCTGGTGGTGGAGAGAGTATCCTCTGCAGAACAGCCGGACGTAGATTCTTAACACTCAGGACAACTACACTCAGGACAACTAGGAACTTAAAGGAACTGACCATGGCCGCATTTCTCACTTTTCTAATCCTTGCTGCACTCATCATTCTCTATAACCTCATCCTGATCGTTCCCGAGCGTGAAGCTTGTGTGATTGAGCGACTCGGAAAATACAAGGCGGTGCACAAAGCGGGCGTGTACTTGCTCACCCCGTTTTTGGATAAGGTTAAATACCGTCGCGAAATGCGCGAGCAGTGTATCGACATTCCATCCCAGGGGTGTATCTCCCGGGACAATGCCCAGATCGAGGTGGACGGTCTGGTCTACATGAAGGTGACGGACGCCTACAAGGCCAGCTACGGTATTGAGAACTACCACAGGGCAGCCATCAACCTGGCCCAGACAACCATGCGCTCGGAAGTTGGCAAGCTGACGTTCAGCGAGCTGATATCGGAACGCGAAAGCCTGAACGAAACCATCGTCGCGGAGATCGACAAGGCTTCCGATCCCTGGGGAATCAAGGTGCTGCGTTATGAAGTGAAGAACATCACACCTCCCTACTCCCAGATACAGAATCTTGAGAAAAGGATGGAGGCGGTACGCGAGAGCCGCGCGGAAGTGATTCGCGCGGAAGCCGAAAGGAGCGCCAAAAAAATCCTGTCAGAAGGCGAAAGGCAGGAAGCCATCAATATTTCCGAAGGTGAAAAACAGCGGCGCATAAACGAGGCCCACGGTCAGGCCAGTGAGATTTCTATACAGGCCGAAGCCACCGCCAAGGGAATCGAGATGGTCTCCCAGGCGGTCAACCTGCCGGGTGGCAAAGATGCCATGAAGGTGAGACTGCTCGAATCCTTCATCACTCGCATCGGCGAAGTGCTGAAGAGCGCGGAGGTATCCGTCGTGCCCGCCGAGATGGCCCAACTGAAAGGCTTCTTCGAAGGCATGGATCAGGTAACCCAGACTATTAAGGGGAGCCAGTCATGAGCGACATAATCGATCTCATCGTACTGGCAATCTGGGGAATCATAGTCCTGGTAGTGCTTGTCAAATTATTCCAGGTCATGCAGATCGTACCGACTCGATCGGCCCGTATCGTAGAACGGCTGGGCAAATATAACAGAACCCTGGATGCGGGCTTTCACGCCCTGATTCCCTTTGTCGAGAAGGTCACCTTTATCCAGGACTTGAAGGAAGAGACCATCGATGTCCCTCCCCAGGAGTGTTTTTCGAAGGATGAAGTACAGGTGGAAGTCGACGGTGTCATCTACATTTCAGTGGTCGACCCGCAGAAAGCCAGTTATGGGGTAGAGGATTACCGTTACGCCGCAGTGCAATTGGCCCAGACCACGACCCGATCCGTGATCGGCACACTGGATCTCGATCGCACCTTCGAAGAGCGGGATATTATCAGCGCAAAGGTGGTGGAGGTATTGGACGCTGTCGGTGGATCGTGGGGAATCAACGTACATCGGTATGAGATCAAAAACATAGTGCCCCCCGAGACCGTCAAGAACGCCATGGAGAAAGGCGTCAATGCGGAAAGAGAACGGCGTGCCATCCTCGCCAGTAGCGAGGGGGACAAGCAGAGCCGTATCAACCGGTCGGAAGGACTGAAAGCGGAAGCCATTAACCGATCCGAAGGGGAGATGCAGCGGCGTATCAACGAAGCTGAGGGTAAAGCTGCAGAGATTCTGGAGATCGCCAAGGCTAAATCGGAATCCATCGCCAAGATAGCCAATTCGATCAGTGCTCCCGGGGGCATGGAGGCGATGCGATTGACCTTGGGAGAGCAATATCTGAAGACCCTGGACGGACTTGAGGCCAGCAAAATCGTATTGCCCGCCAATCTGGTCGACTATGAGCAGTGGATGGAAAAGGTCGGTTTGCAGGAGGGGGCAGAAGATTGACGCTGGGGCGGCATGTACACTGCTTATTGTTGCTGGTACCCGCAAGTCCCTGAGCCATGGGATGGGGTTGTTGCTTACGCTACTTTCCTTGGGCCATCCATGGCCCAAGAAACCTGGATCACGGTTCCGCCATCCATGGCTCCACCGCGCTCCGAAGGCGCCCCAGCAACAACCCCATCCCATGTCTCAACCAACTGAACGCAGGGCGATTACTGGCAAATTGACATCACATTTCTGTCTCTTGACACGAGATCGAGACTGACCAGATATCGAAGCGAGGAGATGTGGTTCACGTTGCGTTGTTCGAGCCGGAGATTCCGCCCAATACGGGTAATATCATCCGTCTGTGTGCGAATTCCGGTGATCAATTGCATTTGGTCAAGCCGCTGCAGTTTGTGATGGACGATCGGCGGTTAAGGCGGGCGGGGTTGGATTATCACGAGTGGGCAAGTGTGCAACTGCACGATAGCCTGGAGGATCTTGTCGAGAGTCTGCCGGCGCATCGATGTTTTGCGGTGAGCACCAAGGGAACCTGTAGCTATGCCGAAGTGCAGTATCGGGACAGTGATCTACTGCTGTTCGGGCCGGAGACCAGGGGCCTGCCGGATCGGATACTGAACAGTACTCCGCCCGACAGAGTAATTCGTATCCCCATGAGGCCGAATAATCGGAGCCTGAATCTGTCTAACGCCGTAGCTATTGTGGTGTATGAAGCCTGGCGGCAGCGTGGTTTTTGCGGCTCAGACGCCAGGGACTGAACGCGCGAATCCTGTCGGGGTTATCAGTGCGTTTGTTGCTGAGCCGACTGCTCGGCTCGGCGCTTCATGGTTTCAGCATAAATGGCGTCGAAATTGACCGGGGCCAACATGAGGGGCGGGAAGCTGCCTTTGGTGACCAAGCTGTCGATCGTCTCCCGCGCATAGGGGAACAGGACATTCGGGCAGAAGCTGCCCAGTGTCTGTGCCAGCGGTTCCTCCGCTAACCCCTGAATATGAAAGATGCCCGCCTGCTGGAGTTCAGCCAGGAATATCACTTCTTCATCTTCGTTGTTGGCGGTTATGGTCAGCGACAGTACGACTTCGAATAGATTCTCATCTATGCGGGTATTGCTGCTGTTCAATTCCAGATTGATCTGTGGTTGCCACTGTTGTTTGAATGCCTGTGGTGATCTGGGTGACTCGAAGGACAAATCCTTTATGTAGATTCTCTGCAGTGCAAATTGAGCCGATGTTTGGTCGCCGTCTGCACTGCTGTCTTGTTCACTCATTTCGGTTTACCTGTTTAGAGACGGGAGTACCCAGTTTCATCAGCATCACTTGACCAGGGGAAGATTGCTCGCTCGCCATTCGGAGATGCCCCCGGACAGTCTTTGCACCTCGGCAAAACCCAACCCTCTGAGTTTCTTGCCGGCGGCACCCGAGTGCTGACCCATTTTGCACACAATCACCAGTTTGCGCTCTTTGAACTTGTCCAACTCCTGGATCTTGTCGTTCATGGATGCATAGGGAATATTGACGGCATTGACGATGTGCCCCTCTTTGAATTCCTTCTTATCCCGGATGTCCAATACCACCGCGTCTTCGCGGTTGATCAGCTTGACCAGATCAGAGGGACTTACCGTTGCACCGCCCTGACGGTTTTCATTGATGAAGAAGGCGATCAGCAGGAAGACGAAAACGCTAACCAGCATGTAGTGGTTCAGGACGAATTCAAACAACTGGTCGATCATGGCGCATCCCGTAACTGGATGGGGCGATGCAGTGTAACCGCAAGAAAACGGAGCAGTATACACGACTGGATTCTGTAGACTAGTGTACTGTCCCGCAATTAGGTGGTCATTATTCGGTCGGCATATTTTGTTCCTGGCAAGGCGCGAGGACGCCGTGGGTTGGGCACCCATCAGGACGAGCAACGGGGACGCCCAGTCGAAGTCCAGGGACAAGATAGGCCAGCGAATAAGGCCACGTAATTGTGGGACAGTACACTAAACTCCAACCTGCGGTCTGGAAATAACCGCAGCTATTCTCACGACTCACCTATACCGGTAAAATCCACTCTTGCAGCCGGCTGTGGAATAGTAGCTATGCGCGACGACAGACTCAGGAAGAAGCCCCACGCACTAATCATTTTGGATGGTTGGGGATACCGGCAGCAAACCGAATTCAACGCCATCGTTCAGGCTGACACCCCGGTCTGGGACCGGTTGTGGCGGACGTCTCCCCATTGCCTGATTGCCAGTTCCGGTACGGCTGTCGGTCTGCCCGACGGACAGATGGGCAACTCGGAAGTCGGTCACTTGAACCTCGGTGCAGGGCGAATCGTTCCTCAGATATTCACCCGCATCACCAATGCGGTCGAAGATGGTTCCTTTTACAGCAATCCGGTGCTGACGGAGGCGATGGCCAAAGGTAACAACATTCACCTGTTCGGTCTGCTGTCACCAGGCGGCGTCCACAGCCATGAGGATCAGATCAAAGCTGCCGTGGAACTGGCATTCAGAAGCAATGCCGGCGCAGTTTATGTGCACGCGTTTCTGGATGGCAGAGACGTCCCCCCGCGCAGTGCGGCGGCATCACTCAACGCCATGGATGAGCACATTAAGAAACTGGGTAATGGCGGGGTTGCCAGCCTGGTTGGGCGCCACTTTGCCATGGATCGAGAAGAGCGCTGGGAGAGAACAGAGCAGGCCTATCATCTGCTCTGCCAGGGAGAGGCACAGTATTCCTATCCGTCGGTAACGGAAGCACTGCAGGCAGCTTATCAGAGGGACGAAAGTGATGAATTCGTCACACCAACTACCATATCCATCACCGATCATCCCGTGCAGATTGAGGATGGAGATGCGGTAGTGTTCATGAATTTCCGCGCGGATCGGGCTCGCCAGTTGAGCAGAGCATTCACAGATCCATCCTTCAATGAGTTCACAAGGAAGGTAACGCCACAACTTGCTGCCTTTGCAACCCTGACCCAATACTCTGACGAGATCGATGCGCCCCACGCGTTCGCCCCGATGGAATTGCCGAATAGCTTGGGTGAACATCTCTGTTCACTCAACAAGTCTCAGCTCAGAATCGCCGAGACGACCAAGTACGCCCACGTTACCTACTTCTTCTCCGGGGGTCGGGAGGATCCCGTCGAGGCGGAAACGAGGATTCTGATTCCCTCGCCAGAGGTGGCGACCTACGACCTGCAACCTACCATGAGTGCACCGGAAGTCACCGAACGATTGGTCGATGCGCTGACCGGTGGACTGTACGATGCAGTCATTTGCAACTACGCCAATTGCGATATGGTTGGCCACACCGGTGACATGCAGGCAGCGATCAAGGCTGTCGAGTGTGTGGACGAGTGCCTCGGCAGGATCGTCGCAGCCTTGAAGAGTGTCGGCGGCGAAGGGATCATCACGGCCGACCACGGCAACGTGGAGCTGATGCGCAATGAGTCAGCCGAACAGCCACACACGGCTCACACCAGCGGACCCGTACCGTTCGTCTATATCGGTGACAAAGAAGTAGTCATGCGGGAATCCGATGGTATTCTAGCGGACGTGGCACCGACGCTGCTGACACTGATGGGTCTGCCCAAACCAACCGAGATGACCGGTCAATCGCTGCTGCGATTGACGAGTGAGCAATGAGAACTGCGACTGGATCGTCCTGTCTGAATCCAGCGCGAATCATCTGAGAAAGGATCCTGATGAAGAAAAACAGCAGCCATCCGGTGCGCGTACTGCTTGCTATCTGTCTTGCATCGTTGCCGTACTCTGCACTTTGCGGCGAGCCGACCACGACTGTGGATGCTGCCGAGATTCAAGCCAGACTGAAGCAACTGAAAAGTGACATCGAAAAGTTCACCGACCAACTGGAAGACACCAAGGGCAAGCGCGCCGGTCTCGAATCTGAGCTGAAGCAAAATGAGAAGGATATCGGCGAGATAATAAAGAAGATCGACGTAATCGAAGAGGATCTGGATGATGGCGAGGACAAAATCAGTGACCTGCAGAAGCGGCAGAGAGAACTTGTAATCGCCAAAGAGGAACAACAGGACTATATCGTTCAGCACATTAGAGCAGCCTACCAGATCGGCAATCAAGAATACGTCAAGGTGCTGCTCAACCAGGAAGACCCCAGCAAGATAGCCAGAATGCTTGTCTATTACGATTACATCAATAAGGCTCGGGCACAACAGATCGAGCGCTATTCAGCTACCATCGCCTCCCTTGCTGTGGTTGAAAGGGATATCGTTCGGCAAACAGAGAAGTTAGCCAGAGACAGATCGCGCCTGCAAAACCGGCATATCGAATTGGCCAAAATCAGGCAGCAACGGGGAAAAACCCTGCTGCGGCTGAACGCGACAATCGTTGGTAAAGACGCCGAACTCAAGATCCTCATCAGCGATCGTCAACGCCTGGAGGAGTTGCTGACCAGGATCGAAAGGGATATAGCGTTCCTGCCAACCCCCAGCCAGGTCATTCCGTTCGCCAGGCTTAAGGGGAAGATGATCCTGCCTGCCGTAGGCAAGATCAGCAACCGTTTTGGCAGTCCCCTCACCAGGGGAAAACTTAGCTGGAACGGGCTTTTTATAGCCGCCGCCGAGGGGCAGCCCGTCTACGCGGTGCACTATGGGCGGGTGGTTTTCTCCGGCTGGTTAAGGGGTTTCGGGCTACTGCTCATCATCAACCATGGTGAGGGATACATGAGTTTGTACGGGCACAACCAGAGCCTGCACCGAGAGATTGGTGATTGGGTGGATGCAGGGGAGATCATAGCAAGCACCGGTAATAGCGGTGGATTGCCCAGATCTGGTTTATACTTTGAGATTCGCTATGGCGGTAAGCCACGAGATCCACAGATCTGGTGCATTGCGCGAGCATAAATCGTTACAGAACATAAGCAACGGGAGTCCTAGATGGGTGGTTGGATCTTAACCAAATTGTGTCGGCTGATGGCGGGCGGCGTAATGCTCCTCGCCGCACAGACCGTACTCGGGGCTCCGGAGGAGGAGGAATTGCCTGCTCGTCTGCCCCTGGATGAACTGCGCATCTTTGTTGAAGCCTTCGATCGCGTCAGTTCAGCCTATGTAGAAGAAATCGATGACAAAACGATGCTCGAAAACGCCATTAAGGGTATGTTATCCGGCCTCGATCCTCACTCCGCCTACCTGGACCAGGAATCCTTTTCAGATCTGCAGGAAAATACCACCGGCAACTACGGTGGACTCGGTCTTGAAGTTAGCATGGAAGATGGCTTTATCAAAGTGATTGCTCCCATGGACGAGACGCCTGCGGCAAGGGCAGGCATCGAAGCCGGCGACCTGATTATCCAACTGGATGACAAGCCGGTAAAGGGAATGTCCCTGAGCGAAGCAATCGAAGTGATGCGCGGCCCGCCGGGCAGTCCGGTTGACCTGATGATTATCAGGGAAGCGGAAGCACTGCCACTCGAACTGACGCTTGTCAGGGAAGTGATCCAGATAAGCAGCGTGCGCAATCGCATTCTGGAAGATGGATTTGGCTATATCCGTATCGCTCAGTTCCAAAACAACAGCAGCCAGGATGTCAGTCGAGCAATCGAGAAATTAACCGAGGAACAAGAACTGCGCGGCCTCGTTATTGATCTTCGCAACAATCCCGGCGGCGTGTTGCAGGCTGCGGTCGAAGTGACCGATCTATTCATGGACGAGGGCCTGATCGTCTATACCGACGGCCGCCTGCCTACTTCCGATCTGAGATTTTCTGCGACATCTAGCGATCGAACTAATGGTGTCCCAATCGTCGTGCTGGTCAATGCAGGTACTGCTTCGGCTTCAGAGATTCTTGCTGGCGCCCTGCAGGATCACCAAAGAGCCATAATAATGGGAACTAACACATTCGGTAAGGGGTCAGTGCAGACCATTCTGCCCCTTAACGAAACAAAAGCCATCAAGCTCTCAACGGCTCTCTACTATACCCCCAACGGTAGATCCATCCAGGCTGAAGGGATCGTACCGGATATCTGGGTGGAGCGATCCACAGTGACCGTGGCGAAGGGCAGTTCACGCAGGGTCACGGAGAAAGATCTGCGCAAGCATCTGCCCAATGGCGATGAAGATGAAGCGGAACACGACGCAGAAGATGAAGCGGAAGACGAAGCGGAAGACGAAGTTGAGGTCGCAGCCCGTCCAGATTTGATCAGCAGTGATTACCAGCTACATGAGGCGCTGACAGTGCTTAAGGGACTCAATATCATGGCCGCCAAATCAGAGCCGTAACAGAAGCACCGAGCAGTAGTGAGACGTAATCCAGTAATACTCTCCACAATTCTTTTCCTGTGCTGCACTATCCCGGCAGTTGCCGACCCGATCATTTCGGTAGCGATCATCATCGATGACATCGGCATCAGCCTCAAAAAAGGCGAACGGGCCATCCAACTTCCGGGCGCTGTTACCTACGCCTTGCTTCCCTACGGAAAACACAGCATCACCCTCGCCCACCGTGCCAACGATAACGGTAAGGAGATCATCCTGCATATGCCGATGGAGAACGTTCTCGACAAACCCATCGATGCAGGCGGGCTTACCCACCACCTGAAGAAGGAAGAATTTCAACTGACGTTGAATCGCGCGATTAATCGAATTCCCTACATCTCGGGAATCAACAATCACATGGGCAGTTACCTCACGCAGCGCTCCGAACAGATGGGTTGGTTGATGGAGGAACTGAAACACAGGGAACTGTTTTTCATCGATTCGCGCACAACCCCAAAAACCCTTGCAGCTGCCATTGCCAGAGAGAAACGAATACCGGAAATGAGCCGGGACGTGTTTCTTGACAATACCAAGTCGTTCCATGAGATCGATCTAGCTTTCCAGAGACTGCTGAAAATGGCCCGCACAAACGGATCAGCCATCGCCATAGGACACCCGTTCGATACCACCTTGGCTTATCTGGAGACGGCTTTGCCCAAGCTTGAGGGTCAGAACATTCGTTTGCTGTCAGCGTCCGATATCCTCGCATTGCAGACATTGCAGCGCAGACAGGATCTGCTTGTACGATACAGGAGTGATGAATCCGGCACGTCAGGATCGAAGTAGACGAAGACGGTGTTGCTCTACTCCCTTTCGTACTCGTCGCAGAGAGTTTGTGCTTCGCGTAGGTCGAGTGTGCCTTCATAAAGGGCCCGACCGGTGATAGCAGCGAAGATACCGCCATCCACCTTTTTCTCGACCTCCAGTATTGCCTGCACATCTTTGCTGTCGGTGATGCCACCAGCCGCGATGACCGGCACCGAAATGGAATCTGCCAGATTCCGAGTGGCATGCAGGTTGACTCCTCCCATCATGCCATCCTTACCAATATCGGTGTAGACAATCGCTTCGATGCCGTCCGCTTCGAACAGCAGCGCCAGGCTTTTTACTGGTATCTCCGAGACCTCGGCCCAGCCGCGGGTTGCGGCCATACCGTGCAGTCCGTCAAGCCCAACGATGATATGCCCGGGGAATCGCTTGCACATTTCCCCTACAAATTCAGGCTGCTCCACGGCTTTGGTGCCGATAATCACGTAGTTGACGCCGGCCTGCAGATACGCCTCGATGGTTTCTGCAGAGCGAATGCCGCCCCCGAGTTGAATCGGCAGATCGGGATGGTTGGCGGCAATGGCGGTAATGATCTCGCCGTTAACCGGATGTCCTTCGAAGGCACCATTCAGATCCACAATATGCAATCTCCTGGCGCCCTCGGCAACCCAATGATCCGCCATGGCGACAGGATCATCGGAATATACGGTGCTGTCTGCCATCCTTCCCTGGCGTAGACGAACACATTTCCCATCCTTGAGATCGATCGCAGGGATAATCAGCATTGCTAACCTTTACGAAGATGGTTCAGAGGGTCCCCTTGGTGGAGGGGGTCACATTGGCGCTCCTCGGATCCAGCTCAACGGCCATGCGCAGCGCACGCCCGAACGCTTTGAACACCGATTCAATCTGGTGGTGCGCATTACGACCGCGCAAACTGTCGATGTGCAGTGTTACGCGGGCGTGATTAACGAATCCCTGCATGAACTCCTCGATCAGATCCACTTCGAATTCCCCCACGTGTGTGCGTGCCAGATCCACTGCATAGACCAGGCTGGGTCGCCCGGAAAAATCGATAACCACCCTTGCCAGAGCTTCATCCAAAGGCACATATGCATGGCCATAACGACGAATGCCCTTCTTGTCTGCCACCGCCTGATCGACCGCCTGACCCAGCGTGATACCGATGTCCTCCACCGTGTGATGAGCATCCACATGCAAATCACCCGCCGCTTCGATCTCGATATCCATCAGACCATGGCGTGCAACCTGATCCAACATGTGATCCAGAAAGGACAAGCCGGTTTGGATCTTCCCTTCGCCCGCCCCATCCAGATCGACCTTGACCTTGATCAGTGTCTCAAGGGTGTTGCGATCGACACTGGCAGTTCGACCAGCCATCATCGTCTCCACGCTTTTTTGAAGCGCATCATTATAGGGTTTGTCAGCGTGGTAAGCGAGAATGACAAGCCGGACTAGAAGACGCTGCCATAGGGTAGATAGCGATTGTCGGTATTGCTCTTGATCCAACTGCTCAGTTCGGACGCAAAGGCCTGCCGCTTCTTTAAGATCTTCACCAGCCAGATCACCGGTGACCGCTTGCCTCCCTGCCAACCGGAAATATGCTGCTCTGCCAGCGTAAAAAAGCGAATCAGGTGTTCGATCTCCTCGTCGCTGAATTGCTCGGCGAGTTCCCAACTCGGTTGTTCCAGCTTCATCAGGAATGCGCCCGCAGGCCGATCCGAACCACTCAGATGGTTATCAAGATCCTCAAGGTGACCATCACGTACTAATTGTATGAACCGCTGCAACTGAGAGAGATCAATCGGTTGTGGCTCTTCCGATTTGCTTTCCGGTTCCCACACACCTATGGCCATGCGTATCTCCACTGAAGGAATTTCCACCAATATTAGACCACATTCAACGGGCTTTTATCGCATCCTGCTTATCCCTCGTCCTTGCGCTGGTGTATGATCGGCGGAGACTCACTAGGGATGAAGCGAGATGGCCCAGTTCCAATCAACCCCGCAACGAAAAGCGATTCTGGAGAGGATTCCCGACTACAAGGTACAGATTCAGGAATCGAGTCAACAGGTCAGCGTCACCTGCCAGGGTCATCTTATAGCCGATACCGGCACGCCCCTTTTGATTCTTGAGACCCGACACGATCCAGTCTATTACATCCCCCAGCAAGATGTGCGCATGGATCTGCTCTCCGCAACGGACCTACAAACCTACTGTCCCTTCAAAGGCTATGCATCCTACTGGAGCCTGCAGACCGGTTCGATCGAGGAAGAAAACCTGGTGTGGAGTTACCTCGATCCCCATGAAGAGGTAATCGGTCTCAAGGGCTACCTTGCATTTTACAGTGATCGAACTGAACTGAAGGTGGTTTAACCGGTGTGTTTTCCCACCTATAATGAAGGGCACAGCGGGCGTAACTCAGTTGGTAGAGTTCTAGCTTCCCAAGCTAGCTGTCGCGAGTTCGAGTCTCGTCGCCCGCTCCAATTAAATCAATGGGTTACCGACAGGAAACTGTGCGACCACAATCTGCATACAGAGAAATGGGGCGCCAGTGGGGCGTTCTCGTGATCTGTCGGTCAGTATCCTCTGTCATATTATGGTGCCGTATTGTGATTTGATGGTGGTCTGGGATAGAAAGATGAGGTGCTGTTTCCAGTCCAGCCGACACCCACCCTACCCCCACCCCCCCGTTCTCCTGTTGGGACTCCTGAGGAGCTTCTAGTACTCAGTTCCACTCAAACATAGCGCAACCTTTTGGGATAACCACATAAACTGCATGGTTATTTGCCCTTCCGGCTACCATAATAATATCAATGGCTTATAGTTTATGAGCAGACTCTACGTATCCGGCGAGCTTGCTGACTGGCTTGGCGACAACGGCATGAGTCATGTTCGCGGTGCGCCGTATCATCCACAGACCCAAGGCAAGATCGAACGCTGGCACCAGACGTGTTGAATTGCATTGAAAATTGACCCAGGATTAGCAGTAATAGTT
>JASMJM010000030.1 GCA_030749725.1 Pseudomonadales bacterium | reverse complement strand
TCACTGATGAGCCGTCAGCAGTGGCCCGCAGATGATTGCTGGATAACGTGAGTTGTACCATCTCGTCACCGTCGCCGATCAGTCGCTGCAACTCAAAGACCCCTTTCCTCGGGATGATGATGCGTTGCTCTTGCGACTGGTCGAACGTGAAATCCAGCGTGCACATCGCCAGCCGCTGTCCGTTTGTGGCAACCGTCCTGAGCCTCTCTGCGGTAACTTCCAGCAGCATACCATTGAAAAAATAGCGGACATCCTGTTGAGCCATCGCAAAACTTGTCTGTTCAAGCAGGTTTCTTAGACGATTTGCTTCTATCGAAACGCTGGCATTGCCGGACTCCATCTCAACACTTGGAAATTCAGTCGCCGGTAGCGTTGCCAGGTGGGAGCTAAAGCGACCGCTGGATAGGGACATTCGGTTGTCCTCCAGACGGGCTTCAATTTTGGCACCCTCCGGCAAGTTTCGGCAGATTTCCATCAGTTTTCTCGCCGGTACCGTGGTTTCTCCCGACTCCCCGGAGTCCATGGTAGATCTTCCGGTGATTTCCACTTCCTTGTCGGATCCCGTTAAGCTCAGCTGGTCTTTGTCCATAACGAGGAGAAGGTTCGACAAGATGGGCAGTGTCTGGCGACGCTCCACAACCCCATAGACCAGTTGTAGTGGTTTCAGTAACGACTCTCTAGTGGTCACGAACTTCATTCTCTATACCCGTTGTCCTGCCAAAACCCTTTGTCCCGCCTAAAACCCCTTGTCCTCCCTAGTTCAAGTGGTCAGTATTCTCAACAGATGCTGATAATCTTCTCGTATTTCGCCGTTAGTGTCCCTGAGCTCCTTAATTCTCTTACAGGCATGCAACACCGTAGTATGATCCCTTCCCCCAAACGAATCTCCTATTTCCGGCAAACTGTGATTTGTCAGTTCCTTTGCCAAGGCCATGGCCAGGTGGCGCGGTCTGGTAATCGTTCTTGTTCTTCTTTTCGAATTGAGGTCCGCCAGTCTAATTTTGAAATACTGAGCGACGGTCTTTTGGATATTGTCTATGCCCACTTGCCGGTCCTGGATCGCCAGCAGATCTTTCAATGACTCTCTCACCAGCTCAATAGTAATCTCCCTGCCGGTAAAGGTAGCGTTAGCAATGACTCTTTTTAAGGCTCCTTCCAGCTCACGCACGTGCGATCTGAGCCGTTCCGCAATAAAGAAGGCTACTTCCTGGGGTAGATCTATTTCGACCAACTCAGCCTTGCGGATCAGTATTGCTACCCTGGTTTCAAGTTCAGGCGGCTCGATAGGCGCAGTCATGCCCCACATAAATCTTGATTTCAAACGCTCTTCCAGGCCCTCGACCTCTTTGGGGTAGCGGTCACAAGTCAACACGATCTGTCGCCCGTCTTCCATTAAGCTATTGAAAACATGGAAGAATTCCTCTTGTGACTTGACACCTTTGGCCAGAAATTGAATATCGTCCACCAACAGTACATCCACAGATCGGTAGTATTGATTGAATGCGGACATGTTGCCCTGTTCGATCGCTCTTACCATGTCCTCCATAAAACCCTTGGAGTACATGTAATCAACCTTGCTGTGCGGGCTATGCTCGAGTATCGCGTTACCTACCGCCTGCATCACGTGTGTTTTTCCGAGACCCACTGCTCCATACAGTAGTAACGGGTTGTATGACTTCCCCACATTTTCAGAAACTTGTAAGGCGGCCGCCCTTGCCAATTCGTTAGATTGACCGGCAACGAAGGTATCAAAAGTGAAGTCCCGATTTAGCTCAACATTGGCGCGAAACGTGGACGAATGCATCGTCCGATTCGGCTGATCCAGCATGGCGTGAGAACGGCTTGCGATACTGCCAATCTCCAAAGTAACCGACGACACGCCGAGTTCATTGACCACTTCTTTGATACGACCGAGAAACTCTTTGGCCACGTGAGTCAGAATATACTTGTTGGGTGCAAAGAGACGGAGTTCTCTCTCTCCCTCCTCTACCTGCAAAGGTCTTATCCAGGTGTTTACCTGATTCGAAGGGAGTTCATCTTCAAGACAATCAAGACATTTTTGCCAGATAATAGCCCCCACTGGACCCCCTGCATTTGAAAAAAATTGTTGTTAATGCTGAAAATGCGGCACTATCCGAATCCCGCGTAGCACCGCATACTACTCTCTATTTGCTCGTGAATCCAACGCTTGACGGAAAAAATAGTAAATAAAAAGTCTCTATTATTCAACAGCTTACAACTACCTATGCAATGTCGTTAAGTACCGAAAGGTGCATAAATCTGTGGGTAATTTGTGGATAACCTCTGCAGTGACCGTGCATCCCAACACATATACAAAGGTGCGCGAAGGTACTGCCGACTTATGCCCAGCTAACCAACAGGCTTTCACGAGCAAATTCCCATAACCGTTGATCATTTAAGTGGCTGATCTCATGCAGAAAAGCCGGCTTGTCAACACACCACCGGCTCCTAATAACGACAACTACAATAATAATAGATTACAAATTCGCTTTTTACGATCCCCATCATTTGGAAAATCGTCTTTATCCATCTTAAATTTCTATTACTACAAATTGACTGTATGGGATAACTTATTTAGAATCGCCCGTCCCTTGGAAAGGTCTGAACTAAAACCGGAAAAAACGCCATGAAGAGAACATTTCAACCCAGCGTTATCAAACGAAAACGAACTCATGGCTTCCGAGCTCGCATGGCCACCAAATCAGGCCGTCTCATTCTCAAAAGGCGCAGAGCGAAAGGACGGAAAATCCTCTCTGCTTAGCACATTGATGCCCTCGGAATCATTCTCCACTGAGTACCGACTGAGAAAATCTGCGGATTTTGAAGCTGTTTTCAAGAACACCACTATTAGAGTTTCGGGCAAATACCTATTGTTGCTGGCAAAGAAAAACAATCTCGGCCACCCCAGATTGGGCCTTGTGGTTGCTAAGAAGAACGTCCCTCAAGCCGTGCAACGCAACAGAATCAAGCGAAACCTGAGAGAGTCCTTCAGGAGCAACACGGATTGTCTCGCTGAATTTGACTTGGTGTTATTATGCCGCAGGGGAATAGACAAGCTGGACAATAGTTCCATCCGTGCAGCTCTAACAGAACTGTGGACTCAGTTGACATGTCGATCAGAACCTTCCCGCTAGAACGTGGATTGCAGCGCATAGCGATTGCGCTGATTCGCGGCTATCAGGTATGCATTCGTAGCCTGATGTTCAACCACTGTCGCTTTCATCCCAGCTGCTCCCAGTATGCAATTGAAGCCATCGAAGGATATGGCGTAATCAAAGGTGGATACCTGACAATGGCTCGATTGCTGCGCTGTCACCCCTGGCATCCGGGAGGATTGGACCCCGTACCGCCAAGGAAGTCCCGAACGGACCAGGGAAGGCAACCCGTCTAACTATGGACATACAACGAATTCTTCTGATCTTTGGTTTAGCCGTCACGGCATATCTGTTGATACACGCCTGGAACGAGGACTATCGCCGCCCAGCTTCCGTGGAAAACATTGAACCCCAAACGCGCACCGTCCAGCCAGCAGCGCTACCCGAGGAACAGTTACCGGTCACCGCGGGGCGTTTAGAAGACGAGCTACCCACGGTACAAATCGAAGAGCTGCCCAAAGTTGAATCTGAACAGAGATTCACTCAACCGGATACGATGACAACGAAATCGGCTCAGCAGATTGTCAAGGTGACTACCGATACATTCAATGTCTGGATTGACAGACGTGGTGGCGACATCACCCAAATCGCTCTGCCGCTGTATCCGGCCGCGCTTGAGACGCCCGATATCCCATTTATCCTTATCGATCCCAGAAACAGCTATGAGGGACAGAGTGGGCTGGTAGGAGAAAATGGGCCAGACGGCAGCCAATCGGGTCGACCCCTGTACCGCACTGTCGCGACCAGCTATGAATTGGGTGATTCCACAGAGCTGGAAGTCGAGTTCGCGTTTCAAGATTCAGCCGGTGTACAAATCGTGAAACGATTCACGTTCTATCGCGACAGTTATCTTTTTGATGTCGATTTCGACATCAGCAACAATACGGATGAACTGTGGCAGGGTAACTTTTTTGCCCAGATAAAGAGGGATGGTCAGGTTCCAGCGTTTGTCGAAGAGAGCGGCATGGGTCTACGACCCTATGTTGGTGGAGCAACCTTCACGGTGGATTCACCCTATTTCAAACTGGAGTTTGATGATGTAGCAGAAGAGCCCTACAAGGAAGAGATCCAAGGGGGCTACATTGCAATGGTGCAGCACTACTTCGTAGCGGCCTGGATACCCAAAGACGAACATCAGTATTCGTACCAGGCAAGAAAGCTACCGGACAAGGACCTTTACTACATGGCGTACACCGGTCCGGTGTTCACCGTAGAACCGGGAGGGTTCGGCAGCTACGGTGCCCACTTTTATGCCGGTCCTAAAGATCAATACAAATTGAAAGAGATAGCGAAAGGACTGGACCTCACCGTAGATTATGGATTCCTGTGGTGGATCGCCCAACCTCTGTTTGGTCTTTTGACCATTATTCACGGCTTCGTGGGTAATTGGGGGGTTGCCATCATCTTGTTAACGATGCTGGTAAAAGCCTTGTTGTACCCGCTGTCTGCAGCCAGCTTCAAATCCATGGCGAAGATGAGAAAGCTGCAACCTGAAATGCAGCGATTGAAGGAGAGACTTGGCGATGACCGCCAACAATTATCTCAGGCAATGATGGACCTGTACAAAAAGGAAGGTGCCAATCCGCTCGGCGGCTGCCTGCCAATCATGTTGCAGATGCCGGTATTCCTCGCTCTTTACTGGACACTGATGGAAAGCGTGGAGTTGCGCCAGGCACCATTTGCCCTTTGGATAGACGACCTGTCGGTGATGGATCCCTATTTCGTGCTGCCCATATTGATGGGTATTTCAATGTTTCTGACGCAGATGATGCAACCCGAACCACCGGATCCGATTCAGGCGAAGGTTTTCAAAATGATGCCTATCATGTTCACCTTCTTCTTTTTGTGGTTTCCATCCGGCCTGGTGCTTTATTGGCTGGTAAACAACATCCTGTCGATTCTGCAACAGTGGCTGGTCAACCGGCAGATCGCGTCCGCTACCACATAATCTGAGCTGTTCTGATAGCCGGAGTGGTAATGACTATTTCTCCAGATACCATTGTCGCCATCGCCACCCCCCCTGGGAGAGGCGGCATCGGCATAATCAGAATCTCCGGCTCATTGGTCCGGGCTATTGCTTCCGAAATACTGGGTTTTAAGCCCAAGCCGAGATATGCGCACCACGCAGAGTTCCTGGACGCTGACAGACTGACACTGGACCAGGGTGTTGCACTTTTCTTTCCATCTCCTCGTTCCTTTACGGGTGAGGACATCCTGGAGATCCAAGCTCACGGTGGACCCGTCATCTTGGATATGCTGCTGCAGCGCTTGCTGTCATTGGGGGCGCGGCTGGCTAAACCGGGCGAGTTCAGCGAACGTGCATTTCTAAACGACAAAATCGACCTGCCCCAAGCAGAGGCGATCGCGGACCTGATCGACAGCGCCAGCCAGCAGGCAGCGAGAGGCGCCGTCAGATCCCTGCAGGGAGAGTTCTCCCTCTTGATACACGGCCTCGTGGAACTGCTGACCAAACTGAGAATGTATGTCGAAGCTGCCATCGACTTCCCGGAGGATGAGGTCGAGTCTCTTGCCGAAGGCAAAATAGAGGAGCAACTGCAGGGGATTGAATCGGGACTCGAACGTGTCTTCCAACAAGCGAGTCAAGGCGCGCTGCTGCGTGAGGGGATGCGAGTGGCGCTGGCTGGGAAGCCGAATAGCGGAAAGTCCACTCTGCTCAACCAACTCTCCGGCAAGGAGTCAGCCATCGTGACCGTTCACGAGGGAACGACCCGTGATCCACTACGAGAATTCATCCATCTTGATGGTATGCCTCTTCACCTGGTGGACACCGCCGGTTTGAGAGAGAGCAGCGATGAGATTGAACGAGAGGGCGTTCGCCGCGCCTGGGCAGAGATTGGCCTGGCAGATCGTGTGCTCTTGCTGGTGGATGCCAATCAGAGCACCGAGATAGAACCAACGGCCATATTCCCTGAATTTGTGCGGCAACTGTCTTCCATGTCAAACATCACGGTGATCCGCAACAAGATCGATCTGATTGGTGACGCGTATGGTGAACAGTCTCTGGACGGCAGTTGTCCGGTAATAAACATGTCTGCTAAAACCGGAGAAGGAGTGTCTGCTTTGCGCCAACACCTGAAATCCTGCATTGGCTTCAATTCCGGCCTGGAGGGTAAGTTTATTGCCAGAAGGAGGCACCTGGAAGCGCTGGAGTTGGCCGCCAAGTACGCGGCTTCCGGAAAAACACAGTTGCTGCAAGGTGGTGCCATCGAACTGCTGGCGGAGGATCTGAGGCTATGCCAGCAGGCATTGGCCGAGATTACCGGCGAGTTCAGCAGCGATGATCTGCTGGGTAGAATCTTTGCCGACTTCTGCATCGGTAAATGAGTCGAGCGAACTCCACCAGGTTACTCTCATGACAAGATGCAGCGCCCGTTTCAACAGGACTGATGCATAGCTGCAGCGCCTCGACTTCTGTAGACGCTCCCTTTCTTATGGACATTGTATAGACGGCCCGTATACTTGCCGACCCTGTAACATCGGAGTGGACTCAGTGGATTACCCAGATCGATTTGACGTCATTGTCGTAGGTGGCGGACATGCCGGTACGGAAGCCGCGCTGGCATCTGCGAGAATAGGATGTGCCACTCTGTTGCTGACGCAGAATATCGAGACCTTGGGCCAGATGTCATGCAATCCGGCCATTGGTGGCATTGGTAAGAGTCACCTGGTGAAGGAAGTAGATGCCCTCGGAGGAGCGATGGGGCTGGCGGCAGATTCTGCCGGCATTCAGTTCAGAGTCCTGAATTCCCGTAAGGGACCGGCGGTAAGGGCGACCAGAGCCCAGGCTGACCGACAACTCTACAAGCAGGCGATAAGGGAACGGCTCGAGAGCCAGGCTGATCTGATGCTGTTCCAGCAACTGGTGGAGGATCTAATTCTCAAAGGTGACCAGGTATGTGGTGTGGTCACCCAGACTGGCCTAAAGTTCTATGGCAGCGCCGTTGTGCTAACTGTAGGAACCTTCCTTGGTGGCGTGATTCACGTCGGCATGGAAAATCACGGCGGCGGAAGATTCGGTGATTCGGCCGCGACCAGACTGGCGGCTAGATTGAGAGAACTGCCCTTTCAGGTTGATCGGCTGAAGACAGGTACCCCTCCCAGAATAGATGGTAAATCGGTGGACTTTTCACAACTGGAGACGCAGCCCGGTGATCAGCCAACCCCAGTGATGTCTTACATGGGATCGGTTGCCGATCACCCCCGACAGGTTTCCTGCCACATCACCCACAGCAATGAACATACCCATGACATCATCAGAAAAGGACTGGATCGTTCTCCTCTTTTCACCGGCGTAATCGATGCGGTGGGGCCTAGGTACTGTCCTTCGATCGAGGATAAAGTAGTGCGCTTCGCCGACAAGAGTTCTCATCAGATATTCATTGAACCTGAGGGACTGAAGAGCAGGGAACTGTATCCCAACGGACTGTCCACCAGCCTGCCGTTCGACATACAACTAGCCTTTATCAGATCCATAAAAGGATTCGAACGGGCCACGATCACCCGTCCAGGTTATGCCATAGAGTATGATTTCTTCGATCCACGAGAACTCAATTACTCTCTGGAGACGAAGTACATCAAAGGCCTGTTCTTCGCGGGTCAGATCAATGGCACCACCGGTTACGAAGAGGCAGCGGCCCAGGGACTGCTGGCAGGAATCAATGCTGCCAGAAGGTCGCGACAGGAAGAATACTGGTGTCCCAGCAGAGATCAGGCGTACCTTGGAGTATTGGTCGATGACCTGATCACCCTTGGTACCAACGAACCCTACCGCATGTTTACCAGCCGTGCAGAATACAGGCTGATCTTGCGGCAGGATAATGCGGATCGAAGGTTGACCGAAATCGGT
Source organism: Pseudomonadales bacterium (assembly GCA_030749725.1). Lineage (GTDB taxonomy): Bacteria > Pseudomonadota > Gammaproteobacteria > Pseudomonadales > Azotimanducaceae > JASMJM01. The sequence goes on along the minus strand of JASMJM010000030.1, from coordinate 46,458 downwards.
CATAAGTTGGGATTGGTGGGTGAACGGCGCTGGCAACGATTCTGCGAAAAGACCGAGGCGATCGAAAAGCGACGGCTGGGCCTCGATGAGCAGTGGATAAGACCGTCAACGCCTGCCGGCGAAAGAGTCGACCAGATTTTGGATCGCCCCATGAGTCACGAATATAATCTGCTGGAACTGCTGAAAAGGCCCGGAGTCCACATATCCTCCCTGTTGGCAGCAACTGGTCAATCCTGGACGGATGACGAGGTCAACGAACAGGTAGAGATCGACATCAAATACGCAGGGTATATTTCGCGCCAGGAGCAGGAGATAGAGAGGGTACAACAGCAGCAACAGATGCAAATACCAAAGGGTCTCGACTACGGGAAGATCAGAGGCTTGTCGAATGAAGTCCGTCAGAAACTGATGGCGGTGGAACCGCAAACCATTGGGCAAGCAGGCAGAATAGCGGGAGTGACCCACGCCGCTATTTCGCTGTTGTGCATCCATATCAAGAAAAGCGATGTACGAAAACAAACGGCTAAAAGGGTCTGATGCGTAATGCCTCTTCGCCTGGCTGAATGGAGACGTTGACTTTGTGGCGCAGGAAACCGAGCAAACACAGCTGCTAGCCGGAGCGACGGCTCTCCAGCAGGAACTGAATCAACTGCAGGTGGAGAAGCTGATAAGTTACCTTGGCCTGCTGCGCAAGTGGAACAAGACCTATAACCTGACTGCCATCACCGAACCCGCCGGGATCGTCTCCCACCACTTTTTGGATAGCTTGAGCATCGCACCCTACCTGCAGGGAACCCAGTTCATAGACGTTGGTACAGGTGCAGGTTTTCCCGGATTGCCATTGGCAATCTGTTTTCCAAATCGACACTTTGTATTGCTGGACGGCAACGGCAAGAAGACGAGATTTCTGACCCAGGTGAGCATGGATTTAGCGTTGTCCAACGTAGAGGTGGTCAACGATCGAGCGGAACTAATCACCGAGAGATCATTCGACTGTGTGTTAGTCAGGGCGTTCGGGACACTGAGTAAGATTGCAGCCGCAACGTCGCATCTGCTGGGAGACGGTGGCGTAATACTTGCGATGAAAGGGGCGCTGACCAAAGTAGAGTTGAGTGAGGTGCCAGAAAACATTAAGGTGCAGGGGATACGCCCGTTGGCCGTACCGGGCGTAACTGGAATTCGTAAGTTGGCCATATTGTCGAGATAGACGTTGAGGGGATTGTGGGCAAAGTCCTGGCTATAACTAATCAGAAAGGCGGCGTTGGCAAAACCACAACCTGTATAAACCTCGCTGCTTCCCTGGTCGCGACCAGACGTAAGATCCTGCTGGTGGATCTGGATCCACAGGGCAATGCAACCATGGGCAGCGGTGTCGATAAAGACAGTATCCAATTCTCCGGCTACGAACTGTTGATGGAAGAAATGCCGGTGGCCACTATAAAAGTGGCGGCAGACCCGGCTGGCTATGATTTGGTCCCGTCAAATGCTGAACTGACGGCAGCAGAAGTTGAGTTACTAGACACGGATCAGAGAGAGAGCAGACTCAGGAAGTCACTCGAAATCGTTCGACACCAATACGATTTTGTGCTGATCGATTGTCCGCCTTCGCTAAGCATGTTGACGATTAACGCCCTGACGGCTGCCAATAGTGTGATCATTCCGGTGCAGTGCGAATACTATGCGTTAGAAGGGCTGAGCGCCTTGCTGAACACCATAAAAAGTGTTGCCATGATTTCCAACCCTGGTTTAGAGGTCGAGGGGTTGGTGCGTACCATGTATGATTCCCGCAACAGTTTGAGTCGTGATGTGTCCGGCCAACTCATAGACCATTTTGGCGATCAGGTATATAGAACTTTGATACCCAGAAATGTGCGCCTGGCAGAGGCACCCAGCTATGGCATGCCGGTACTGCACTACGATAAGCAGTCGAGGGGCTCGATAGCGTACCTTTCACTGGCGGGGGAGTTGGTGCGCAGGCAGGAACGGGCCGGAAGTTGATTTGACCTGTTGGAGATCGACGTGCGCGATGTGATCTGTCTGCAGAGGCATGATGTTATTTGGACCGGAATGTGACTGGGTGCGTGATGGAATGACTGCAGATTACGTGATGTCATTGGAGCGGCATGTGACCAGGTGCGTGATGGAATCTGAATGCAGAGGATGTGATGTTAATTGGGCCTGAATATGACTAATCGAAAAAGAGGTCTGGGCCGTGGCCTGGACGCATTGTTGGGATCGTCGGAACCGTCTCCCGCGGAACAGGGTGTGGCGTTACGTGAGATTCCCGTGGAATTCATCCATCCCGGCAAGTACCAACCGCGCCATGAGATGGACGCTGACACCCTGTCGGATCTGGCCGAGTCGATCAAAACGCAGGGCGTAATACAGCCAATCGTGGTCAGAACGGTAGCCACAGACAATTACGAAATCATAGCCGGAGAAAGACGCTGGCGCGCTACCCAACAGGCAGGACTGGATAAAATCCCTGTCATCGTACGAGATGTGAGCGATGAATCAGCAGTCGCCATGTCACTTATCGAGAACATTCAACGGGAAGACCTGAATCCCATGGAGGAGGCCGCCGCCCTGCAGCGATTGCAGGATGAGTTTCACTTGACTCACCAGCAAATGGCTGACGCAGTTGGCAAGAATCGTACTACGGTGACCAACTTCCTGCGTCTGATGAACCTGAGCGCGCCCATCGCAGCACTACTGGAGAAGGGTGAGCTGGAGATGGGCCACGCGCGAGCGTTGTTGACCCTGACCGACCAACAGCAGGATCTGGTCGCTAGAGATGTCGTTAGCAAAGGGCTCAATGTAAGACAAACAGAATCATTGGTGCGCAGACTGGTCGCTGGAAAAACCGGAAACCAACAAACCCAGAGAGTGGATGTGGATACCCGACAGTTGGAGGAACAGATTTCGGAAAAGCTGGCACAACCGGTTTCCATTCACCACACGGCGAAGGGTAAGGGAAGGCTGACAATCAAGTACAACAGCCTGGATGAACTGGATGGAATTCTGGTGCATTTGATGGGGACGGAAGGATCGGAGCATTGATGGATCTGTTTTACTGATCCGTGTCGTTAAACAGGCGTTATCTGTCGGCTAAGAGCCCTGTTAAGTTGAATGAGACCCCTTAAATCACTATACTCCACTGCGCGACAAAGGGGGTGCCGAATAGTGGGCATCGCCAAGAAGAAAGTTGGATCCGAAGGAAGCTCCGCCGAAGGAGTTCGCAGTACTAAACTACGCTATTCACCTATCCGTCAGATCATTTTGGTGCAGCTGATAGCAACGTTTTTTGCGTCGGCTTCACTTCTGTTATTCGGTTGGGTGGCTGCCTATTCAGCATTGCTGGGCGGGTTGATTTGTGTGTTACCCAACGCCTTTCTAGCACATAGAGTCACGCGGACCAAGGGGTTAACGCGGGAACAAAAAATAGGTCGCTGGATGCAGGGCGAAACTGGGAAGATAATACAGTCGGGAATTATGTTTGCACTGGTTTTCATATGGATAGAACCGCTGAACGCTCTGTTGTTGTTCGCAACCTTTATCGGCATTCAGTTGTTGCACTATTTGGTGCCGGCTGTCACTAGATACACGAAATAAAGCAGGATTTCATGGCGAGCGATACCCTCACATCGGGCGAGTATATCAAACACCATCTGACCAATCTGACGTTCGGCCGTCATGACGATGGCAGTTGGGGAATCGGCCACAGTATCGAAGAAGTTCAAGACATGGGCTTTTATGCCGTTCACGTCGATACCATGTTCTGGTCGATTGTATTGGGTGTTCTGTTTCTGTTTTTGTTCAGACGAGCAGCCAGCAGCGCAACCGCCGGCGAGCCGGGGGGATTTCAGAACGCAATAGAGATGCTGGTGGAATTTGTCGATGACATGGTGAGAAACATATTTGACGGTGACAGCGCGGTGATTGCGCCCCTTTCACTGACCATCCTGGTGTGGGTGTTTCTCATGAACCTGATGGACCTGGTTCCGGTAGACTGGATACCCTATGCCGCACAGTTATCGGGCATTCACTTCTTTAAAGTGGTGCCGACGACGGACCCGAATGCAACCCTTGGGATGGCGCTTGGGGTCCTCATCCTGATGCTCTTTTACAGTTTCAAGATAAAGGGTGCGGTTGGATTCGCCAAAGAACTCTCGGCTCACCCCATTCCGTTGAATGCGGCCAGGCCCTTTAACCTACCGATCGAATTCATCGTCATGCTAGCCAAACCCTTCTCGTTGGGAATGCGGCTGTTTGGCAACCTTTATGCCGGCGAGATGATCTTCATCCTGATAGCGGTTATGCCCTTTTGGGCGCAGTGGACTTTGTCGATCCCCTGGGCGCTGTTTCACGTTTTGATCATCACACTACAGGCTTTTATCTTCATGGTTCTGACTATCGTGTACCTAAGTCAGGCCCATGCCACGAATCATTAACTGGTCCATAGCAACATAGCGGGAGTAATTTTATGGAGTACATATACTTGGCAAGTGGGTTGTTGATCGGTATCTGCGCCATTGGCAGTGGTATCGGCATCAGTATTCTGGGCGGCAAATACCTGGAAGGGTCTGCTCGTCAACCAGAGCTGCAGCCGATGTTGATGACCCAGACGTTTATCATGGTGGGTTTGGTGGACGCGATCCCTATTATTGGCGTTGGTATCGCCATGTACCTGATTTTTGTCGTTGCCGGATAGAACCGGAAATGTTCTGTTGGAGACGAGAGAGGTGATGACGTGAGTATAAACCTTACCCTGTTCGGTCAACTGATATCCTTTTCCATCTTTGTCTGGATCTGTATGAAGTTTATCTGGCCGCCCCTTATCGGGATCATGCGGGAAAGACAGCAGACCATAGCGGCGGGACTCGAAAATGCGGATAAGGCTGCGCAACAACTGGAGCAGGCCGGCAATGACGCGGCCGTGGCGCTTGAACAGGCGAAGACGCAATCCGCCGAGCTGATCGATCAGGCCAATAAGCGTGCCAGCCAGATCATTGAAGAGGCCAAGGTGACGGCTGGGGAGGAGGGCGACAGGTTGAAGAAAGCCGCCCACGCGGAAATCGAGCAGGAAATCAACAGAGCGAAAGAACAGTTGCGAGCCCAGGTGAGTATGCTTGCGCTGCAGGGGGCGGAGAAGATCCTGGAAGCCAGTATCGATCGTGAAACCCATAAGGAAATGCTGAACAGACTGGCAGCGCAACTGTAAGCGTGGGATAACGCAGTTGCTCGGCACAATTATAAGTGTAGGACAACGCATGGCTGAACCTAACCGAACGACTGTCACTCGGACCAATTGTAGGCGTAGGACAACGCATGGCTGAACCTAACCGAACGACCGTCACTCGGACCAATTGTAGGCGTAGGATAAGGCATGGCTGAATCTGAACTAACGACCGTTGCTCGGCCCTATGCACGAGCGGTGTTTGCGCACGCACTGGACAGCCGGGAAGGGCTCGGCGATTGGTCCGATATGCTTCGCATCCTTGCAGATACGGCCGCCAACAATTCCGTGCAGGAAGTGCTGGACAATCCGGCTCTTACCAAAACTCAGCGCGTAGATCTGCTGGTCTCAATCTGTGGCGATCGACTAAATGAACAGGCTGGGAATTTTATCCAGATCCTGGCGGAACAGAATCGAATAGAACTGCTACCCCAGATATGTACGCTGTATGAATTGATGAGAGCTGACCATGAAAAGACACTGGACGTTGAGTTAACCAGCGCTTATGAAATTGGCGACCGAGAGTTCCAGCGAATACAAGATATTCTGAAAGACAAACTTCAGCGTGAAGTCAGGATTGAATCGAAAGTAGATCCCTCCCTGTTGGGGGGAGCGATCGTTCGTACAGAGGATACTGTGATCGACTATAGCGTCCGGGGAAAACTGGCCAAGCTGGCCCAGGCGATGAATTCATAAAGATTTGAGGGACGGAAAATGCAACAACTGAATCCTTCCGAGATCAGTGACATTATCAAACAGCGCATAGAGCGCCTGGATGTAACCACTGAAGAACAGAACGTGGGTACCCTGGTCAGCGTTTCAGATGGAATCGTGCGTATCCATGGCATGGCAGGGGTGCAAAATCAAGAGATGGTGGAGTTCGAGGGCGGCCTGTATGGCGTGACCCTGAACCTTGAGCGAGATTCAGTTGGTGCCGTGGTGCTGGGTGACTACAAGCAACTCAAGGAGGGACAGACGGCCCGTTGCACCGGACGAATTCTTGAAGTACCGGTAGGCCCCGAGCTCTTGGGCCGGGTTGTGAACGCACTAGGCGAACCGTTAGATGGCAAAGGACCGATAGGGACCACACTTTCATCGCCGATCGAGAAAGTGGCGCCGGGGGTCATTGCGCGTCAATCGGTCAGCCAACCGGTCCAAACCGGACTGAAATGTATCGACTCCATGATACCGATTGGCCGGGGTCAGCGGGAACTGATCATCGGCGACAGGCAAACGGGGAAAACCGCCATCGCGATCGACGCCATCATCAATCAGCGCGAATCTGGTATTAAGTGCATCTATGTCGCCATCGGTCAGAAGATGGCTTCAATTTCGAATGTCGTGCGTACTCTGGAAGAGTTTGGCGCCATGGAGAATACCATCGTGGTGGCTGCCAGTGCCTCCGATCCGGCGCCCATGCAGTTCATTTCTGCCTACAGCGGTTGCGCCATGGGTGAGTATTTCAGAGACAGGGGTGAAGATGCGTTTATCATTTATGACGATCTCACCAAGCAGGCCTGGGCCTATCGTGAGATATCACTGCTGCTCCGCCGGCCTCCCGGTCGGGAAGCTTATCCGGGTGACGTATTCTACCTCCACTCGCGACTGCTGGAACGGGCTGCGCGGGTCAATGCCGAATATGTAGAGGACTTTACTGACGGTGCAGTTAAGGGGAAAACCGGGTCTCTTACCGCCTGCCCCATCATCGAAACCCAGGCTGGTGACGTATCTGCATTCATCCCCACCAATGTGATCTCCATAACGGACGGTCAGATTTTCCTGGAAACGGATCTATTCAACGCGGGAAATCGTCCCGCCCTGAATCCAGGCATCTCGGTATCGAGAGTTGGTGGCGACGCGCAGGTTCGTTTTATGTCGAAGATCAGTGGCGGTATCAAACTGGCGCTGGCGCAATTCCGAGAATTGGCAGCTTTTTCCCAGTTTGCATCCGACCTGGATGAAGCAACACGGAAACAGCTCGAACATGGTGAACGGATCACCGAGTTGATGAAGCAGAAACAGTACTCTCCCATGACCGTGGCTGAGATGGGTATCGTCATGTACGCGGCCACCCAGGGATACCTCGAGGACGTGGAAGTGGATAAGGTCTTGGATTTTGAATCCGCACTGATCTCTTATATGAACGCCGAGCATGCCGATTTCATGAAAGAGGCGAATGAAACCGGTGGCTTTGATGATGAGATTGAGGACTTTATGAAGAAAGCACTCGACACCTTCAAGTCCACCCAGACCTGGTGATAGGTAAATACAGAGAGAAGTAACAGAATATGACCAGTGCCAAAGAACTCAGAACCCAGATCGGCAGTATCAAGAATACCCAGAAGATCACTCGTGCCATGGAGATGGTGGCTGCCAGCAGGATGCGCAAAACTCAGGAACTGATGGCGCGGGGCAAACCCTATTCCGATCACATTCGCGATGTCATTGGCCACTTGGCAAACGCTTCTTCCGAATATCATCACCGCTTCATGGTGGAAAGGCAGGCTAAACGGGTTGGCTTCATTATCGTAACCACCGATAAGGGATTGTGCGGGGGTTTGAACATCAATCTGCTGAAAGCGGTGGTAAAGGATATCAAGGGCTGGGACGAGCAGGAGATCGAAGCGGATCTCTGCCTGATGGGCAACAAAGGAGCACAGTTCTTTCGCAGCTTTGGTGGCAATGTGGTGGCAGCTTCAAGCAACTTGGGTGATGCGCCAGCCATGAATGACCTGATTGGCAGTATCCAGGTGATGTTGCGTGCCTTTGAGGAGGGTAGGGTAGACAAGGTGTTCATTGCGTACAACGTGTTCATCAACACCATGACCCAGAGTCCCAGTATTCGTCAGCTCATTCCACTGGATCCGGCCGAAGATGAAGTCTTGCACCGCCACTGGGACTATATCTATGAACCTGACGCCGAGGAACTGATGGAGGGATTGATCACCCGCTTTATCGAGGCGCAGGTCTACCAGGCGGTGGTGGAAAATGTCGCTTGTGAGCAGGCTGCCAAGATGATCGCCATGAAGAGTGCGACAGAAAGTGCCGGTGAGATGATCGATGACCTGGAGCTGATCATGAACACGGCCAGACAAAGTGCCATCACGCAGGAGCTGTCCGAAATTGTAGGTGGAGCAGCGGCGGTCTAGGTGATGATGAGCAGACAGCTAGTTAAATGAGAGGGTTGGATAATGAGTAGTGGACGAATCGTGTCGATAATCGGCGCCGTAATCGATGTCGAGTTCTCCCGGGAAGCTGTCCCGCAAGTATACGATGCACTGATTGTGGATGAGGCCGAACTCACTCTCGAAGTTCAGCAGCAATTGGGTGATGGCGTTGTCCGATGCATCGCCATGGGAAGTTCAGACGGTCTCAGTCGCGGACTGGCGGTTACCAACACCGAGGGTCCTATTGCCGTGCCGGTAGGCGAGGAAACCCTCGGTCGCATCATGGATGTGCTGGGTAATCCCATCGATCGCAAGGGACCCATCGGCGAGAAGCTGAAGATGCCCATTCACCGTGCCCCACCCACATATGAGGATCAGGCGGGCAGTAGCGATCTGCTGGAAACGGGTGTTAAGGTAATCGATTTGATCTGCCCGTTTGCCAAGGGTGGCAAGGTCGGCCTGTTCGGTGGTGCCGGCGTTGGAAAAACCATCACCATGATGGAACTGATTCGCAACATTGCTGCGGAGCACAGCGGCTTGTCCGTATTTGCAGGCGTTGGCGAGCGTACCCGTGAAGGAAACGACTTCTATCATGAGATGATCGAATCAGAAGTTATCGACAAGATCTCCCTGGTATACGGACAGATGAACGAGCCACCCGGGAACCGGTTGCGGGTGGGGCTGACCGGTTTGACCATGGCGGAAAAATTCCGCGACGACGGTCGTGACGTGCTGCTCTTCATCGACAATATTTATCGGTATACCCTGGCGGGAACCGAAGTGTCTGCGTTGCTGGGGCGGATGCCATCGGCGGTAGGCTACCAACCCACGCTGGCAGCAGAGATGGGTGCACTGCAGGAACGAATTGCCACCACTACCTCAGGTTCAATCACATCGGTACAAGCTGTCTATGTACCTGCTGATGACTTGACTGATCCATCACCGGCAACTACGTTTGCCCATCTCGATTCAACCGTCACGTTGTCAAGAGCTATTACGGACCTCGGCATTTACCCGGCGGTCGATCCCCTGGACTCCACCAGTCGCCAACTGGATCCACTGGTTGTTGGGGAAGAGCATTACAACGTCGCTCAGGGGGTCAAAGCGGTCTTACAGAAATACAAAGAACTGAAGGACATCATTGCCATTCTGGGCATGGATGAGCTGTCGGAAGAGGACAGACAGACCGTCTATCGAGCCAGAAAGATCACTCAGTTTTTCTCCCAACCCATGTACGTAGCATCCCAGTTCACCGGCCAGGACGGCAAGTATGTATCCACCAAAGATACGGTGCGAAGTTTCAAGGGTATTCTTGAAGGCGAACATGATGACCTGCCGGAGCAAGCCTTTTTTATGGTGGGTGCCATCGAAGATGCAATCGAGAAAGCCAAGACAATCTGAGTGGGGGAAATAATGGCAGCCACCGTTCAATGTGATATCGTCAGCGCAGAAAAGGAGATCTTCTCCGGGCGCGTAGAGATGGTTGTCGCAACCGGCATTCGGGGTGAATTGGGTATTCTACCGGGACATTCAGCGTTGTTGACCGCAATCGAACCGGGGCCGGTACGCCTGATCATGGAAGGGGGCGAAGAAGAGACCTTTTTTGCTTCGGGAGGCTTTCTGGAAGTACAACCCAACGCGGTCACCATTTTGGCAGATACAGCGATCCGGGCCGATGATCTGGATGAGGCAGCTGTTTTGCTGTCACAAGAGAAGGCCGCCAAAGAGCTGTCTGATTCTGCCGACCGCATCGATTTCGCCAAGGCACAGGCCGAACTGATGGAATCCGCAGCAATGATCCGCACAATTCAGAAGACCCGAGAGAGGAGTGGTCGTAGCTAGATTCTCGAGTGGTCAGGCGGCCGTTGCCACTTTCTTCCAGCAAACTCCCACCGATCCTCGCGTGGCGGAATCGCCTCCCTCCGCGGTTTTCTAACGCAAAATATCTGGTAACCTAGAGTGCGTGGTTGACCGGAAAAGGATGCAACAAGATGTGTGGGATAGTCGGTGCCGTAACCAAGCGCGAAGTGTCCGGAATCTTGCTGGAGGGTTTGCAGCGCCTCGAATACCGAGGCTATGATTCAGCCGGTATAGCCGTATTCACTACAGATCGCAGTGCCATTCAGCGACTTCGAACCGTCGGCAAGGTGAATGAGTTGGTCAAGGCCAACAGTCAGGCCAGACTGCAGGGGCAAACCGGTATAGCCCACACGAGGTGGGCAACCCATGGCAAGCCCAGTGAGAGCAACGCCCATCCCCACATGTCCGGGGACAAGATCTCTTTAGTCCACAACGGCATCGTAGAAAACCACGAGCAGCTGCGCGCAGAGCTGCAGCAGCAGGGGTATGAATTCCTTTCAGATACGGACACGGAGGTGATCGTACATCTGTTTAATCGGGAAACAGAGGCGTGTGGCAGTTTGCTAGAAGGGGTCAAGCGATCGATCAGGCTACTGACTGGTGCCTTTGCCATCGGGGTCATGCACACGGACTATCCGGATTCTATCGTTGCCGCGCGGATAGGAAGTCCCCTGGTCGTCGGAATTGGCATCGGCGAGAACTTTATCGCCTCTGACCCGCAGGCATTGCGACCGGTGACCGACAGATTTATCTTCCTGGAAGAGGGTGAGCTGGTGGAGATCAGCACCGATCAGATTGCTATCTACGGTCTCAACCAGGAATCGATCGAAAGCCGCACTGTCCATATCGACCAACACTTGGACGCCATGGATAAGGACGGCTTCCGACACTACATGTTGAAGGAGATATTTGAGCAACCGTTGGCGGTCCGCACCACGTTGGATGAGCGCGTCAGTGACAGACACGTGTTGGAAGCAGCGTTTGGCGTCGAGGCGACTGGAGTTTTCCGAGACACGAAAGCGGTACAGATAGTGGCATGCGGAAGCAGTTACTACACCGCTCTGATCGCTCGTTATTGGATTGAAGAACTGGTTGGGATCCCCTGCATGGTAGAGATCGCCAGTGAAATCAGATATCGCTCCGTGGCTGTGCAAGAGGGCACTCTCTTCGTGACCATCTCCCAGTCGGGTGAGACAGCGGATACGCTTGCAGCCCTTCGCGCAACCGATGATCCAAACTACCTTGCCAGACTTTCCATCTGCAACGTGCCAAATAGTACCATCGTTAGGGAGTCCGATCTTTCCCTGCTGATTCAAGCGGGACCGGAGATCTGTGTGGCATCCACCAAGGCCTTTACAGCTCAGTTGGTCGACCTGCTGTTGCTGACCATCGCGTTGGGAAAACACAACGGCATGAGCGAGGATCTGGAAACTGAATTGGTCACTGAACTCCGTCAGTTGCCGGATCAGTTAGTCAAGGCCTTGGAGCTGAACAGTGAAATCAAGATCGTTGCGGAGGAGTTTATCGAAAAGGAACACGCTCTCTTTTTAGGGCGTGGCAGTCACTTTCCGGTGGCGCTTGAGGGGGCGCTGAAACTGAAAGAGATCTCCTATATCCACGCGGAGGGATATCCAGCCGGCGAATTGAAGCATGGTCCGCTTGCCCTAGTTGATGACAATATGCCGATCGTTGCCGTTGCACCTAATGACGAATTGTTAGAGAAATTGAAGTCCAATCTGCAGGAAGTAAAGGCAAGGGGTGGGCAACTGTACGTATTTGCCGATGCCGACGCCGACTTCTACGATGAAGAGCAGTGCCGGGTGATTTCGGTGCCACCGACTCACCCGATAACCTCCCCGATTATCTATACGATTCCCATGCAACTGCTTTCTTATCACGTCGCAGTCTTGAAGGGCACCGACGTAGATCAACCGCGTAATCTGGCGAAATCGGTTACGGTTGAGTAGGCACGCAGCTACAGGCTCGAATGGCCAGTGCTTTAAGTTGTCCACGGCTGTGTCGCAGAAGAGGCTGGGGTCCGATGGCGGCACCCCTCCTTTTCTTCGCGGCTTGCGACTCTCCCAGCTATCCTCACTTGGTCAGGAGCCCCTTTGGGCCCGCGGCGCGTACGACAGCCCAGCCCCTTCTGCTAAGCGCCCGAAGCTATTACCCCCGATTGAATCAAAACGCCTTGATAAGTACCATTGGCGACTCCTGTTACCCCTTCTAGGCGACCCGTGCTAGAGTCACCCTCGTAACCAACCGCAGCCACCGGTTCCCCAGATGGATGTTTCCCATATACTCGACTCGCTGAATGATGCTCAGAGGGAAGCCGTGGCGGCACCGCAAGGCAGTTATCTGGTGTTGGCTGGTGCCGGCAGCGGTAAGACCCGGGTGTTGGTGCATCGAATTGCCTGGCTGGTCGAGACCATGGGCGTATCGCCGCACAGCATTCTGGCAGTCACTTTCACCAACAAGGCGGCAGCAGAGATGCGGGGTCGTATCGAAGCGCTGCTGGGCATGTCGTTACGGGGCATGTGGGTTGGAACCTTCCACGGTATAGCCCATCGGCTATTGCGTACTCACTGGCATGAGGCGAATCTGCCGCAGAACTTTCAGATCCTGGATGCTGACGATCAACTGCGCTTGGTGCGACGGTTGATCGCGTCTCTACAGCTGGACGAGAAGAAGTGGCCTGCTCGCCAGGCTGTGTGGTTCATCAATTCCCAAAAGGATGAAGGTTTGAGATCCAGCCATATTGAAGACTATGGTGATCTTTATCTGAAAACTCATCTGCAGATTTACCGGAGCTATGAAGAAGCCTGCCAACGAGGTGGCATGGTGGACTTTGCCGAACTGCTGCTACGGGCGCATGAACTCTGGTTGAAGAATGCCGAGCTGCTGGCCCACTATCAGAATAGGTTCGGCTCACTGTTGGTGGATGAGTTTCAGGATACCAATACGATTCAATACGCCTGGTTGCGGCTGTTGGCAGGAGAGCGGGATGCGATCGTGGTGGTGGGTGATGATGACCAGTCGATATATGGCTGGCGTGGTGCCAAGATCGAGAATATCCAGCAGTTCAGTCGAGACTTTCCAAACAGCAGTATCATTCATTTGGAGCAGAACTACCGATCTACGGGAAATATTCTGAGTGCTGCCAACGCACTCATCGATCAGAATCTGGGACGATTGGGGAAAGAACTGTGGACCGATGGCAGTGATGGTGAGCCCATCTCGCTCTACAGCGGATTCAACGATATCGATGAAGCGCGGTTTGTGGTGGCGCGGATAAGCCAGTGGGTCGACGCCGGAAACCTGAGGGCGCAGTCTGCGGTCCTTTATCGATCCAATGCCCAGTCACGCGTACTGGAAGAAGCGCTCCTCCGGGCAAACATGCCCTATAGGATCTATGGCGGGCAACGGTTTTTCGAAAGAATGGAGATCAGGAATGCGCTCGCCTACATGCGACTGATCAGTAACAGGGATGCAGATGCCGCTTTTGAAAGGGTGGTTAACACACCAACGAGGGGGATCGGCGACAAGACGCTGCAGGCCCTCAGAGATCTAGCCCGAGGCAACGGTAGTTCGCTCTGGGCCGCATCCCGGCAACTGCTTGATTCCGACAGGCTGACAGCACGTACAAGAAATGCCATCAACGGGTTTGTTGAGCTGATCGATGAGCTGGATAGGGAAACACGGTCGCTGGAGTTGGGTGAACTGTGTGAAACCGTCATCGATAAAAGTGGCCTGTTGGCCTATCACCAGTTGGAGAAGGGAGAGAGGGGACTGGCAAGGGCTGAAAACTTGGCGGAGCTCGGCAACGCGGCGGAGCAATTCGACCCGCAGGCCGATTACTCCTTCGACGCAACCTTGGAGGAGGAACCCAAATTCGATACGCTGCTGGATGAATTCTTAAATCATGCTGCATTGGAAGCAGGGGACGCCCAGGGCCACGAAGATGATGATTGTGTGCAACTGATGACGTTGCACTCGGCCAAAGGTCTTGAATTTCCCCTGGTATTCCTGGTGGGAATGGAAGAGGGGCTGTTTCCCAACCGGATGTCCATGGATGAATCGGGTCGTCTGGAGGAGGAACGCAGACTTTGTTACGTGGGCATGACCCGGGCGATGCAGCAGCTCTATCTTACCTGTGCTGAAACGCGCAGAATCAATGGCCGGGAAAGCTTCAACCGGCCATCCCGATTTGTAAACGAGATCCCGTCGGAACTGATTCAGGAAATCAGAATCAGCAAGCCTCCCGGTCGGGCCACCTACAGTCGAAATACGGACAGTCGGGGCGCGTACAGTCGGGCTGCAGCCGACTCGGTTAGTGGCAGTCGCGCCGGCCTGGGTTCGGAAGTGCCGAAAACAGGCATAAAATTGGGGCAGCGCGTCAACCATCCCAAGTTCGGTGAAGGGGTGGTGGTGAATTACGAAGGTCAGGGCAAGCAAGCCAGAGTTCAAATCAACTTCAATCAGGAAGGTAGCAAATGGCTAGTCGTCGGGTACGCAAAACTGGAAATGTTGGGCTAACTGTTGGTGGATTGACGCACTGGTTGAGGCTGGCGGGTGCAGCAACGATGCTGTGGGCCTGCTCGATTGCAGCCAATGCGGCAAGCCAGCAAGAGCCGCAGGTCTTCAAGTGGCGCTTGGTTACCACATGGCCAAAAAACTTGCCGGGGCTCGGCGTGGCACCTGAAAATCTGGCCCGCCGCGTAGCCACGATGAGCAACAACCGACTGCAGATTAAGGTATATGGGGCGAATGAAATCGTCCCGGCGATGGAGGTGTTCGAAGCTGTATCCAGCGGTGCCGCACAAATGGGCCATGGAGCCGCCTATTACTGGAAGGGTAAGGTCCCGGTCGCCCAGTTCTTTACCGCCGTTCCCTTTGGCTTGACGGCACAGGAGATGAACGGCTGGCTGCACTATGGTGGAGGTATGGAGTTGTGGCGGGAACTGTATGAACCATTCAACCTGATACCGATTGCCGCCGGGAACACCGGTGTGCAGATGGCGGGATGGTTCAACAAGGAGATCAATTCCCTGGCGGATATCAAGGGCATGAAAATGAGAATTCCCGGGTTGGGAGGAGAGGTGTTTGAGCGAGCAGGCGGCACCGCAGTGACACTTCCCGGCGGCGAGATCTTCACCAGTCTGCAAACAGGTGTCATCGATGCGACAGAATGGGTTGGCCCGTACAACGATCTGGCCTTCGGCCTGTACCAGGTCGCCAAGTATTACTATTACCCTGGGTGGCAGGAACCGGGACCGACCTTGGAAGCCATCGTCAACAAAAAAGCATTCGAAAAACTTCCGAAGGATCTACAGGAGATCCTGACTGTGGCCAGTCAGGCCATCAATCAGGATATGCTGGATGAATTTACAGCACGCAATAACGCCGCCTTGAGGGAGCTGGTCGACAAACACCATGTGGAACTGCGAGAGCTGCCGGCGGATGTCCTACATGAGCTGCGCATCATCTCAGATCAATTGGTATCAGAAATTGCCGGCGACGATCCACTGGCACAGCGAATCTACCAGTCGTATCTGGAGTTCAAGGAAAACGTGGTCAGCTATCACGAGATAACAGAACGGGCTTACATCAATGCCAGAGCTGCCACGGCCAACAGCAGCCGCAAATGAGTCACTGCCAAAGCGGGAGTGACTTCAGGAGTAAAGCAGATTTGGTAACCAGGTGGCGAAGGCGGGCCACCGGGCAAGCATCAGCAGCAGGATAAGTTGGATGACGATGAAGGGAATCACCCCTCTATAAATCTGTGTTGTAGCTATGGAATCGGGAGCAACGCCGCGCAGGTAGAACAGCGCAAATCCGAACGGTGGCGTCAGGAACGAGGTCTGCAGGTTGACGGCTATCATTATACCGAGCCAGATGGGATCTAATCCCATGGCCAGCAGAACCGGACCTACGATGGGCACCACCACAAAGGTGATTTCGATAAAGTCCAGAATGAAGCCCAGTAGGAATATGACTACCATAACGATCAGTGTGGCGCCAACAACTCCTCCCGGCATGTCGTGAAAGATGGATTGAATCAACTCATCGCCGCCAAAACCGCGGAACACCAGAGAAAAAATGGACGCGCCGATCAGAATGAAAAACACCATTGATGTCGTCTCGGTGGTGGAACGGGTAATGGCTTTCAGCTGTTCCAGATTCATCGATCCGTGGTACAGGGCAATTAGCATAGCTCCCATCGCTCCCACGCCGGCTGCTTCAGTCGGCGTAGCAAGGCCAAACAGAATCGAACCCAATACGGCAAAAATCAGGATCAACGGCGGCGCGAGACTAGTGAATAGCTTCGTATTGCCCTCTTCATCGAGTCCTTGCTGTCGTGCTGATGGCGCTCTTTCAGGTCGGGCCCATGCCACTATCGATAGATAGGTGATGTACATGGCCACCAGCATCAATCCAGGCACGATAGCACCGGCGAAAAGATCCCCAACGGATACGGTCTTGGGGTTG
The DNA here is from genome assembly GCA_030749725.1 of Pseudomonadales bacterium. Classification (GTDB taxonomy): domain Bacteria; phylum Pseudomonadota; class Gammaproteobacteria; order Pseudomonadales; family Azotimanducaceae; genus JASMJM01. Next base: position 29,706 of record JASMJM010000030.1, on the reverse strand, counting down.
AAGATACCCATGCTCAGTTGCGCCTGTTGGTAGGCGTTGGCGAGCACATCGCCCAGCAGTACAAGGGCAATGGAGGGTGGGATGATCTGACCCAGTGTTCCTGTTGCACAGATAGTGCCGGTTGCTAAACGAGGATCGTAGCCATTTTTGATCATGGTAGGCAACGACATCAGACCCATCGTTACAACGGTTGCACCGACGATCCCGGTACTGGCCGCCATCAACATGCCCACCAGGGTCACCGCGATGCCCAGACCACCCGGTCGGCTGCCGAACAGGCTGGACATGGAATGGAGAAGATTCTCGGCAATTTTGGATTTTTCCAGAATGATGCCCATCAATACAAACAGAGGCACTGCGATAAGGGTCTGATTGACGATGATCCCGTAAAGCCGACTGGGAACCGCCAACAGAAGACTCGCGTCGAAGACGCCTGCAGCAATTCCGATGCCCGCTGACAGGAGTGCTGTGCCCGCCAGCGTCAGCGCTACCGGATACCCCAGCAACAGCATCAGAAATACTACAGCGAACATGTAAAGGGGCGCGTATTGTAGCAGGGAGTCCATAGTGGTTTTCTATCGACCCGATGGCCTCGTCAACAGGATCAGGAAGTTTCGAAGCAGTTCTGAAAGCCCCTGGAGAAGGAGTAAAACGGCCATCAACGGGATCAGTGATTTCAGTAGGAAAACGCCTGGTAGACCGCCTGGCTCTGCAGAACCCTCCAGCAGGTTCCATGAAAATTGCACGTAGTCGATGCTGCCCCAGGCGATGAAGACAGCAACTGGGAATAGAAAGAACAGGGTACCTAACAGATCCAGCCAAGCCTTTGTTCGTGGTGCTAACCTCTGGTAGATAATGTCGACTCGAACATGCGCTTTCTGTTTTAGCGTGTAGGCGATACCTAACAGAAAAACAATGCCGTGAAGATAGGTGACAGATTCCTGTAGTGCGATGGATCCGGTGTTGAGAAGATATCTCAGGAAAACTACCAGACAGGTAATCAGCATCATTGCAATCGTGAGCCAAGCAACACATCTGCCGGTAGCATCCGCAAAACGGTCCAAACTACTTTGGAGACCAGTGCAGAACTGTATAAGAGGGGACATCACACCACGAAACTATTGTTATGTTAAGGCGGGCTGAGTCTATCACAAGCCTTGTGTTGCTCAGAGTTTTTTTGTTGAACGGCTTTGGTCTGGGAAGTAAATTTGCAGGCTGGGTTGTGAAAGTCAAGCGCTCGTCGATGTGGTTCGGGAGCATCCGCTCGGAGTTTGCCCAGGGGCTACCTCAGCAAGAACTCCAGCAACAGACCCGCGAATATGATCAGACCCACCAAGTGGTTGTTGAGAAAAGCCGTGAAGCACTCCTCTCGTTTTCGCTCTCGGATCAGATACTGCTGGTAGGTCAGCAATACCACAGCGCCTGCGAGACCGCAGTGAAACCAGAGACCGAGAGGAATCAGCTGATTGGCTGCCCAAAGGGTGACGATGAAGATGAGCTGCAGAATGCCGATCATCAAGCGATCGAGATCACCGAATAAGATTGCAGTGGACTTGAGGCCCAGCTTTATGTCGTCGTCTCTATCAACCATTGCGTACTCGGTATCGTAGGCAACCGTCCATACCACTGTGGCGGTAAATACCAGCCAGGCCAGGTTTGGTACCTCCCCGGAATAGGCGGCAAAAGACATGGGTATACCCCAGGAAAAAGCGACACCAAGCACGACCTGGGGCAGGTACGTGTACCGTTTCATGAACGGATAACAAGAGGCGATTGCCACAGCAGCAATGGACAGCCAAATAGTCAGCGCATTCGTGGTCAATACCAGTAGGAAAGCTACGCAGGTAAGCGACGCAGAGAACAGCAGAGCTTCCCGTACGGTTACCTGTTGAGTGACAAGAGGACGATTGAGTGTCCTCTTTACCTGGCCATCGAAGTTTCGATCGGCAACATCGTTAATCACACATCCTGCGGAGCGCATGAGGACAACCCCCATGACAAATACGAACAATAGGTGAAACCCGGGCCAACCCTCGGCGGCGAACCATAGTCCCCACAGCGTCGGCCACAACAGTAGGTAGATCCCGATCGGTTTGTCCAGGCGAGCCAGTTCTGCAAAGTAAGGCATGCGTGGCAGGTATTCCTGCTGCAGCTGACGAATCTGCCGGGTCAGCTGAGCGGCTGTTGTAAGGAGTCTGTCAAAGGTTTTCACGCTTAGCTATTTCTGTTTAAGACTGTGCAACTAAGTTAGTATACGACCGCTGATCCTCTTGGCAAACAAAGCGACAGTCGCTGCTGATACTAAATTTGGTGGCGAGGCAATCGGAGCTTCGTCCCGGCGCTGTGGGGTCCAACCATCCGCAACAGGCCGCCTGATCCATTCTACGTGACTAACCCAGGAATCGACTTATGGACCGTAATGCACTAACAAAAAGAATACTCATAGGCATGGCCAGCGGATTTGTTCTGGGCTCTTTGCTGCATCTGCTCGCACTGGCAGACGATTCCATCATTACGCTCTATCTGGTCGATGGCTTATTCGATATAGGCGGCAAGATTTTCATAGCCAGCCTAAAACTGTTGGTCGTTCCCCTCGTCTTTGTGTCTCTGGTCTGTGGAGCCAGCAACTTGGGTGACGGCTCCAGCATGGGGCGCCTGGGAGGCAAGACCATTGTTCTGTACCTGTTTACCACCGGAATAGCCATCACTCTGGCATTGGTGGTGGCAATTCTCGTTGAACCAGGAGTTGGCATAGATCTGGCTGAACAATCCTCCTTCGTAGCGCGGGAATCCCCCTCCCTAAAACAGGTAGTCATCGACATCTTCCCCACCAATCCATTTAAGGCTATGACCGAAGGCAAGATGTTGCAGGTGATTATCTTTGCCATATTGGTGGGCGTAGCCATCAGCAAATCCGGTGAACACGGATCGCGTATGAGGGCGTTCTTGCTCGATTGGAACGAGATCATCATGCAGCTGGTACTAATGTTGATGGCGGTCGCGCCTTACGGAGTCTTCTGCTTGATGCTGACCTTGTTCACGCACCAGGGCTACGAAGTCATCGGAGACCTGGCAAAATACTTCTTTACGGTGGTATTTGTCTTGCTCCTCCACTTCACTGGGACCTTCAGTCTGCTGTTACAGTTCTTGGCGCGCCTGAACCCCTTTAACTTTTACAGGAAGATGTCACCTGTCATGGTGTATGCATTCAGCACATCTTCCAGCAACGCTACCATGCCGGTAACACTCGAGACAGTGGAACATCGTCTGGGCGTAAAGAATGAAATAGCCTCATTCACGGTACCCTTAGGGGCGACGATCAATATGGATGGTACGGCGATCATGCAGGGAGTGGCCACCGTGTTTATTTCACAGGCCTACAACATCGATATCGGCGTGGTGGGGTACCTCACCGTGATTGGCACCGCCACTCTGGCATCCATTGGCACGGCTGGCGTTCCCGGCGTCGGGCTGATCACCCTGGCGATGGTGTTGGAACAGGTTGGCCTGCCCGTGGAGGGGATCGCACTCATCATCGGTGTTGACCGGCTACTCGATATGCTGCGAACAGCAGTAAATGTCACCGGTGACGCAGTGGTGTCCACGTTGGTAGCAATCAGCGAGAACAGGTTCGAAAAAGAGATATTCACGGCCAGGAGTGACTGAACCATTCGGTGCATGAGAGCCGGCTACCCCTGGGAGCGACGGCTCGAGTCATACCGTACCGAACTGCTCAGCGCGCATTAACCAACGGGTAACGATGGCATCTACCCGCTCCGGATGGCTGGCCAGGATCTGGTCCGAAACTGCTTTGACGCTCGACAGCATATGACTGTCTCGGACCAGGTCGGCAACCTTGAATTGCATGGCACCGGTTTGTCGGGTTCCCAGTATTTCTCCCGGGCCCCTGATGAGCAGATCCTCCTCGGCGATCTTAAAGCCGTCCGTAGTTTCCCGTAACACGCTGAGCCGCTGTTTTCCTGTTGCCGAAAGCGGTGGGTGGTACATCAGCAAGCAATGGCTGTCTATCGACCCCCGGCCCACGCGGCCGCGCAATTGATGCAACTGTGCAAGTCCAAGTCTTTCCGGATTCTCAATGATCATTAGACTGGCATTGGCTACATCCACGCCTACCTCGATCACCGTGGTTGCCACCAGGAGATCGATACTGCCCTGTTTGAACGCGGCCATGATGGCGGCTTTCTTGTTGGTCGCCACGCGACTGTGGATGAGCTCGATCTTCAATTCGGGTAGGGCATCGGTAAGCTGTTGGGCGGTTGCTTCGGCAGCGCGACACTGCAGTACTTCCGATTCGTCGATCATGGTACAGACCCAGTATGCCTGACGTCCTGCGCGGCAGGCACTACGAACGCGCGCAATTACCTGCTCACGCCTGTCATCGGGTACAACCGAGGTCGACACGGGTCTGCGGCCGGGCGGAAGTTCATCGATGATGGAACAGTCCAGATCGGCATAGGCACTCATGGCCAGGGTACGGGGAATCGGCGTCGCTGTCAGGATCAACTGATGGGGGCGTATACCGTCAGCGGTAGCTTTTTCGCGCAGCGCGAGCCGTTGGTACACACCGAATCGATGCTGTTCATCGATGATGATCAAGCCTAGTTTGGCAAAGTCTACGGATTCTTGAAACAGGGCATGAGTGCCGATGATGACATGGGCAGCGCCACTCTCTATCAGACTGAGCTGTTGGCGCCTCTTTTCCCCTTTCACCTTTCCCGACAACCAGCCTGTACTGATCTGGAGAGGAGCCAACCAGTCGGCAAAATTGAGCAGGTGCTGTTCAGCCAATATTTCGGTCGGTGCCATTATGGCTGTCTGCAGTCCGTTTTCATGTGCATGGACGGCAGCTATGGCTGCCACCACGGTTTTGCCTGAACCCACATCGCCCTGGATAAGTCGTAGCATCGGGTGAGCCAAACCCATGTCATCGCCGATATCCCGGCAAACTCGCGTTTGTGCAGCAGTGAGCTCAAACGGCAGGCTGTGGATAAACGCGTCGGTGAGCTTGGCAACTGGAGCTAATGAATACGCTGACTGCTGCTGAACCTGTTGCCGCATCCTGCGCAAGCTCAGGTGGTGCGCTAACAACTCTTCAAAGGCCAGCCTGCGCTGTGATGCATGTTGGCCTCGTGCAAGTTGATCTAACGGTGCGTCAGTCGACGGCGTATGCACATAGTGGATCGCTTCGATAAGGTTGGGCAGCGGTTCGAGGTATCGAATGGTCTGCGGCAGCCAATCCTGGAGCAACTGGCCCTGGTCCATTAATGCAAGCGCCTGTTCGACCATGGATCGTAAACGAAATTGACTTACGCCGGTCGTGGTTGGATAGATAGCGGTCAGGTGTTGCTCAAGGGGTATGTTCTCTCCTGGCTGCAGGACCTTGTATTCCGGATGATAGAGTTCCAGTCCGGCCGCGCCGCGCCGCACCTCACCGAAGCATCGAATGCGCGCACCTGATGCAAGATTCTTCTTCTGTACATTGGAGAAGTGGAAGAAGCGCATGCTGATGGATCCGGTGCCATCCTGAAGGATGCATAACAGGCTTCGTCTGCGTGCCATTGCAATATCGCTGGCGGCGATTGTAGCTTCGATTACAACTTCCATTCCCTGCGTGCATGAGCCGATCGACGTGAGCCGGGTGCGATCCTGATAACGAAAGGGAAGGTGGAACAACACATCCTGAACGGTGAATATGGAGAGCTTTGCCAATCTTGCCGCGGTGCCTCGACCAACTCCCTTTAGCTGGGTCACCGGCATCTGGTCGAGCGAGGAGTGAGGGTCATTCATCAACTGCCCACTTTAGCATAATGCACTCACGCTGGAGCATAGTGAACTTCAAGAGCCCCTGGTGCATAGTGAATCCGCTGCTTAGAGCTGACCTTGACATGGGTCCTGAGAGTTAGCTAGATCCTGGATGGGGTCGCCCGGACAGGGTCGCCTGGACAGGGTCGCTCAGACAGGGTCGCTCAGACGGGGTCGCCTAGACTGAGTCAGGTAGTACCATGATGGCGTCAATCTCGACCCCCGCCCGCCGTGGCAGGGCGGAAGCACCAATGACGACCCGTGCCGGGTAGGGAGTGGTGAAGAACCTGGCCATTATCTCGTTCACCTTGGCAAAGTGCTCGAGATCGGTAAGGTATACGGTCAGCTTAACGATCTGATCGAGGCGCCCTCCGGCAGCTTGACAAACTGCCTGTAGATTCTTGAATACCTGGATTATCTGAGCGTCCAGCTGCTCCGATACCAACTCCATGGTGACGGGATCCAGCGGAATCTGGCCAGACAGGTAGACGGTGTCTCCGTAACGAGTCGCCTGCGAGTAAGTGCCGATCGCCGCAGGTGCTTTGCTGGTTGTAATTGGTTCGAATAGTGCCATGATCCGCTTCAGCTTCGAACTCTGGTGATCTTGTTGTTTCCGGTGATGGTGCGCAGGCGTCGTATAACTCGAGCGAGGTGATCCCGGTCCGCCACTCCGAGGGTAATATTGACAATGCTCAACAGGGCGTCCCGCTCAACCATGCTGATGCGTTCAATATTGGCATCGGCATCGGTGATACTCGAAGCCAGGATGGCGATCATACCGCGTCGATGTTCCATCTCAACGCGCAGTTCAACTGAAAACTCACCTTCGATCTCGGTGTCCCAACGAACCGCCATGGTCTCTTCCGGTTTGTCCCGCAGATCAGCGATGTTCTTGCAGCTTTCGGTGTGAATTACGATACCGCGTCCGGAACTGACGTGACCCATAATGGGATCGCCGGGAATCGGTTTGCAGCATTTGGCGTAGTTGACTACGAGCCCCTCTGTCCCGCGGATGGCAAACGGTCCCTGCTGAGCGATCGTCGGTCTCTCCTCGATATCGCTTTCATCCGAGAGCAGCGCCTTGGCGATAACATAGGACATCTGATTGCCCAAGCCGATCTCTTCGAGCAGCTTGTCGCGTTCGGTGAGGCCCCTCTCTTTCAGTATCTTTTTCAAGCGGCGGGAACTGATTTTATCGAGCGATGAATCCAGGCTGTTAAGGGTTCTTTCCAGCAAGCGCTTGCCCAAATCGATCGATTCAGATGTCTGCTGAGTTTTCAGAGCATTGCGGATACTGGTGCGTGCTTTGCCGGTAATGACATAGCCTAACCAGGCCGGATTGGGGTGGGCACCGGGTGCGGTTATGATCTCCACAGTTTGACCACTCTCGAGAACAGAACTCAAAGGCGCCAATCGTCTGTCTATTCTGCAGGCCACACAGGTATTACCGATGTCCGTGTGAACGGTATAGGCAAAGTCTACCGGCGTGGCGCCCTGGGCTAAGTCCAGGATGTCCCCCCGTGGGGTAAAAACGTATACCTCGTCCGGAAACAAATCGATTTTGACGTTTTCGATAAACTCGACCGAATTGCCAGCGCTCCGCTGTAGATCCAGCAGACCTTTCAACCACTCTCTGGCGCGGGCGTGACTGCTGTTTTCACTATCCTCCTGAGACTTGTACAACCAGTGCCCGGCGATACCGTTGTTGGCGATCGCTTCCATCTCATGGGTTCTTATCTGAATCTCGATGGGTAGTGCATGCATGCCGAAGAGAGTGGTATGCAGTGATTGGTAACCATTCGCTTTCGGTATGGCGATATAGTCTTTCATGCGACCGGCCACCGGCTTATAAAGGTTGTGTACAGCTCCCAGTACTCGATAGCAGGTATCCACATTGTCAACGATTATACGAAAAGCATAGACATCCATGATCTCGTAGAAGGTTTTCTTCTTGGTGCGCATCTTGTCATAGATGCTGTACAGATGTTTCTCCCGACCGACAATCTCCCCCTTTATGGCATCGTTTTTCAAACAGTTCTTGAGTGAAAGACCTATTTGGCTAACGACCTCCTTACGGTTACCACGCGCCCTCTTTACAGCCTTCTCTATGAGCATCGATCGCATCGGATAGAGGGTCCTGAATCCAAGCTCTTCAAACTCTACCCGGATACTGTTCATGCCGAGACGATTGGCAATGGGTGCGTAGATCTCGAGGGTCTCCTTGGCAATGCGGCGTCGTCTTTCCGGCTCGAGGGGATCCAGTGTGCGCATGTTGTGGAGTCTGTCGGCTAGTTTCACCAATATGACACGAAGATCCTTGGCCATCGCCAGCGCCATCTTCTGAAAGTTTTCAGCCTGGGCTTCTACGCGGGATCGTTCGATGTTTTCCAGTTTGCTGACGCCATCCACCAAGTCTGCGATAACGGCACTGAATTTCTTACCGAGGATGTGTTTAGCGACACCAGTATCTTCCATGACATCATGCAGAAGTGCCGCCATCAAACACTGGTGGTCCATGTGCATGGCTGCCAGTATGGCTGCAACTGCGAGCGGGTGGGTTATATAGGGTTCGCCGGTTTGGCGGAACTGGCCTTGGTGGGCCTTCTCAGCAAAGTTATAGGCCTTTCGTACCTGCGCAACCTGTTGCTTGTCGAGGTACTCATCGAGATCTTCAGCTAGCGAATCGATCGTTAGCAACGTTTGATTCCTTCATCGATACTAGCTCAAACCCGGTTGCACGAGTTTTTGCTCGTATTGCTGTAATCCAATTCACGTGATCTGCTGCTGTGATCGCTGCCTTAAGATTGCGTTTGGCCGGACCGCGCTCGGCCGGTCCGTGCACGGGCGCCAAACCACAATTAGGGGGTAGTTCTCCTGTAAGGTTAATCCAAGCGGACGGTCGAAATGATCTGGATAGTTCTAAAGCTCCGGCTCGGCGGGTTCCAAAACTTCAGGATCCTCGGCCAACAGCAGAGCTTCTTCGTCAGGTACCTCCGGGTTCAGAATGGTGGCATCGATGTGTCCGTCCGCGATTTCTCGTAAAGCCACAACCGTCGGCTTATCGTTCTCCCAGTCTACTTTTGGCTCCTTGCCCTCAACGGCCAGCTGCCGAGCTCTCTTGCTGGACACCATCACTAGTTCAAATCTATTGGCAACATTTTCTAGACAATCTTCTACAGTAACTCGGGCCATACTTTTCTCCACGGAAACCCGTCAAGGGGTTCAGATACAACAAACCGCACAGCTTAACGAAAATGGAGCTACTCTGACAATAACTCAGTAATCAGATCTTGCAGATTAATTTGCTGGGACTGTAGAGAAAGATGGGCGCAGTCGCCCTGAATGATCTCTTCCAGATTAAGAATAGCAGATGCGAATAGGTCGTTGACGACCAGGTAGTCGAATTCGCTAAAGTGTGACAGCTCCGCGATAGCAGCATTCATGCGTGCATCGATTATTTGCCTGTCATCCTGACCGCGCCGGGTCAATCGACTGTAGAGAGTCCCCTTGGAGGGTGGCAGAATGAAAACAGTCTTGCAGTTGGGTATTGATCGGCGAATCTGAGCCGCGCCCTGCCAATCGATTTCAAGGATGATATCCTTGCCCTGCGCCAGAATTGCATCGATGGACTGTTTAGAAGTTCCATACAGGTAGCCGAACACCTCGGCGTTTTCCAAAAAGAGATCCTGCTGGCACATCCGGACAAACTCTTGGTGACTCACGAAGTGATAGTTTACGCCGTTCACTTCATTGGGTCTTTGTGGCCTGGTGGTATGGGAGATGGCGACGTGCAGATCAGCATTGCGACGCAGCAGTTCATCCACGAGACTGGTCTTGCCAGCTCCGGATGGCGCTGAAATGACAAAGAGATCGCCGGTTAGATCCATAATTCAGACGCATCTTGCACTGGTGTGCTGTCCCACAATTCAGTCGCTCTATTGGCTGGCCCATGTCGTCCCTGGACTGCGTTGCTCGTCCTTAGGGGCGCCGGACGCGGGTGCCTGAACACCTTGTCAGGAACAAAACATGCCGACCAAACGGCCATTCAATGGCTGGACGGCACGCCGGGTCTATTCAATATTCTGGATCTGCTCACGCATCTGCTCAATCAGGACTTTCAGATCAACGGCGCCCAGAGACGTGTCGGACACCACGGCCTTGGAAGAAAGGGTATTCGCCTCACGATTCAGCTCCTGCATGAGAAAGTCCAGACGCCTGCCGACAGTTCCGCCCGTTGCCAGGACCCGCTTCACCTCTTCGATATGCGTAGACAGGCGATCGAGTTCCTCCTCGACATCCACTTTTTGTGCCAGGTAGACCATCTCCTGTTCCAACCTGGAATTGTCCAACTCCTGTGCCAATCCATTAAGTTTAGCGATCAATTGCAGTCTGTGGTTTTTCAATATTTCAGGCATTCTGGTGCGAATGACGACGATGATTCGATCAATCTCAATGAGCTTGCCGAGGATCAGTTCTTTGAGTTCCCCCCCTTCCCTCATTCTCATATCGATCAGGTGGTCGAGCACACGAGTAAACAGCGATACGGTCGCGCTGTTGAGTGCTTGCCGGTCCACTTCCGGATCCTGCATGATGCCTGGCCACTTGAGCAGATCCAGTGCACTTAAAGACAGAGGGGCTTCGAAGATCCGAGATAAATCCTGTATGGCCTGATGTAATTGTGCGGCGAATTCCGTGTTGATCTGCATGGTTGTGAATTCACCGGTTTCGCTATTGAGACGAACTGCGCACTCCACCTTCCCTCTTCCCAAACGTTTTCTCACAATCTCTCTGAGGGGGATCTCAAGTTCTTTCAGGGCGTCGGGTAGTTTGAACGATGGATCCAAATGCCGTTGGTTGACGGATCGGATCTCACAGATCATGGTACCCCAGGGCAGATGCTGCTGTTCCCGGGCGAACGCCGTCATGCTGTAAATCATCGGTTAGACTCTGGTTTTGTAGCGGCATATATTCTAACTTAGACCTCTGCGAAAATGCTTAACTTAAATCAGGAAAGGTCCATTCGGTGCAGCGGAAAATCTGCTGTGGTGCTTGCCGGCTAGATTTGGCCAGGTCAGTTTTCGGCGCCACGCCAGGATTCTCAGCCCCAAGGAGAAACACATGACGATGCGTCGTCCCAGTGGTCGCAGCTACGACGAGATGCGTGCAGTGCGGATCGTCAGAAACTTCACCAAGCATGCCGAAGGATCCGTGCTGATCGAGTTTGGCGATACCAGGGTGATTTGTACCGCCAGTATTGAAAGGAGAGTACCTCCATTTCTAAGGGGTTCCGGAAAGGGCTGGATAACGGCGGAGTATGGCATGCTGCCCCGTTCCACCGATGAGAGAATGGACCGTGAAGCAACTCGCGGCAAGCAGGGAGGCAGGACCGTTGAGATTCAACGCTTGATTGGCCGTTCATTAAGAGCCGTAGTTGACATAGAGCAACTGGGTGAAAAGACCATCCGTCTGGACTGCGATGTGATACAGGCGGATGGCGGGACCCGAACTGCATCCATCACTGGTGCATGTATCGCGTTGATCGATGCCTGCGGCAAAGTGACTGATGCACCGCCAAATATCATCAAGCAAAGGGTCGCTTCGGTATCGGTGGGTATGTACAAAAACTGTGCCATCCTGGATCTGGATTATGCGGAAGATTCAAAGGCCGGCACGGACATGAATGTGGTGATGACGGAAGCGGGTGGCCTGATCGAGGTACAAGGTACAGCGGAAGGCCAGTCATTCAGCAGGGCACAGTTGGACTCGATGCTGGAATTGGCGGAAAAGGGCATTGCAGAGCTGTTCGAGATCCAGAGAGACGTTTTGGCTGGGCAATGAAGTCGCAGATCGAGGAGTGGAGAGTTTGCTGCCGTACCAGGAACAATTCATAGAGTTTGCCATCCAGCACGACGTGTTGAGATTTGGCAAATTCACCTTGAAGTCTGGTCGAATCAGTCCCTATTTCTTCAATTCAGGACAGTTTGATAGTGGTTTGTCGCTGGCACGATTGGGAAGGTATTACGCCGCCGCGATACTGAATAGCGGCATTGAATTTGACGTCCTGTTTGGTCCTGCCTACAAGGGAATCCCTCTGGTTGCCGCGACTGCTGTTGCCCTCGCCGATGAACACAACCGGGACACTCCTTATCTATTTAATCGCAAGGAGACGAAGGACCATGGTGAAAAAGGCAAACTAATCGGTGCATCCCTGCAGGGCAAAGTATTGATAGTCGATGATGTCATCACGGCAGGCACTGCTATTCGTGAGGTGATGTCCCTTATCGAGACTTCCGATGCTCAGACAGCAGGTGTAGTCATTGCCCTGGACAGAGAAGAGAGAGGAACGGGCGAACTGTCTGCTATCAGAGAGGTCGAATTGGCGTATGGTATCTCTGTTATTAGCGTCGTAAAGTTGTGTAATATAGTCAACTATCTGGAAATACATAACGTCCATCCGGACACCCTGGAAGAAGTAAGAAAATATCAAGATAATTACGGAATAGGTAGCTTGTGAGAAGGTTCGGGAAGGTAAAAGGCGTGCTAGGGTTTTGACATGAAACGATTGTCAGTAGCTGTGTGGCGATTCTTCATGCTTTTTCTCGTGACGGCGGCTTGGTCTCCCGTTGCGCTCACCGCTGACCTGTTCAGGTATATCGACGATAGCGGTGTCACGGTTCTGGATGATCATGTACCACCTAGTCTTGTCAAGAATGGCTATACCATCTTGGATGCTGCCGGTCGAGTCGTGAAAGTAGTTCCCAGAGCGCTCAGCGATGCGGAGATCGTTGAGCGCGATAAGCAGGCAGCAATTGACGAAAGAATTCGCAAGGAGACTGCTGAAAGAGAAGCAGCAGATGCGGCGTTGCTCAAGTTGTACAGTGGACCGAATGAAGTGAAGCGAGCGCGGGACACCAAGGTTGCCAGTGTGGCAGGATTTGTAAATACAGCCCGCAGCAACCTGCAGCAAATACTCAGCCAGAAACGGCAATTGGAAACACGCATCGCCGACATCGAAAGAGCCGACGACACCATTCCCAAGCAGGATCTCGATCGAATCGCCACGCTCGATGCCAGGATCGAGCAGATTCAGGCAGCGATCGATGCCAAGGAATCCGAAATGGCTCAGCTCAAGCAGGACTACGCAGCGGATCTGAAACGCGTGCTTGAGTTGTACAACCTACCGGAGGAGAGTACCTAAAAGATCGCCCCAGATAGAATGCGCCACTGTTTCTCCCAGGCTTCTGTCGGTAATCTGGTGAAGTTGCTGCGCACGAATTGGTTGATTCGCCCTTCGGTAGCTGCTAACAGAAGATTCGCAGCAGTATTAATCTCCACCCTGGGTGGAGCATCCCCTCTTATCTCTGCTTCCCGCAGCGCCTGGCGCAACTGGGTCTCAAGCCGATCATAGAACTGAGCGATCCTCTGCCTCAATCGATCGGACTCCCCGGAAAGTGCATCACCTGCCAGAATCCTACTGATACCCGGGTTACGTTCAGCAAACGTCAGAAGCAGGTAGAGGGTCTTCCCGCAGCGTTCCCGGGTAGTAATCTCCTCGTTTAGAATTCGTGACACACGGGAAAACACGGTAGTTTCGATGAACTCAATCAGGCTCTCGAACATCTTTGCCTTGCTGGGGAAATGCCTGTAGAGAGCGGCTTCGGAAACCCCCACCTGTCTGGCCAATCCGGCGGTGGTGATACGGGCGCCCGGATTCTGCTCTAACATGGTGGCTAAAGCCTGCAGTATCTGATTGCGTCGCGATGGTTTCTTTACGGTTTCGGTCATGAATGATCAACAGTGTGGCAAGTCATTAGTATGCTATCGAGTAATGCTTCAACCTTAAAGTCTGTCAGGCTGACCGTTGCCATCCACCGTGATGAGTGTACCGACGCCCTGGTCGGTAAATATCTCCAGCAGTACTGCATGAGCAACCCTCCCATCGACGATGTGCGCTGACTTGACGCCGTTCTCCACAGCGCTAAGGGCGCAGTTAATCTTGGGCAACATGCCGCCAATTATCGTATCCTGACCTATCAGCTTTCGCACCTCGGCTGCGCTCAACCCCGACAGCACGTTATCGTCTGCATCTTTCAATCCCGTTACGTCGGTGAGCAGCATCAATTTTTCCGCATCGAGTTCTTCGGCAATGCGCCCTGCAACCAGATCGGCGTTGATATTCAAAGAGGTGCCGTCCGATCCTGTGCCGATGGGGGCGATCACCGGAATGATGTCACTGTGAACGAGCATATCCACCACTTCCCGGTTGATTGACGTGACCTCACCCACGTGTCCTATATCGATGATTTCCGGTTCCAGCATTTCCGGCGCGGATCGCGTAATGGTCAGTTTGCGGGCGCTGATCAGGCCACCGTCCTTGCCGGTCAGTCCAATCGCCTTGCCCCCACTATGGTTGATCAGAGTGACGATCTCCTGGTTGACCAAGCCACCCAGAACCATCTGCACGACATCCATTGTTCTGCCATCGGTAACGCGCATTCCGTCCACAAACTTGGATTCTATACCCAGTTCGGTCAAAACCCGTCCAATCTGTGGTCCACCGCCATGCACGACGACGGGATTCATCCCCACCAGCTTCATCAGGACGACGTCTCTGGCGAAACTCTGGTTGAGCTGTTCCTCTACCATGGCATTGCCACCCAGCTTGATGACAATCGTCTTGTTGGTGAATCGCCGGATGTAGGGAAGGGCCTCGGTAAGCACGTTGGCTACATTCATGGCAGATTGGCGGGAGGCTGTCATATCGCTTCCTGTCCGTTCAGAATCCCAAATCCAGGTCATCCCGGATCGCGAGTATTTCCCGTCTGAAGAGCTCCTTGATTCGAGCCAGACCCTCCGCATCGTCCGCTTCGAAACGCATGGTCAGGTTAGGAGTTGTATTGGAGGCCCGCAATAAGCCCCAACCATCCGCATAGTCCACCCGTAATCCGTCCACGGTGGTAACATTGCCAACACCGAAATCGGCACTCTCGGAGAACTTGGATACAAATTCGAATTTCTCCTGCTCGTCTATGGAAATTCTGATTTCCGGCGTGGCGTGACTGATCGGAAACTCAGCCAGCAGATCGTCCAGACTGCCGGTCTGGGAACCAACGATCTCTAAGAGGCGTGCGGCGCTGTAAAGTCCGTCATCAAATCCATACCATCTCTCTTTGAAACAAATATGGCCGCTCATTTCACCGGCTAGTAAGGCATCTGTTTCTTCCAGCTTGGCTTTCATAAAGGAGTGTCCGCTTCTACAGATGATCGGTCTTCCCCCATAGCTGCTGATAATGCTGTTAAGGTGACGAGTACACTTAACATCATAGACAACATCGATTCCCGGATTTCGCGATACGATATCTTTGGCAAACAGCATCAGTAACCTGTCGGGCCAGATAATGTTACCTTGACTGCTAACCACGACCAAACGATCTCCATCACCATCGAAGGCGATTCCAAGGTCGGCGTGCTGCGATGTAACCGTCGCGATCAGATCAGCCAGGTTTTCAGGTACTGTGGGGTCCGGGTCGTGATTGGGAAAGCTGCCATCGACGTCACAGTAAAGTGGAATCACCTCACAACCCAGATTGGCAAATAGATCTGGCGCGATAACTCCCGCCACACCATTGCCGCAATCAATGGCAATCTGCAGAGGTCGTGCTATGACAACATCATCGCAAACCCGGTCCATGTAATCATCAGTGATATCAACTTTCTCGTATTTTCCGTCACGCGAAGTGAAATCGCCCTGCAGATATCTAGCATACAATTGCTGAATTCCGGATTCTTCCAGTGTCTTGCCCTCCAGAACTACCTTGAATCCATTGTAGTTGGCCGGATTGTGACTGGCTGTGACCATGACACCGGAACTGCTGTCCAGCGTCTGCGTGGCGAAGTAGAGTAGGGGAGTTGGAACGATCCCTAGGTCGATGACATCTCGGCCCGACTTGATCAACCCGCTGACCAACATTTCGACGATGGCCGGACTTGAAACTCTGCCGTCCGCGGCAACGATGATAGACTGCACTCCCCTCGCTTCAGCTTCGGCACCGATTGCTTGCGCAATGCGATAGACGTTGTCTGAGGTCAGGTATTCATCAGCAATTCCCCTGATATCGTACGCCCTGAAAATCGAACTCAGATCCTCAACTTTTCGGTCGCCAGCAACAAGATCCTTCTGTTCACCTTCAGGACCTTTATTTGCCTCTGCTCGATGATCTCCATCAGGAGTAGCTGCCTCGACATGGTGGGGCTCTGATTCTTCGGTCTGCTGATCTGTAGCATCCCCATGTGCCTGGATTTCCCGGGCATCGGCGGCTGACCGGTTTGATGTTGCGTCCGGAACCAGATCTTCCATAGCGGCATCGGTCCTCTTGAACACCGTCAGGGAGTAAGAATTCGCTGGTGAATAGCTCCCTTGGAAAGCCGACTCGACAGTTCCCATCAGCAGCTTGATGTCCTTAATGAGATGCCTGTTCAGCAGCAGCAATCCTGCCATCGACGCGATCAATGCGAGCGGTAACGAGATAACCAAAGGGAGCCAGTAGGTGAGTGGTGAACCGACTTCAGACGTCATCAGCTTGGGTGCCGGCGAGAACTGAACCCGCCAGTTAGGCGACTTCAGACTCCTCGATATGGGGGAAGAACGGGCGGTCTCCTCACCCAGGATCAGGATCGGTTTCAGGTTGTTGATATCAAAGGATTGCAGTAACGCGGCTTCTCCGTCGCCATTCAGAGCAACGTCCAGTTCCACTGAAAATGCGCGTGTATCCAGAAACACGAATATAGTTCCCAAGACCTCTCCGGAAGCCTTGTCAACTACCGGTTGAACCATAGTGAAGATCCACTCGCCTTCATTGCGCATGGCTTCCGCGTAGACTGGCTGACCCCCTTCAGCACGAACAACCATATCCTTGGCGGCAAACGTAAATGACGGCTTGGCTGCCATGTCGACCGTCGCCGTACCAGCAGGAATCAACTTGGTTTGCACAGCAAACGGTATCGAATGAGTCAGGATCTCCTCCGTCTCCCGTAGCAGGTCAATGGAATCTTCTGTAAAAACTCTGGTGACCTGGGGAGCTAATGAAAAAGTTGCCAATTGGAGTTGAAGCAGAGCCTGTTTCTGATCGAAGTAGTTGGCTATCTGATCGGCCTTACGGCTTGCCAGACTCGATCGATAGTCGTCGTTGACCGCCTGATAAAGCAAAAAATAGGTGAGAATTGCAGCGATCGCAAAAGCCAGTGTCGTTGCAGCAACAGAGATCCAGACATAGCTCTTCACTCCGTTCGTGTTTCGATCAGTCATTCTTCTACACTCTTCCTGAAGAACCAAACCCAGCAGTCCCCCTGCTGGTGTGCTCGAACTCGTCGACAATCTGGAATTCCGTCTGCACGATCGGAACGAGGATTAGTTGCGCGACTCTTTCGCCCGGCTCAATTGTAAATTCGTTAGCACTCCTGTTCCAACATGAAATCATCAGTTCGCCCTGATAGTCAGAGTCGATCAGTCCAACGAGATTACCCAACACCACCCCGTGCTTGTGACCCAGCCCCGAACGCGGCAGCACCAAACCTGCCAGATGGGAATCTTCGATATAGATGGCCAGACCAGAGGGAATAAGCTCCGCTTCTCCTGGTTGCAGGCACACCGGGGCATCTATGCAAGCACGCAGATCCATACCAGCTGAGCCGGGCGTCGAATAATCGGGCAGTGGAATCTCGTTGCCGAGGCGAGGACTCAGAATCTTAACTTGCATTCGCTTCATGTTCTGAGGCGGGCCTTCTGTCGCGCCGCGATCAGTTCGATCACCTCTCTGGCCACGTTATGTTTCGACATCTGCGGAATCACTTTTTGGTCTGAATCCCAAATCACCGTAGTCTTATTCTCATCGCTGTTGAATCCGATGCTGCTGTCAGAAACGTCGTTAGCGACAATCATATCCAATCGCTTCGATATCAGTTTGGCTTTTGCGTACTCGATGAGATTGTCAGTTTCCGCTGCAAAACCTACCGTAAATGGTTTGGGATCCAGCTCTGCCACGGTGGCGATAATGTCGGGGTTTTCGATCAACTCGATAGACAGAGTCTCGTTGCTGCCCTGGCCCTTTTTGATCTTCTGCTCGACCGGATGCGCCGGGCGAAAGTCCGCCACCGCTGCAACCCCGATATAGATGTCACTGTTCTTGGCCTCTGCCAGTACTGCACTAAACATCTCCTGAGTGCTGATGACGTCAATTCGTTGCACCCGGTCAGGCGTCTGCAAATGGGTAGGACCGGCTATCAGCGTGACCGAAGCGCCGGCCTCGACAGCGGCTTCCGCCAGAGCAAATCCCTGCTTTCCAGAACTGTGATTGCTGATGTATCTAACCGGATCGATCGCCTCTCTGGTGGGTCCGGCCGTTATCAGCACATGTTTGCCGGACAGAATTGACGAGGGGAAAATCGCCGCCGCCAGATCGACCAGCTGTAGCGGTTCCAGCAAACGGCCGGGACCTGTTTCACCGCAAGCCTGTAAACCCTCGCCTGGCCCGAAAAATCTGACCCCGTTTTGCAGTAGGTTGTCTTGGTTCTGTTGAGTTACCTGGTTGGTCCACATGGCTTGATTCATCGATGGTGCCACTGCGATGGGTGACGTGCAGGCCAAACACAGAGTTGTCAACAGATCATTGCCTTGTCCGTTTGCCAATCTGGCAATGAAATCAGCGGTCGCTGGTGCCACCAGAACCAGGTCAGCCCATCTGGCCAATTGAATATGACCCATGGCCGCTTCCGCATCTGCATCGAGCATATCCTGGTATACCGGATTTCCAGACAGCGCCTGCAGGGTTAACGGGGTGATGAATTCTGTCGCTGCCGCGGTCATGACAACCCTGACTTCCGCGCCGGCATCCTGCAAGCGTCGAATCAGCTCAGCACTTTTGTACGCGGCGATACCGCCTGTCACACCCAGCAGGATTCGTTTGTTCGTCAGACTGCTCATTTGCACCACCACATTCGCTTTTCTAACCTTAACCAATTCACCCCGGATCTCTATGGATTAGTGCCTACGCTTTTTTTGGGGGGTATCTTACATAGTTCGATGGCTCTTCAAGCTACCATCTCCGTCAATGGTGGCTTTGCTTAACTATGTCCAAGGGCGCTCAGAAACAGTGATTGTCTCTCTCCGATGGACACTATAAAGATAACACATCACCAGCACCATTAATCAGATGGAATGGATTGTATCCTGATCTGCGGGAGGTCTGGTTGAGTATGGACGATTGGCCGTCAGCCGAACGACCCAGAGAGAAACTACTGCAGCAGGGCGCTGCTGCGCTGACTGATGCAGAACTACTCGCCATATTCATCAGGACCGGCGTTAAGGGTAGGTCGGCGATCGATGTCGCCAGAGATCTGCTTCGAGATTTTGGCGGCCTGAGAGGATTGATCGACGCAGATGCAGGATCGGTGTGTAAGTGTTCGGGGATTGGCATCGCCAAGTATGCCCAGATCCGGGCGAGCCTCGAGTTATTCGAACGATATTTGCTGGAGAGTCTGGACAGAGGAGATGCGATCTCAGACCCCGGCAAGACTCGCCGCTTTCTCAAAGGCAAGCTCAGGAAGTACAGCAGAGAAGTCTTTGCCTGCATGTATCTGGACAATCAGCATCGGCTGATAAAATTCGAAGAACTGTTCTACGGCACCATCGATGGAGCCAGCGTGCATGCTCGGGAAGTCGTTAAGCGGGCGCTGGATCACAATGCGGCTGCCGTGATCTTTGCCCACAACCATCCATCGGGAGTTGCCGAGCCGAGTCAGGCGGACCGCAGAATAACGGATCGATTGAAGTCGGCCTTGTTGCTGGTGGACGTTCGTGTATTGGATCATATGGTAGTCGGGGACCGGGAAGTGATCTCGTTTGCGGAGCGCGGTTTTCTGTAGCTGATTCAGTCTTGCTATGCAAATGCCGTTCTGGTATAAAGCACCGCTTTCAATGGCCTCGGTGAGAGCAGGTGCTCCGCACTGATTCGAGATAGGAAAGAGAAAATGTCCAAGGTTTGTCAGGTTACCGGTAAAAGACCTGCTGTGGGTAACAACGTCTCCCATGCCATGAATAAGACTAGGAGGCGTTTCCTGCCGAACTTACACTGTCATCGGTTTTGGGTGGAAGAGGAACAACGTTTCGTTAAGCTTCGGGTGACGGCCAAGGGTATGCGTATAATCGATAAACTGGGCATCGATCAAGTGTTGGCAGATATTCGCTCAAGAGGAGAAAAAGTCTAAATGAGAGAGAAAATCAGATTGGTATCTTCAGCAGGGACGGGTCACTTTTACACAACCAGCAAGAATAAGCGCACCATGCCGGGTAAGATGGAAATCAAGAAGTTCGATCCCGTGGTTCGCAAGCACGTGATCTACAAGGAAGGGAAGATCAAGTAGAGCTGCTGCGATCCAGCAACAGATTCCCGACTGCATCTGCTCTGGCAGTCCAGCCAGGCAAGATCAACGTCGTTGCCACCGTTTCCGTTATCAGTGCAGGACCGGCCAAGGTCGTGCCACCAGCCAACATCTCTCGTACGTAGATATCTACCGGACTGGAAAAACCATATAGATCGACATGCTGCACTGGCCTCGCCACGGGGCCTGGTTCGAGCTTCGGGAGTACGATGTCTGCCTGCAGTGCGGTCAGGCTAAGACGGAGATTCAGCAGTTCAACCGCTCTGTTCAGTCGGTGACCATAGCTACGCTGGTGCTGCCGGTGAAACTCCTCCTCAGTACTGCCCAGATGATGCCAGGGCACGTTCAGGCTGTATGACTGCCCCTCGTAGCGAAGATCAAGGCTGGCCCGGGACGCGATCGAATCGGCATCAATGCCCTCCTCCGAGAGTTCCTGAACGCCGGCGGCTTGTAACTGCTGCAATAGATCCCGGATCGTGTGTTCATCCAGGTCAGCCAATAGACGTCGATGGGTCCTAGAAAAATGTCGCGTTGGTGCAGCCACCAGCATGCCGAAAGCGGACAAAACGCCAGCGTAGACGGGAACCAGTGCCTGGTTGATTTCCAGGGCTTGTGCCAGGGCGCAGAAATGAAGCCCACCGGCGCCGCCAAAACAAACCAACTGGAAGTCCTTGGGATCATGGCCCCTCTGGATCGAGATGACCCGTAGAGCTTGAATCATGTTCTCATTGGCCAGGTCGATGATTCCCTCGGCGGCATCCTCAATGCTCATTTCCATCTGTTCGGCAACGTTTGCCACCGCTCTTCTTGCCGCATCCACGTCAAGGTACATGCGGCCACCCAGGAATGCGTCCGGTCGGAGCCGGCCAAGAACTGTATTTGCGTCTGTCACGGTGGCCAGGGTCCCTCCCTGTCCGTAGCAGGCTGGACCCGGATTCGCACCGGCTGATTCTGGCCCTACCTGGAGCAGGCCGCCGGCATCAATACGTGCAATGGATCCGCCGCCGGCTCCAATCGTGTGCATATCGGCCATTGGGATAGCGATGGGATAGGGACCGATGTGACCTTCGCTGGTCAGTCTGATCTGCTCATCGATCAGGGCTACATCCGTTGAGGTGCCACCCATGTCGAAGGTGATCAATTTTGTGTTTTGGTTCAGCTCACCCATGTATTTTGCGCCAGCTAAACCACCGGCCGGGCCCGATAGGAGCAGGTTTACGGACCTCGTGGAAGCCTGATCAGCACCGATGGTACCGCCGGACGATTGCATGATGGCCAGCGGCGACGGTTGGAGGGCGTCTCGCAACTGCAGGATATAGCGGTTGATAATGGGGCCAAGCCAGCCGTTCAACCAGGTGGCAATGCCACGCTCATATTCCCTGAATTCCGGCAATACATGGGAGGAACGGGAGATAAAGAGATCCTGATCGATGTCTCGGGCAATCGTCTCCTCGATGGCTTTCTCAAAGCCATCATCGACAAAGGAGAACAGCAGATTGATGGCGACGGACTCGGGTTTCAGTTTCTGCAACTGTATGACGATATGGCGCAGATCCTCGCTGCTCAGCGGCTCCACTACATCCCCTGCCGAACTCAGTCTGCCGCCCGTCTCGATAATGAGGTCACGAGCCACGGGCGGCAGAACGGCTTCTGGTTGTAAATCATACAGTTTGCTGCGGGTTTGACGTCCGATCGTAAGCTGGTCGCCCAATCCCCTGTTGGTAATATAGGCTGTGCGAACGCCCTTCCCTTCAAGTGCGGCGTTGGTAGCAACGGTGGTTCCGTGGATGATCGAGAGCTCACCCTTCTTGATGGCATCTGTCAGGTTCATATCCGAGATCCCCTGGCGGATGGCTCGTGCCGGGGCGTCGGGGGTGGAAAGCACTTTGTGCACTTGTATGCCGGTGGGCGAGAGGAGCACGAAATCGGTAAAGGTACCCCCGGTATCAACGCCAAGATGTAACTTTGCAGGCATGGAATGTTGGAACCAGTCAAGAACAGGTTCGCGATTTTAGGCGTTGAGGCGCCCGGCTGGCAAGCGACGAAAGAGGTCGTCTGCTAACGCAGCGGGACAAAGGTTGCGAGTAGAGCTAGATCGTAACAGAAGAACATGTGAGTGAGCATTCACGCTGAGTATTGCAGTCTGGACGGGATTCACTCCATACTTTACAGGCTCGATTTAACGTAGGGTGTAGAGACCAACAGAGCGTGTGGAGACTGAGTGAGCATTCACTTCGATTGGATCCCGTAGGGCAGAACAGTCTGTTCAGTCACCGGATGCCGAATACACTTGTAATCGAGGTGCTGATAGATCAAGTTAAGTTCCTTAGCCAATCTCGACCGTCCTTGATAACCAATCTCGACAGTCGTTGATGGTAGATGGATCTACTGTATTGGGGAAGACCTTAGAGCCAGCCATGCCTGAACTGCCTGAAGTGGAAACCACCCGCAGGGGGATAGAATCCAGTCTGATTCAGCACAGAATTGTGCGTGTGTTGGTGAGGATGCCAAAACTGCGTTGGCCCATTCCTGCCGAGTTAAGCCAATTGGTCACCGGCAAGACGGTCCAGCGAGTCACCCGGCGAGCCAAGTACATACTGCTGCAGGTGGACGGCGGCTCGGTACTGATTCATCTTGGTATGTCCGGCAGTCTCAGGCTGCTGCAATCGGATCTGACTCCCGGGAAGCACGATCATGTGGATTTCCATCTGGATAGCGGTAGGCTGCTGCGCTTTAACGACCCGAGACGATTCGGATCTATCCTGTGGTTGGAAAATGACCCGTTGGATCATCCCCTGCTGGTCAATCTGGGCCCGGAACCCCTGTCCGACGGCTTTGACGGCGACTACCTTTACGGGCGCTCCCGGGGGAGAAAAGTGGCGATCAAGACGCTGCTAATGAACAATCAACTGGTGGCGGGTATTGGCAACATCTATGCGAGTGAAGCGCTGTTTATGGCTGGCATCAGACCGGATCGAAGGGCCGGCAGGGTGTCCAGAGCGAGATACCGGACTTTGGCCGCCTGCATCAAAGAGGTGTTGAATCGAGCCATAGCCATGGGTGGTACCACCCTCAGGGATTTCATCAACGCGGATGGTCAACCAGGCTATTTCAAGCAGACCCTGATGGTCTACGGACGTGGTAACCAGCCCTGTTCCAAATGCCGGACACTACTCAAACAGATCAGATTAGGGCAGAGAAGCAGTGTGTTCTGCAGCAGGTGCCAGCGCTAGAGGCGTCTGACGGCACGGACAACAAAAATTTGTAAAAGAGACGAAATAGGCATAATCTATATTTAATGCTGAGATTTTAGTAACTTATCAGGTTCTCCTAGAATTGGCTTAAATTATCTGCCGCAAATTGAACCGGTTGCCTGTAGAGGAGGTCGAAATGGCTAAAATGAAACTGAATCTAGTCGCGACACTGGTGTTATCCGTAGCTTTGGTATTGCCGTGCATCGCTGCAGCAAAATCTGTGGAGGAGAAACCCAGCGGCTTCGCCATGGCCGGTGACCTGCTTATTGCCAGACCCCTGGGTCTGGCGTTCTTAGCGATAGGCACCGTGGTCTATGTGGCGAGTCTGCCCATTGCACTGCTCGGTGGCAATGCCAAAGAGGTGGGTAGGACGTTGGTGATCGAGCCGGCCTTGGAGACCTTTGTGCGCTGTTTGGGCTGCACCAGACTTGGTCGGAAGGAGAAGATCGCCAAGTAGTTCAGGAGTCAAATGTCCCTCTTGCCAGTACATCCGCGACCGACGGGTGCACGAATTGTTTGATATCGCCACCGTATGAGTTTATCTGCCTGACCAGGGTAGAAGAGATGTAGGAACACTGTTCTGAGGGCGCCAGGAATACGGTCTCCAAACCGGGCTGCAAGGCTCTATTCATACTCAGCTGTTGGAACTCGAACTCGAAATCGGTGACCGTTCTGATCCCCTTGAGTATCACCGTAGCGCCTTTCTGGCGCGCAAAATCAACGGTCAAAATATTGAAGCCACAAACCTCTGCATTGTCGATATGGGCCAGAACCTCGCAAGCCAGTTTGACCCGGATATCCAAGTCACTCGGCTCTTTCTGAGGACTGGTAGCAACAGCGACGACGATGTGATCGAAGATCCCAGCCGCTCGTTGAATCAGATCGGTATGCCCATTGTGAATGGGATTGAAAGTGCCGGGGTATATCGCCGTTGTCATTTCTCAGAATCCTTGCGCTACTGCTGGATAGGGGCGCAATAATACATGACCAACCTGTGGGTGACCATGAAGATTAGCCGTCCATCCTCTTACACAGACAGTAGTGTACGTGGCTGGCCTTTCGTTGCCGGTGGATTTGCCAGTTGGCAGGCAGATTCTCTTGGCGGGCGGCTGTTCTGGATTCGATGTAGATGGATGCACCAGTGGACAGAACTTGGCATTGCTCCAAAAGCTCACAGATTATCGGAATCACATCTGTGTCAAAGGGTGGATCGACAAAGACAACATCGAACGTTGCGTGATGTTGGTGCCGGAAGTTCCTTATCCAATCCTCTGCAGCACCGCACCAAAGGGTAGCTTTTGCATGAGGGCCGATTCTGCTTAGATGTTGCTGAATAAGCTCGATAACCTCAGGCGATTGATCGATAATCATCACCTCCTTCGCCTGCCGGGACAGTGCTTCCAGACTCAGGATGCCACTGCCGGCAAACAGTTCGAGACAACGTGCATCGAGAATGACCGAAGATAGCCAGTTAAAAAGGGTCTCTCTGATCCGGTTGGGAGTGGGACGGATATCTTCAAGATCAGCAAAAGATATTTGGCGTCCACGCCAGCTACCCCCAATTATGCGCAACGCTCTGTCGTCAGTTTTCCGTTTCATTGCAGAGACAGGATATAAACTTAGGCAGCCGGATGCACCCTTTCAATATGGTTTGACTGCTCCCAGTGACCGGATGATGGTTGGCCGTGTGATCGTGACGTGGACGAATGGCTGAAGCACAAAGTGGTTTCTTCGCCAGACTCAAGTCAGGTCTGAGCAAGACTCGATCAAATCTGACCGACGGACTTGGCAATATTCTACTTGGCGAGAAGAAAATTGATGACGATCTTCTGCAAGAAATCGACCGCCAGCTGTTATCGGCAGATGTAGGTGTAAAGGCGACCCGGCAAATCGTCGAGAACCTAACTCAATCGCTGAGGCGCAACCAACTGACTGACTCCGTTGCTCTCTACACAGAACTGAAACGGCAATTGTGTCTGGTGTTGGCGAGGTGCCAGGTGTCGCTCGATCTAAACGTGGTCAGTAAGCCCTGCGTGATTCTCATGGTGGGAGTGAACGGTGCCGGAAAAACCACTACCATCGGCAAGTTGGCACATCGGTATCGTGCCGATGGGCGCAGTGTTATGTTGGCAGCCGGGGACACCTACCGTGCGGCTGCGATAGAACAGCTACAAGTATGGGGAGAGCGCAATGAGATTCCGGTGATTGCGCAGCAGACGGGCGCAGACAGTGCCTCAGTTATCTATGATGGCCTGCAGGCAGCGATGGCCCGAAACGTGGATGTGCTGATTGCAGACACAGCGGGCCGGCTGCAGAGCAAAACGAATCTGATGCAAGAACTGACTAAAGTCGGCCGCGTGTTGACCAAGCTGAATCCTGATGCTCCCCATGAAGTGATGTTGGTGATCGATGCGGTAACGGGTCAGAATGCCTTCCAACAAGCCAAACAGTTTCAGGAGGCCATCAGTGTATCGGGGATAACGTTGACCAAGCTAGATGGCACCGCCAAGGGTGGCATCATCTTCGCCATTGCGAAACAGTTAGAAATACCCATCCGCTTTATCGGCATCGGTGAACAGATTGATGACCTACGCCCGTTTGATGCACAGGAGTTTACCGATGCTCTACTCGACCGATGACAGAGAGACAAAATCGCGGCCTGTAGAATGATTCGATTTGACCATGTTAGTAAGCGTTATCCGATGGGCAAGGAAGCTCTCAGCCATGTCAGTTTTGAACTGCAGGATCGGGAGATGGCTTTTGTCACCGGTCACTCTGGTGCAGGGAAAAGCACCCTCCTTAAGCTGATTATTCTCATGGAGAGGCCCAGCCAGGGCCAGGTATTTGTCGATGGCAAGAATCTGAATCGCGTGAAGCGTCGACAGATTCCAGCCATACGCAGAAATATAGGAGTGGTCTTTCAGAATCATCAACTGCTGTTCGATCGCACAGTCTTCGATAACGTAGCCTTGCCGTTGCTGATCGCGGGCTATCAGCCACGTGAAACGGGCAGAAGGGTGAGGGCAGCCTTGGCGAAAGTCGGTCTGCAGAAACACGAAAAGAAGGTTCCCATTGCCCTGTCCGGTGGCGAACAGCAGCGCGTCGGCATCGCCAGAGCCGTAGTCAACAAACCGTCCCTCCTCTTGGCTGATGAACCGACGGGAAACCTGGACCCGGAGCTGTCGGCTGAGATCATGGCGCTGTTCGAGCAATTCAACCAAGTAGGTGTCACCGTGCTGATCGCCAGCCACGATCAAGCACTAATCGCCCGGCTGCCGCACCGGGTTCTGTCGTTGGATGAGGGCCGATTGATCAGTCGCGCTGCGCACGAGATCGAGACGCACGCAGATGGCGAGTGACTATAGGCGTTTGAGAAACTCCCCTGGAGCCCGGGAAGGTGCCAGCCAGGCCGGAGCAGGACCGCTGAGTCGCTTTAAATTCTACCTAAACCATCACAGACTGATGGCTGTCGACAGTCTGGCAAGACTGCTGACCAATTTGCTGGCCAGCCTGATGACCTGGTCAGTCATCGGTATTGCCGTCGCCATGCCTGCGTGGCTATACGTGGTTCTAAGAAACGCCGACGAATTCAGCGTAGGTTGGCAAGGTCAGCCAAGAATTTCCGTCTTTTTGGAAAAAGGCCTCAGCAGCTCGACTGGAGCAGATCTGAGTGAGCGCTTGCAAACCTGGAAAACCATAACTAAAGCAACTTATGTATCTAAAGATGATGCGCTGAAGGAATTTCAGACGCTCTCTGGATTCACTGAAATCATCGACTCCCTTGATGAAAATCCACTTCCTGCTGTGATCGTAATACGGCCGAGCGACAGCGGCGCAGCAGCGGCTGAGCAGCTCTTTGCCAAGTTGATCGAGCTCCCCGAAGTGGAATCAGGTTCACTGGACCTGCAGTGGGTCCGACGCCTGTATGCGATGCTGCAGCTGGCCGAGAGGAGCGTGGCGGCACTGACTTTGGTGTTGGCGGCAGCCGTAATACTGGTAATTGCCAACACCACGCGATTGGCCATAGAAAATCGCCGGGCAGAGATCGAGGTCATCAAGCTGGTGGGCGGTACAGATGCCTTTGTACGCAGACCGTTCCTCTATACCGGTATCTGGTATGGTTTGGGAGGGGGCTTGCTGGCTTTGATTCTGGTCGAATTGAGCCTCGTATGGCTATCCGATCCGGTGAAACAGCTTACAGGCGTCTATAACAGCGACTTTGAGCTCTTAGGCCTTGGTGTTGAGCCCGCCCTGGTCCTGCTGGCAGGCACTGCCTTGTTGGGCTTGAGTGGCGCCTGGATGGCTGTCAATCGTCATCTGGATGCGATCGAACCGCAGTGAGACTGCTTGGGTCTGTCGCCGGTGAAGTCCGTCCCTGCCGGCCCGATTCTCGACAATATTGGAGAAAGGAGCCGTTAGCACTTGGCTAGAAGGAGTGCTAAAATCCGCACCCCACAAAAACTCAACTGAGGTCCATCCATGGGCACAAGCCTGCAGGCACTTGATATATTGGTCCCCGGGAGCAACCTGGAAGCCTATATTCAGACTGTCAATAGCATTCCTGTCCTCTCGCCTCAGAAAGAGAGGGAACTCAGTGAGAAACTGTTCTTTGAGAACGATCTGGATGCCGCCAGGCAGCTGGTACTCTCTCATCTGCGATTTGTAGTCTACGTTGCAAAGTCCTATTCAGGCTATGGATTGGCAGAGGCCGACCTTATCCAGGAAGGCAACGTCGGACTCATGAAAGCGGTACGTCGATTCAATCCCGAGTACGGCGTGCGTTTGGTCTCGTTTGCGGTGCATTGGGTCAAGGCTGAAATCCATGAATTCATCCTCAGAAACTGGCGAATCGTAAAGGTGGCTACCACCAAAGCCCAGCGAAAGTTGTTTTTTAATCTTCGCAGGGCAAAGAAGCGCCTTGGCTGGATGAATAATCGGGAAGTGGACCAGGTGGCCAAAGACCTGGGACTGGACGCCGCTGTAGTTCGTCAGATGGAGGAGCGTCTGGGTGCTTCGGACGAAGCCTTTGATGGCATGGAGGATACTAACGACTCGCCTCAGGTTGCACCGGCACGCTACCTGGAGGATAGTAGTTCCGACCCGGCGACGGTTGTCGAAAGGCAAAAGACAGAAGTATCCAGTCTAAAGGTTCTGCGCAGAGCCTTGGACGAATTGGATGCACGCAGTGCAGACATCGTAGCGCAAAGATGGCTGCAGGATCGTAAAGCGACTCTTCACCAGTTGGCCGACAAGTATGGAATTTCGGCAGAACGTGTCAGGCAGGTGGAGAAAAACGCGCTCAAGAAGATGCGCATAACCATGCAAGCCTGAGCTGCTGGTCTCTTTCGAGATCGGACTTCCACAGCTTCCCACCACAACGAACAATTGGCATCCCTTCCTCTGATGAGCCGGTGTCATGTGATATCGAGGTGCACTGCAGGAGCGTCGCCGAATCAGCAGCGCGAGTGCTGACTGAGCGGCAGGATCGGATAAGACAAAATGACAGCTTCCTCACATGACCAAGGGGTCGGAAAACCAATCCAGCCGCCCTTCAGTAGACCCGTTAGAAGCTATGTGCTGCGACAAGGAAGGTTCACGCCCGCTCAAAAGAGGGCGTTACGTGAATTCTGGCCGAATTACGGACTGGAGGTCGAAAAAGGCCTGATTGACCCTGAAAAGGTGTTTGCTCGCAAGGCCAAGCTGGTGATGGAGATTGGATTTGGTATGGGGGATTCACTTTTCACCATGCTGCAAGAGCAGCCGGACTCCGATTTTATCGGTGTCGAAGTTCACTCGCCCGGTGTCGGTCATCTGCTTCATCGCGTCGCCAAAGCGGCCGCTGGCAACCTGCGAATCTATAAGGCCGATGCGACTGACGTGCTGCAGCGTTGCCTTCCGGACGACAGTCTGGACAGGGTGCAGATCTACTTTCCCGATCCATGGCCGAAGAAGCGTCATCACAAAAGAAGACTGATCGATGCACATTTTGTCGACTTGCTGGCTCCAAAACTCAAGTCGGCTGGGAGACTCCATGTGGCCACTGATTCAAGCCAGTATGCCGATTCCATGCGTGCCGTGATCGATGCCAGCGACCATTTCACTCCCCTGTCAGACGACGAGATTTCTCGCCCTAAAACCAAGTATGAGCAGCGAGCAGAGAGGTCCGAACATAGGGTATTCGATCTCTGCTATC
>JASMJM010000029.1 GCA_030749725.1 Pseudomonadales bacterium | reverse complement strand
GGGGGTGTCAAGTTTTCTGTGTAACTTGTTCTCTTTGTTTTTTTGTTGAGCCCGCGAAGCGAGGCATTGGAGCAGGCTCAATGCCTGGTCCAATGCCCCTAAGCCCCTTGGGATGATTGTCAATCTTGTGGCTAACGTATTCACTGAGGGACCCGGTCGCCGTAGAGAATGACAAATTGGTTGAGCGCTGATTTCCAATCCCTGATTGGCATGG
This sequence comes from Pseudomonadales bacterium, assembly GCA_030749725.1. Lineage (GTDB taxonomy): Bacteria > Pseudomonadota > Gammaproteobacteria > Pseudomonadales > Azotimanducaceae > JASMJM01. The sequence goes on along the minus strand of JASMJM010000029.1, from coordinate 15,401 downwards.
TCCATCGTTTGGCAACATTTCTCAATGCCAAATAGAAGATCTTCAGGATTGAAGCATCGTTTGGAAACGCACCCCGGTTCTTCAAGATTTTACGCATCGAGTAATTCAGAGACTCAATCGCATTGGTTGTGTAGATCACTTTGCGGATCGCCGGCGGAAAGTCGAACATCACCGTCAGACGATCCCAGTCTGCACGCCAGCTCGGACTGATGGCGGGGTAGTGTTCGTCCCAGCGCTCTGAAAATGTCTCCAGGGCCTGCTCTGCCTCCGTCAATGTCGCCGCCGCGTAAATCGCACGTAGATCTTTGGCTACCTCTTTACGTTCCTTCCAGGGAACGTACTTCAGCGAATTGCGGATCTTGTGCACGATGCAGAGCTGGACCTGAGCCCGGGGATAGACCGTCTCAATCGCCTCAGGCAGACCCTTGAGCCCATCTACGCAGGCAACAAAACAATCTTCCACGCCGCGGTTCTTGAGTTCGTTGAACACCGATAGCCAAAACGTCGAGCCCTCATGCTCGCTCATCCACAGCCCCAAGAGTTCTTTCTCGCCCTCCAGGTTGACGCCCAGCGCCAGGTACACTGCCTTGTTCTTCACCGGACCATCTTCCCGTGATTTCACGAACATGGCATCGAAGTACAGGATCGGATAAACCGTGCCAAGCGGCCGCGATTGCCAGGCTCTGACTTCATCGAGAACCGCATTGGTCACGTTCGAGATCAGGGTCGGCGACACCTCAATGCCATACACTTCTTCGAGCGCTGCCTGGATCTCTCTGGTTGACAGACCACGCGAGTAAAACGCCAGCACCTTGTCGTCGAAGCCCTCTAGGCGTCGTTGTCTCTTCTTGACCAACTGGGGTTCAAAACTGCTATCACGATCCCTTGGCACCTCAATCTCAACCTGTGCCGTATCGGTCTTGATGGTCTTCCGAGTCTTGCCATTGCGCGCGTTGCTAGAATCGCTCCGCTCATTGACCGCATAGCCAAGGTGGTGCTCCAGTTCGGCATCCAGCACGCGTTCCACAATCTTCTTCTGCAGCTGGTGTAGGAGCCCCTCCTTGCCTAAAATATCCTTCGGGTCTCCGTAATCCGTGAGCAGCTCATCAAGCAGCTCGTTCTTAATATCTCTGTGACTGGTCATGATTTCTCCTTTCATTAAGATAACCAGTTACACAGTTATTTGTACACCTTCCTATTCTTGACAAAACAGCTACCACCCGGCCCTACTCGTGGTAACACATCTGCAGACCACACATCTGGTTCGCGTTCGTCTATCAGCTCTTTCCGTCTTTCCTGGAGATCAAATACTACGTTGCCAATCATTAACAAATCCCAAATTCCGTCTATAGTCCCAACTTCAGAATCCGGGAAATCTACATCATTTTCTTTGATCTCATATTTCAGATTCTCTTCTTGCTCCATAAGCGCTTGTACCGAGTCAGGATATACGCGTGTCGCATATGTTCCGCTTGTAAAATCGACGGAAACTGTTAAATATCCATCCAGCGCAAATCCAAGTACATCAGCGACTCCTATATCTTCTTTGAATACTGTCGACAGGTACTTCGCAGTTTCCTTTATAGTAAAGCAACTCTTTGCATGCTGAAGCTTCCTCATATCAACCCCATCGCGTTGAATTCCTCCCAGGTTTCAATTGCTGTCCCAAACACACCAGTGATTGCACTGCTATTACTGGCTTCGGATTTCAAGCTATCTTCACTACCTGTCCAGACTGATCCGTACAATACTGTGCCCACAGGTCCATTAAGTCACGCCTTTTGTCCAACAGGTCACTGCGCCTGTACGCAGCTTCAACCTGACTGCCGACTTGATGGGCTAGTGACAATTCCTTGATCTCCCGTGGGGTATTTGTACGGTCTTCTGCCCAATCCCTAAACGTGGAGCGAAAACCATGCACAGTGATATCTTCCCGGTTCATGCGCCGGAGTAAAGTAAGCATCGCCATATTGGACAATCCCTTGTTGGGTCTCTGTCCACGAAACACGAAATCATCAGTCCTGGGTAGACCATCAAGCAGTGACCTAACGGCCTCGCTGAGAGGCACCCTGTGCTCCTTGCCGCCTTTCATCCGTTCACCTGGAATAATCCATAGGTCGTCTCGAATCTCGCCCCAGCGTGCTCCTATTGTCTCTCCAGTGCGTACTGCGGTGAGGATGGTGAACTCCAAGGCTCTGGCCCCCATGCCCTCCATCTGCTGCAAATCCCGCATGAACTGTGGCATCTCAATATACGGCAGTGCATTGTGATGATTGACGTTCTTTATCTTGGCCGGTGATGGCAGCAGATTGTCGAGGTGCCCTTTCCAATGGGCAGGATTCTCGCCTTCCCGGTACCCCTTAACCTTTGCCCAGTCGAGTATTGCCTCGATACGTCCTCTGAGCCGTGTGGCTGTTTCTGCTTTCTCTAGCCAGATCGGTTTCAAACACCCAAGCACTTCTTCTGTGTCAACCTGCTGGACAGGGAGATTGCCGAATTTGGGTAGTGCATATGTGCTGATGGTGGATTGCCACTGTTTGGCGTGTTTTGGATTCTTCCAAGCTGCGCGATGGCTTTCGATATACTCGATCGCGCAGGCCTCGAAGGTTATGGATCTGTACGAGGATAATCTGGCTTCGTGGCGCACATCATCGCGATGAGCCTTTGGATCGATACCATTGTGTTTCAGTTGTCTGCATTGAGCAGCTACCACTCTGGCCTCAGCCAGTGATATCGTGTGGAGTGGCCCCAGTCCCATATCTGTAGACCTACCTTCAATCATGTAACGGTAGATCCAGGACTTCGCGCCAGTCGGACCGATACGCAGGTACAAACCACCGCCATCGGCAATCATACCTGGCTTATTTGCTTTCCTGACTTTCAGTGCAGATAGCCGTTCCAGTTTTCTTGCCATTATCCATGTCCCATAAAATGACCCCTAAGGATAACTTGGATTCTACGGGATTCTGTTGGACATTACCAGACAAAATATTCTTCAGGATGCTCTAGAGCGCTTTATTTTTAGGGGTTTGCAGGACTTGACTGGATTGGTCTGGACTACTTTGGAAAAGGTCATTGGCGGAGGGGCAGGGATTCGAACCCTGGGTACCCTTCGGTACGCTGGTTTTCAAGACCAGTGCATTCAACCGCTCTGCCACCCCTCCGCTGGAGGGCGAAATCTTACGCGATTTGCTAGGACTGTCAATTGGCTTTTTGGGCAGGTTCGTGGTAATTGTGCAGCGGCTGTATGAAATTTCTGTTCTGATTAAGTTGCCATGACGGATTTGATGATTTTTTTGCTGTTCGGGGTTGGATTCCTCTATTGGATCTCCGCCATCAGGTGCAAAGACGTTGCCATCTGGGCTGCCAGGCGCGAGTGTCGCCTGAACGATGTTCAGCTATTGGATCATACCGTCTATCAGGTGTGGCTATCGCTAAAGAGAGACAGCAATGATGACTGGCGCGTTTGGCGACGGTACAAGTTTGACTACTCGATCGATGGTCAAGATCGATATTCGGGAGAATTGGTGTTGCTCGGGCGACAGGTGGTGCGTGTCCGGATGGAGTCCTTTTCGCCACCGATACACTAACCGGTAAAGGTAGGGAATTGCGGTGTGGGTCAAGAAAACGATGATTGGTGCACTCATGGTCTGCTTGAGTGCCTGTGCGACAACTTCTCACTTGGATCGACTCAACTGCGAATCTGAGCAGCCCCCCGACAGGAATGTTAGGGATATCGGTAGCGAGGAACTTTACCAGCACCTTAAAGACGTGCCGCGTAGCAACGAAGAGCGAGCAGCGACACTGATTGACCGGTTCGGCAAGGTCGGATGTCGAGGCAACTCACTCAAAATAGCAACGCAGCGGCCGGCACGCCTGCCCAATATCATCTGCAAACTAACGGGATCGGACGACCGCACCATCGTGATCGGTGCTCACTATGATAAGACTTCGAGGGGCAGGGGCATTGTGGACAACTGGACCGGTGCATCGCTATTGCCGATCCTGTACCAGCATCTGCGTGGGCAGCCCCTTCAGCACACTTTCCTGTTCGTCGGTTTTGCCGAGGAGGAGTTGGATCTGGTTGGGTCAAAGGCTTTTGTACGATCCCTGAGTGGGGCTGACCTCGAACAGATGGTCGCCATGGTCAATCTGGATACATTTGGTTTGACGGTCGTCAAGGTTGATCCCCGCTCAGCTCCCCATCTGGTGTGCAGATTGTTTGCCACCGCGAAGTGGCGTCAGCTTCCTCTGCAAGTCGCGAACATGCGCGAACCCATTTCCGGTGATTGGGAGCCTTTTCGCAGCAAGGGCGTGCCTATAGTCAACCTACACTCCATCACCCGGTCGGGGCTCAAGGTCATCCACAGTAACCGGGACAAGCTCGAGTCAGTGCATGAGGAGCATTACTACGATACTTACCGTCTGGTCAACGGCTACCTGAACTGGCTGGATGCGACGTTGACGGGTAAGGGGAGCAGCTAGGAAAAGATCTCGTCGAATCGGTCATTCCAACTGGTGTAATCGGTTCCTTCCGATTCATGCAACTGTATACCCAGATAGCATTCGTCGTCACTCGCTCTGGTCCACTTGATCTCGCCCGCCAGCAGGAACATGGGGAAGGGAGCGCCGATGCCGATCGTGATATTGAGATTGCTGCCGATCGGTATGAGATCGTCGGTGCGAAACTGGAGCCCGTTGGACGAAAAGTCGACCCCTTCGCAGGAGACCGAGACACCGATCAGATCCGGGTCCTCGTCACATTCGCTGACATGTACGAAGAAACGAATATTGTGGGGAACTCTTGGTTCGCGGCGTTTATCCATTTGAAATCCTATTTCGGATCCATCAATGCTCGGTATGTCTTCAGGTGTTGCAGCGCCTCTGCATGGCGCCCAACCAATTCATACAGTCTGGAAAGATTGTAATGGGCATCAGCCAGCGTCGATGCCTTGCCGTAGACCTCAATGGCTTCGTGGATTCGGCCCATATCTTCCAGTAGTGTACCCAGGTTAAAGGCCGCCAACACATTCTCGGGTTCGATCTCCATCGCCTGCGTGTAATGATCCTCCGCCAGGGTAAATTCACCGGCTTCCTGAAACAGTCGACCCAGGTTGACATGGGCATCCGAATGGCTCGGGTCCAATTCAATGGCACGCAGATACGCGGCGGGAGCGTCTTCCGGACTGACGACTTCCAGATCGATGCCCAGGTCGAACCAGTCATCACTGGTGAGATGGTCCGTACTGTACTCGGCATCCTTGACCGCTTTTTTCGCCAGCGGCGCTACGCTGCCCGCTAGTTCAGCTACGGAAAAATCGAAGTGGATCTGCCCTGAAGTCGGGTTATACACCTTATTGTCTGCATGGATGACCACCTCGCCACCCTGACCACTGATGCGAATGGAAGTGAGAGACCGTCTACCCGGTAGATCATGCCGTAATTGAGCGAGCGCCTGGCTGATTTTGCCTGCCGCTACGCTGGCTTGCTGTAATTCCTTGGCGGTTCTTAGAATGATGATGTCCTGGAAGCTGAAGTGATATCGACCCCCGGGGCTTCGTGCTGGACTGAGCACTCCGGATCTCGCATAGCCACGAATGGTCGTCTGGGGTAAGCCCAGCAACTCGGAAACGGCCCGGGTCGTATATCCTTTCATGATGATCAAATGCAGTGACAACGCATCAGCCGCATAAACTATCTTACCGCTGTCGGTTCTGTCAACTGGCAAAGACAGGAAGATATAAAGATATATAAAACAATTAGTTAAGATGATTTATTCAAGTTGATTATTGATTGGCTTGCAGACCATTTTTGAATCGATCCCGGCTCACGTGACCGCATCCCTGGGCATATTTGCCTTGCATTGAACCAATTGATCTCTGTACCTTACCAAACAGACGAGTTTTTCCCCGAATACGGTTAGTTACGCCACAAGACGGAAGAGAACCCATGCGCGAACATGTCATCAATACTGCGTCCCGACTGGTGCTCCTGGTGCCGATGCTCTGGGCGACTTGCATCCTGGCAGTGGAAAAAGGTGACGCCGCCCCTGCCTTTGTCCTGCCGGCTCTGGAATCCTCCGCATCGATCAGCTTGAGCGACTATAAGGGCAAGGTCGTCTATCTGGATTTTTGGGCATCCTGGTGCGGCCCCTGCAGGTTCTCTTTGCCGCTGCTGGGTGAGTTGCGTGATGAACTGAAGGAGCAGGGATTCGAGGTGGTGGCGGTGGACGTGGACGAAGACCCGGAGGATGGGCGCCGTTTCCTGCAGAAATACCCGGTCAGCTATCCGGTGGCCAGCGACCCCACCGGTCTATATGCATCCGACTACGAGCTGATCGGAATGCCATCGTCCTTCCTCATCGATCGGCAGGGCGTGGTCAGAGATGTTCACCAGGGATTCAAGAAAGAGGACATGATCAAGATCAAAGAGCAGGTGCTGCTGCTGCTGGCAGAAGGGGAATGAACTGCCGATTCCCCATCAACTTGCAGAGGGAAGGTACTTCCAGTATGTCGATGACCTATCCCGTATGTCTGTTCAATCCCAGAAATGCATCTCTGTACCGAGAGTGAATGGGTATAGAAGCAAAACCCTCTATTGAGCCGCCACGTTTCTCAAGCCAGTACTTGAGATTATCTCTGCTATCTCTTTGTGATTGATTTCTGTGCGCACTTGATCTGCGCAGACCGTAATGAATTGTTAGCCATTAGCCGTCTCCTGTATCATGACTTCGAGCAACTGACAGGAGTCAGCATGGAACAGAGAATCCTCGGCCGAACCGGGCTCAACGCCTCGCTGATGGGATTGGGTGGTGGCGGCCATTCTCGCCTCGGCATGGCCAAGGACAAGAGCGAATCGGAAATCATCCGGATCATTCATTCAGCACTGGATGCGGGCGTAAATTTCATCGATACGGCAGAGGCCTATGGCACCGAACCAGTGGTGGGCAAAGGCATTGCTGCCTGGCCACGGGATCAACTGATCCTGTCGACCAAGAAGAGTCCGGGTAGAGGACTCAACGAAGACGAAATCCGTCACAGTGTGGAACGAAGCCTGGGCAACCTGGGTACCGACTATATCGACATCTATCATCTGCACGGCGTACCGCCAAAGGAATACAGCAGCATCGTCGAGCAGGCCTACCCGGTTCTTGAGGTACTGCAGCAGGAAGGCAAAATACGCTTCATCGGAATCACCGAACGTTTCGAACGGGATACGGGCCATCGCATGCTGGAGCAGGCGTTGGATGACGACCTGTTCGATGTGGTCATGGTCGGTTTGAATCTGCTCAACCAGTCCGCCCGCCGCTCCATTCTCAAAAGAACGCAGCAGATGAACGTTGGTGTCCTCATTATGTTCGCGGTACGAAGTGCGTTGAGCGATCCGGCCCGCTTGAAAGAGGTGATGGCGCTGCTGAAGGCTGAGAACCAGGTGGCCGACCTGCCCGAAGAGGGGGCGCTTGATTTCCTGGTAGCGGATGCGGGAGCGGACTCCATTCCCGATGCAGCCTATCGATTCTGTAAGCATGAAGAAGGTGTTCACGTCGTCCTATCCGGCACCTCGAACATCGATCACCTGGCGGACAATATTCGCTCTCTCGATAGGGAACCCTTACCCGAGGCTACTTTGCACAGGCTGCATGAGATGTTTGGCGAAGTTGATTCGGTTTCCGGTTCCTGACGAAACAGTGAAGTGTATGATGTTTAACTGAGGGTTCAGCCGAGCCCATGCAGCACAGAGTAGAAACGAGGCAATTATGAGTGACTTTAAGTGGGATGATCCCTTCTTTCTCGACGACCAACTGAGTGAAGATGAACGTCTGATTCGCGACACCGCTCACGAGTATGCGCAGGGCAAACTGATGCCCCGCATCAAGCAAGCCAATCGCGACGAACACTTTCATCGTGAGATTATGAATGAGATGGGGGAGCTCGGCCTGTTGGGATCGACGCTGCCTCAGAAGTATGGCGGCTCGGAAGTGAATTATACCTGCTATGGTTTGACCGCCCGCGAAGTAGAGCGGGTAGATAGCGGCTATCGCTCCGCCATGAGCGTGCAGTCGTCCCTCGTTATGCATCCCATCTATAGCTACGGCTCCGAGGAACAGCGAGTCAAGTATCTGCCCAAATTGGCCAGCGGGGAGTGGGTGGGTTGTTTTGGATTGACCGAGCCGGACTACGGCTCAGACCCGGGCGGCATGGTTACCCGGGCGGAGAAAACCGATGCAGGCTATTTGCTGAATGGAGCCAAGATGTGGATCACCAATTCTCCCATCGCCGATGTGGCGGTAGTCTGGGCCAAGCTGGACGGCACCATCCGTGGTTTTATAGTCGAGCGGGGCAGCGAGGGTCTTTCCACGCCCACCATCGAAGGAAAATTCAGCGTGCGCGCTTCCGTAACCGGTGAGATCGTGTTGCAGGATGTGGAGATCCCGAGCGAGAACATGTTGCCCAACGCCAGAGGTCTGGGCGGCCCGTTTGGCTGTCTCAACAAGGCAAGGTACGGGATCGCCTGGGGCTGCATGGGCGCGGCGGAGTTCTGCTGGCACGCGGCGAGAAACTATACGCTGGAGCGCAAGCAGTTTGGCAGACCCCTGGCTGCCAACCAATTGATCCAGAAGAAGCTGGCTGATATGCAAACTGAAATCACCTTGGGTTTGCAGGGCTGCCTGCGTCTCGGCAAGCTGATGGATGATGACAACTGCCCGGTAGAAAACATCTCCCTTATGAAGCGTAACAATAGTGGTAAGGCGCTGGACATCGCCCGCATGGCGAGAGACATGCATGGCGGCAACGGTATCTCCGATGAGTACCATGTGATCCGACACGTCATGAATCTGGAGACGGTCAATACCTACGAGGGTACCCATGATATTCATGCGCTGATCCTCGGCCGTGCGCAGACCGGTATACAGGCATTTACTGGTGGATGAGATGGGCGATCTCTCAACTGTGTGCGATTTCACTGGTTTGCATAGAGTCATTCTCGCAAGCTGATTTGGGCTATGGCTTATAAATTTCGCTTCCATTGTTTCGGTAAGCGGTTTAAGTTATCTCTCAAGGACAACGCCAAAAGAAGCAGTTAAAACGAGAGACTCTGAGCTCGTTCGGGAGTGAAAGTGATTAGGGTACTGGTAGTAGACGACCATCAATTAGTACGCATGGGGATTTCCAGACTGTTGGCCGATGTGAAGGGAATCGAGATTATAGGCCAGGCTGAAAGTGGTGAAGACGCCATCGACATGGTTCGCGATCTGAGCCCCGACGTGGTCTTAATGGACGTCAAGATGCCCGGCATCGGTGGCCTGGAAGCAACGCGCAGATCGCTCCGAATCGATCCAGAATTGAAAATCATCGCAGTGTCTGTTTACGACGACGAACCGTTCCCGTCACGTTTGATGAGTGCCGGTGCCGTTGGCTATCTCACCAAAGGGACCAACCTCGATGAGATGATCAGAGCCATCAAGAAGGTGCACGCCGGGCAGCGCTATATCAGTTCAGACATCGCACAGCAATTGGCACTAAAGCCCTTTTCTAACGAGACCGGATCCCCATTCGACATGTTGTCCGGCCGAGAGATGCAGATCACCCTGATGGTGATCAATAACCAAAAGGTCAAGGAGATTTCGGCCGCACTGTCCCTCAGCCCCAAAACTGTGAACAGCTATCGTTACCGCATCTTCGAAAAGGTGAACGTGAAAGGTGATGTGGAACTGACCAAACTCGCCATCAAACACGGCGTCATCGACTCGGAAGCTGTCGCGTGAAATGGTCGCATGAAATGGTCGCGGTGAATCAGTCGCGTGAAACCGTCGCTCAAAACTACCCTATCAAACCAACCTGCATAACTGCCGCCTGACAAGGTGTCCTGAGTTCCCGTTGCATCCGTGAGGGGGAAATGCCGATAATATCCTCCCATGACCCGACCGCATCCAACCGAGATTGCCTCTCAAGCGTTTGATCCTGACTGCAAACGGTGCCCCAGAGTGCATAAACACCTGCAACAGTTGCGCGGTTCTCTTAGCGACTACTGGAACAAACCGGTGCCACCCCTCGGTGACCCGCGCGCCCGCTTGTTGATAGTCGGGCTGGCACCCGGACGGCACGGTGCCAATCGTACCGGTCGTCCCTTTTGCGGAGACCAATCGGGAGATCTGCTTTTCAGTACGCTGCATCAGGCTGGATTGAGTGCGGGGCTTAAGGTGGATGATCTCCCGGCAGGTATGTGTGAGCGCCAGGGCAATTCTCAGGTGCGTATCACCAACGCGCTGAAGTGCCTGCCACCGGCGAACAAACCCACTACCATCGAGCTGAATACCTGTCAGCGCTACCTGTCCCATGAAATCAATCAGTTGCAGCAAGGTGCTACGCCAGTGGTGGTGTTGTGTCTGGGCCGATCCGCCCACCGCTCGGTCCTTCGCTGTTGCCGGAAGACCCTGAACCGATACCCCTTCAAGCATGGCACCCGTTACTGGCTAACGAGTGAGTTGATGTTGATCGATTCCTATCATTGCAGTCGCTACAACATGCAGACCGGCAGGTTGAACCGAAGCATGTTTCAGAAAGTGGTCGATGAAGCCAGCGCCGTTCTGGAGTTAGGGCAGTGAACGACAGCTTCGATCATCAGACGTTTCTCAAGAACCTGACGCAGCGCCCAGGTATCTACCGCATGCTTGATGATGAGGAGCGGGTACTCTATGTAGGCAAAGCCAAGAATCTAAGAAATCGTGTTAGCAGCTACTTCCGAACGACCGCGCTCGACAATAAGACCCTGGCGCTGGTCGCCCGGATCTGTAACGTAGAGGTGACCATAACCAGCAGCGAAGCAGAGGCACTGTTGCTGGAGCAGAATCTCATCAAGGAGCTGAAGCCACCCTACAATATCGAATTTCGCGACGACAAATCCTATCCCTTTATCTATCTGTCGTCAGCAGACAGCTATCCGCGACTGGGATTCCACCGCGGCGCGCACAACAGGAAGGGCCGCTACTTCGGCCCTTATCCCAGTGCCGGGGCGGTCAGAGACAGTCTCAACATTCTGCAGAAGGTATTTCGCGTGCGGCAGTGCGAAGATACCTTCTTCAAGAACAGGTCGCGACCGTGCCTGCAGTACCAGATTAAGCGCTGCAGCGGTCCCTGCTGCGATCTCGTGTCTGTGGAGGATTATCAGGAAGATGTACAAATGGCGACTCTATTCTTAGAAGGCAAGAATCAGGAACTGGTCAAAGAATATGCCAACAAGATGGAGGTGGCGTCGAAAGAGTTGAACTTTGAAAAGGCCGCACTCTACCGGGACCAGATGTCGCACCTGCGACGTATTCAGGAGCAGCAATACGTGGTAGGCAAGCAGGGTGATATCGATGTGATTGCGGCGGTGGTCAATCCGGGAGGAGTCTGTATTCAGACTATGTTTATTCGCGGAGGGCGATTGTTGGGAAACAAGACATTCTTTCCCAAGACCCGATTGCAGCCATCTGAAGAGGAAATGCTCAGTGCTTTCATTCCGCAGTTCTATTTGCCCAGCCACGGTCAAAGGGAGATTCCGCGCGAGCTTGTCCTCAGCGAGAAGATCGAAGACAAGCTGCTGTTAACACGTGCACTGGAAGAGAAGGCTAATAAGAAAGTGCGCATTGCCGATCGTGTTCGCGGTTTTCGAGCGAGGTGGGTAAACCTTGCCCTAACCAATGCCAAGCAGAGCCTGGGTACTCATCTGGCTGACAAACAGAATATCTATCAGCGGTTCGAAGCTTTGCAGGAGGGCCTCGCTCTGGATGATCTGCCGCAGAGATTGGAGTGTTTCGATATCAGCCACAGTTCGGGGGAAGCGACCGTGGCTTCCTGTGTGGTGTTTGATACCGGTGGTCCGGTTAAATCCGACTACCGCCGTTTCAATATAGATGGAATCACCCCCGGTGATGACTATGCTGCAATGGCGCAAGCGTTGTCCAAACGTTACACACGGATCAAGTCGGGGGAGGGGGTGCTTCCCGATGTGCTCTTTATCGATGGTGGCAAGGGACAGCTGCACGAAGCGGAAAAAATCCTGGAAGAACTACAGCTCAGTGACGTAACCGTCGTTGGCGTTGCCAAAGGGGTCACAAGAAAGGCAGGTCTGGAGAGCTTGTTTGTATCCGGACGAACGGACGCTGTCCACCTGTCGCCTGACAGTGCGGCGCTGCATTTGATCCAGCAGATCAGGGATGAATCCCATCGCTTTGCCATCACTGCTCACCGTCAACGGCGAGCAAAGAAGAGAAAGGAGTCGCCCCTTGAGGGCATCGAGGGAATTGGACCAAAACGCAGAAGAGCCTTGTTGCGTCATTTTGGCGGGCTGCAACAAGTGGAAAGTGCTGCTGCGGAGGAGATCGCAAAAGTCGAGGGTATCGATCAAAAACTGGCCAAACTCATTTATGCCTCGCTTCACAACGATTAGAATACAGCAAATCCAAGAAGCCGTATGGATATACCCATCAGCATACCGAATTTCCTGACTGCATTACGGATCCTGATGATTCCGGTCATGGTGCTGTTCTACTATCTGCCCTTCGATGGGCATTTGCTTGCCTCAGCCGTCGTATTGGCGGTCGCCTCCTTGACCGACTGGTTGGATGGTTATCTGGCCAGAAGACTGAAGCAGACGACACCGTTCGGCGCCTTCCTCGATCCGGTTGCCGATAAATTGATCGTAGCCGTGGCGCTGGTTCTGCTGGCTGAATCCCACGCCAGCGCACTGCTGACGGTACCGGCATTGGTGATCGTCGGCCGGGAATTCGTTGTATCGGCACTGCGTGAGTGGATGGCGGAGATGGGACGCAAAGCCAGTGTGGCAGTGTCCAACATGGGCAAAGTGAAGACATTCGTGCAGATGGTCGCCTTGATTTTCCTGCTGGCCAACGAGCCGACTCTGGACAAGCCGATCGTGATCCTCGGTTATGTACTCCTCTATGCCGCCGCCATTTTGACTATCTGGTCCATGTTCATTTATCTCAGAATTGCCTGGCCGCTACTTTCCTCGGCAATGAAGAGCGGGTGATGGATGGCGTCAATTGGTCATGAAATTGTGAGTGAATTCCGCTAGACTGGCGGTCTTTCTTTCAGGCTGGGTGGCAGAGGGGTTATGCAGCGGACTGCAAATCCGTGTACATCGGTTCGATTCCGTTCCCAGCCTCCAGAAAAACCAATAGATACAGCATGTTAACGACATCGAATGGTTGATACGTAAGACATAAACAATGTCACCGCGAGTCTATTTTAGCTTCAACAACAAGCCCGATAATTGGCGTGCCGCACAGGTGCGCAACATGGGTGTCGTCGAGGGCAACAGACCTGCTACGGAAGACGAATGGAAGGAGGTCAACAAGGGTGGTGATGCTGCCATCAAAGAATGGATCGCCGCTCAGCTCGCTGCCCAATCAGCCGCTTTAGTGCTCATCGGGTCGAGGACAGCACGCAGGAAGTGGATCCACCACGTGATCAGGGAAGCGTGGCGCACCGAAAAGGCATTGCTTGGCGTCTACGTACATAATTTGAAGGACAGCAACGGTGTTCAGGCCAATAAGGGGAGTAACCCGTTCGATCACTTCACGGTCGACGGGGTGCCCATGTCGGAAATCGTAAAGACCTACAACCCGCCATACTCGACCAGCACAGAGGTCCATGATCACATCCAGGAGAATCTGCAGGATTGGTTGGATGAAGCGATCACAATCAGAGAGGACTACAACTGAGGAAGACTCGCTCGCAGTTCTGGCCGGAACATCAATTGACCCGTCAGCTCGACGTGCAGCGATTGCCAATGATGTCGCCATAATAAGAGGGAGAACAATGCAACATACAAAAACCACCCTAATGATATCAATACTGATCGTCTCCCTGTGGGGATCAGCAAGTGCAGAGCCGCTGGACGATGGAAAAGCAGGCCATCTGATCACGAGCATAGAGATAAGCGACGCACAGGCGGCCATTGACGCATCCGAGTACCTGGTCCTCGATGTCCGCACGCCTGCAGAGTATGCCAGTGGCCACATCGACGGGGCATTTAACATCAACGTTCTGGACGATACCTTTGCCAGTCGCGTAAAGGCACTCGATCGAGACAGCACCTATATCGTTCACTGTGCAGCCAATGTGACCAATGGTCGAACGGACAAGGCAATTACGATCATGGATGATCTAGGATTCAAGCACCTGCTCAGCCTGAAAGGTGGAATTGCTGCTTGGATGGTCAACGAATTGCCGATTACCAGTTCGAGTGCTGAGCAGGTACCTGCCTATACCAGCGTATAGGTGCGTTGACCAGTGTCGAGATTCCAGGTGATCCATGACTCCAGCCACGCGCACCAAAAGAGCGGACCTCTCACTTGCGGTCCGTGAGTTATTGGAACCACATGACTGCGTCGTTGGCGTTGTCGCGGTTGGCAGCGTCGCTACCGGGATGGCGCGGCCCGACTCCGATATCGACGCCTTGGTCTTCATGTCACCCGTCAATCGACACATCGTTCCTGCCGAGGCGCTTTGGCGGCGTTCCGATGACACGTTCCACAGCATCTTTACGCACTACGAAACGGTACGCGGCGATGCCATTCCCCTCGACCTCAAACTGTGCGACTTCGCCATCTGGCGAAGTGACGAATCCTACTGGACAGAAGGACAACGAGCCGGGTTGGCGGAAGGCTGGATTGCCTTTGATCGAGATGGCAGCATCGCCAGACTGATTCAGGAAAAAACAAAGTACAGCGAATCGATCCGCAGAGATAAGATCGATGTGGCGGTCACCGGCCTCGATCAGATTCTGCAGGACGGAAAGCCCGAGAGAGTGTGGGAGCAGCTTGGCCCCACCCTGGCGTTCGACAGGCTGGGCGCTGCATATTCCTTCCTGATGGACCTTCTATTTGCCATGAATTCGCAATGGCGATTCTGGCCGGAACGTCAAATGACCTATCTGCTCAACTTGCCGCGACTGCCCGAGGACATAGAAGCTCGCCTTCTCAACGCCATGAACGGTCCGGGTGTCTCCTTCGACGGATACCAGCATCGTGTCAGCGCTCTTCGGTCCCGATTCAAGGATGTATTGGCGGACCTCATCGCTGAGGGATTCTATCAATCCGATCCCATCAGTGAGTCTTTCATGCGCGGGCACGATGAACCCGGACGTGCCTGGAACATGGATGCGTGGAACGAAAAGCGTGAGCGAAAAACATAAGTGATCGGCAGGGCCGTCAGTTGATGTGCCAGGAAGTGCCGCCCGGCCGTGGCCGGCTTTGGATTGGGACGATTGTGGATGTGATCCGGGATCATGGCTAGTGTCCATCCATAAATAGAGTCTGCTCATAAACTATAAGCCATTGATATTATTATGGAATATATGATATTTCAGGTATAATAGTGCACGAAAAAGTCCCG
>JASMJM010000028.1 GCA_030749725.1 Pseudomonadales bacterium | reverse complement strand
GCTATCGATTAAAGGAAAAGCTAAGAGCCGGAATTATTAAGAAACCACCACAAGAGATCACTACTGACTAGACACAGGGGGGTCAATTTTGAACTGCCGGAATCAAATCAAAGGGGGTCAGTTTTAAACTGCCGTTGACATGGCCGGCAAAGTTCCGTTGTTCGAAGACTTCTTCGCCGTGATCCGACAGATAGAGCACATAGCCGTTTTGTTCCTGTCGCCTGATGCGTTCGATAATCTCAGCCACTATGTGATCGTTATATAGAACGGCATTGTCATAGAAGCTGATCAGAGCGTTCCTGTCAGTGTTTAAGAAGTCACGACCTTTGGCAGCAACGCTGGCCGCATCGAATTGATCATAGGCGGGCGGATATCTCCTGTCATAGGCCGCATGCGTTCCTATCAGATGGATCAGAATGAACTTGTTGGGAGATGTGTCTTCGGTGAGCACATCATCGAGAATAGGTAACAGTTTCTCATCATAGCTTACGCTCTTCTCCTCAGCGGAATCGCCGGTATATATACGGACGTCCGCCTGACTTGCGATACTGTCAACGACATTGCCGTAAACGCTGAATTGCTCCTGATTGGACAGCCAGATGGTCTTGAAGCCAGCATCCTTGAATAGACTGATGAGCGTCTGCGCATCCGCCCAGTCCTCGGACGGTTCCCCCTCCCTCAGAAACAGCGCCTTCTTAAAGACGGGTATGGTGTGTGAATGTGGGCTCACCACATCTGTAAAAACATGCAACTCATCAGCCAGTTCCGTCAGCCTTGGATTGGTATTGCGATCGTAGTCGTACAAACTCATATGGTTTCTTGAGGTAGACTCACCCATAACCAGGACATACAGATTCCTCTCTGCCTTCGAGATGGACTGAATGTCTGTACCGGCATCCTGCTCCGCTGTGATGCGTCGGTAGGATTCGATCTCCTCCTGGTACTGAATAATCGCAGCGAGAAACAAGGTAACGGGGTTGTGTTTGAGTCTTAATGAATCCGTCAGGCCGGTGACGTGGACCAGCATCAAAACGACGAGTGCTACGGCAAGGAATTTTAGAGTGTCCGGAGTTCCGCTCATTCTGCCGGCAATTTCTCTGGCAATAAACGGCAGACCGACAAACAACGCCAGGTAGATCGATCTGTGATCAAAATACATGGCGACCGTTTCCGTCACTTCATTCAGATTCGTTTCGAACAGAATAAAGTAGGTGTTCACAGTGACTTCCTGGTGGAAGTAGAGATAGACAGTCAGGTGGAGTACTCCCATCGTTACAAACAGTGTATGGAAGAGAGTGGACAAGACTTTTGTAATGACAGGGTTGATTGGTACGAATTCCATCAAGTAGGAGATCGCCAACCAGGCAACGGCCAGGGCGCAGGCAAATACCAGCGTCGCCACCGCCTCTTCATATTGGCCCGGCAGATAGAAAAATAGCGCAGGTACAGCGGAAAAATAGATGAACAGCAGATAGGGTGTGATGGACAGCTTGGTTTCACCTGGCGGGCTGTCGGCTACATCGGCGGTGTTTTGCATTAGAAATCGAGGCCGACTTTAGAGGCCATCAACGTCGCCCACAACCAGGTCGTCAGTTTGTTTCTTTCTTCCAATTGCGTGCAGTCAGTGTTCAACAGAATACCCGGCCAAGAAAAAGCGCTTGAATAGCAATAAGTTACCACAAAACGCAGAAAAAAAACGACGGCCGGTAGGCCTCAGTTAACCCTTTTTGGAAGCGGCCACGTTTTATGGGGGAAGGAAACTGCCTTGGAGAACGTCATGAGAGCCCAGCTTGCAGGAATCATCTTGATATCGACCGTTGTAGTGGTTACAGCTTGCGGTGTGCAACGGATGTCAGACTCTGACTCTAAAAAGAGAAAACCCAGTAGCCAGCCCGCCGAACCGACCGCCGTTGTATCTGAGCAGGACGCAAGCACCACTGATCAGGCACAGGTTACCATGGTGCAGGCCGCAAGACGCAAGGCCCCGGCTCCGGAAGATAGAACTGAAGCTCAATACAAACGAGCATTGACCGCTGCTAGTTCGTCTGCTCCAGCCGTAAGCGGGAGCTATCTCCGGCGGGGCTATCCACAACCGGCTCACAACGTCGCTGAAAACTACCAGATCTATGATCAGAATTCCGTCAAGAGAACTGCCGAGGAGCCCCTTTCCACGTTCAGTATCGATGTGGATACAGGGGCATACAGCAACATGCGCCGATATCTGAATCTGGGACAGATACCGCCCGAAGACGCGGTCAGGGTGGAGGAACTGATCAACTATTTCAGCTATGACTATCCGGTGCCGCAGTCGACCGAGACCCCCTTCTCGATCTACACCGAGATGGCTCCCAGTCCATGGAACGCAGGAAAACACCTGCTTCATATCGGGCTACAGGGATATGACCTGGACCGCAATTCACTGCCGGCGGCAAACCTGGTGTTCCTGATCGACGTCTCCGGTTCCATGCAGTCCGCCAATAAATTGGGCCTGGTAAAGTCCTCCCTTAAACTGTTGACGAAGCAGCTTTCCGGCAACGATTCCATCGCCATCGTCACCTACGCCGGCAGCGCCGGAACCGTACTGGAGCCGGTAGCCGGCAGCGAGAAGCGCAAGATATATGAAGCCCTGGATCGCTTAAGCGCCCGCGGTTCCACCTGGGGCGAGGGAGGCATCCTGGCAGCTTACGAACTCGCTCGAGCTTCCTTTATCGAGAATGGCATCAACCGGGTGGTCCTCGCCACCGATGGTGATTTCAACGTTGGTATCGACAGTGTGCAAGAACTTAAGAAGCGAATAGAACAGGAGAGGAAGTCCGGCATCGGTCTGACCACGCTGGGATTCGGCATGGGCAACTATAACGATGCCATGCTCGAACAGTTGGCAGACGTAGGCAACGGCAATTATGCGTACATCGACAACCTGAATGAGGCGCGCAAGGTGCTGGTGGAGGAGGCCTCTTCCACCCTCAACACCATCGCCAGCGACGTCAAGATACAGATCGAATTCAATCCCGCCGTGGTCAGTGAGTACCGATTGATCGGTTACGAGAACAGACTGCTAAAACGAGAGGATTTCAACAACGACAAGGTGGATGCGGGCGACATCGGGGCAGGGCACAGTGTAACGGCACTATATGAGATCGCGCTCAAGGACAGTGGTGGCCAAGCGGTGGATCCTTTGCGCTACAAAAGGGAGGTGACAGTAGCTGACCGGGACACTGATGCTGAAATTGCTTTCCTGAAACTCCGTTACAAGAATCCTGGTGAGACCGACAGCCAGCTGGTTTCAAAAGCATTACTGCGAACGGATATCCTTCCCTCCATCGATTCCAGCAGCATCGACTTTAGATTTGCCGCCTCCGTGTCCGGTTTCGGGCAGTTGCTGCGGGGCAGTGACTATCTGTCCGACTGGGACTATACGCAGGTGATCGCACTGGCCAAGGCCGGTCGCGGTTCGGATCGAAACGGCTATCGAGCGGAATTCGTCAAGCTGGTGGAGCTTGCTGATGCGCTGGTATTGCCGATCGCGAAGGTGTCGGAGTAGTAGTTAGTTATCCCGTGATGGGAATCGCACAAACTTTGGGTTACGCACTTTGTAGCGGAGAGATTGGGCATGAATCTGGGGTGTTCACTACACTTTTTCTGCGTGCGCCGTCCCTGGCGCACTCCGAAGCTCCACCGCTACTTCGCCATCCTGGCTGTGCTACGCGGCGGCCGTTCCGTGAACACCCCAGCTTCATACCCCTTCGTTGATTGACTTTGTGACGGGGAGCGAAAGTCTGATATCTGAAACGACATGATGCTAACTCCTAAGTGAGCAGTGCGGAGAGGGGTACCGCTTCCAGGATCGTCCGGTGGCAGGGATGCCACCGCGAGCCTACATGGATGTACTTGTTGCGTGTCCAGGAAGCGGTACCCCTCTTCGCACTGCGTATTAAGATATCTAGACTTGCTGATATTTCTAAACACGAAATTCCGTAATGATCGCTTTGTCACAGCAACTTCCCCATACTGACCCTGTCTTCGGTCTCGAACCCTAACGACTTGTAAAAGTCGACTACCTGGGTGTTGCCGCCTCGTACCTGCAGGTTAACCTTAAGGCAATCCAACTTCCAGAGAGCTATAACAGCATGCTCGACCAGTTGTCTGCCGATCCCTCTGTTACGAAAAGCTGGATTCACAGCGACTGAATAGAGCCAGCCACGATGTCCATCGTATCCGGCGATGATGGTGCCGATTACAACGGAATTCTCTTCAGCGACAAAGAAAAGATCATCCTGCGCCGCTACTTTGTTGTTGATGACGGTGCGCGGTTGATTGTGGGGACGATCATCGGGGAGGGCCTCTTGCCAGAGAGATGTGACCTGGGTGGCATCCTTATAATTGAATATACGTATGAGCATGAGTTGATTTGGTTTATGTGAAGGACAGCTGATGATGCCAGAAGAGGACTCGTCTGGAAACGACCGTCAGGCAATGGAATTAGCCGGATCCTCTCTTTCATTGAAAATTGGGAACGTATATGATCCCCCGCAGTTTCAATGAAGAGTCTTGAGGAGTACTGATGAGTTTTTGGCGCATGGCTGTGCTTGTGGGCGTGCTGTACCCCATGTGTTCCCACGGGGCGGATGCAGTACGTATTGCATTTATCGATCCCATTTCCGGGACGTTTTCCGCTACCGGCACCAACACCCTGCATCAGTTTGAATTCGCTGCAGAAGAGTTGGTGAACAAGAAGGCGGGTGTACTTGGTGGCAGGCGGTTCGAGATTGTGGCGCTGGATAACAAGGCGAGTCCGAGGGAGTCGCAGATACAGCTCAAGAGGGCCATTGGCGAGGGAATTCAGATCATTGCACAGGGCAACAGCTCGGCAGTGGCCAATGCCGTCACGGATGCCGTCAGGAAGCACAATCGGCGCAATCCTGCTAACAGGGTGCTGTATCTCAACTATTCGGCTGTAGACCCTGCCCTCACCAACGACAAGTGCCACTTCTGGCACTTTCGCTTCGATGCACACGCTGAGATCAAGATGGCCGCTCTGACTGACGTGATTGCCAAGCAGGAGAACATAGAGAAGATCTATATCATCGGCCAGGACTACTCGTTCGGCAAGGCGGTGGCGGCGGCAGCCGTCAAGTTTCTGGGACAGAAACGTCCCGACATGGCCATCCTCGGTAATGAGCTTCATCCTATCGGTCGAGTCAAGGATTTCACACCCTATGTAACCAAGATCCAATCTTCGGGTGCCCAGGCCATTATTACCGGCAACTGGGGGGCGGATATGGTGGGTCTTGGTAAGGCGATCGTTGACGCTGGTATGAACGTGCCCATCTATACCTACTATGCTGCGTTCGATGGGGTTACCGCCACCATGGGCAAGGCGGGTAAAGGCAAGATTCGGCTGGTGCACGAGGGTCATTACAATCCGGTCCCAACAAAACGTCTAAGGGACTACCATAGCGCCTTCAAAGCAAAATACCCGGATCACGATCTCTCCAACCAACGAGTTTACAATGTCATTGAGATCCTTGCCAAGGCGATCGACAAGGCTGGTTCCAGCGATCCCCTGCCGGTAGCCAGAGCGTTGGAGGGAATCGAACACACCACCCTGGGTGGTGAGCGGGTCTTTATGCGCCGCGAAGACCATCAACTGTTTCAGCCCCTGCAGATATCCGTTCACACTGACGAGGGCATCGAGTTTGACGGGGACAATTCCGGTTTTGGATTGCGGACCGAGGAGTCCGTGCCCCTGGAAAACACCCTTGTCGAAACCACCTGCAAGATGACACGTCCCCAGAGTTGATGCTGCTCCAAGTTTTTCCAGCCTGGATCGGCCCCTGATGGTTGAGATCGTCATATTCTCTACCCTGAACGGCCTGGTGACGGGCCTGCTGCTGTTTATGCTGGCGAGTGGTCTAACGCTTATATTCAGCATGATGGGCATCTTGAATTTCGCCCACGCCAGCTTCTATATGTTGGGAGCTTACTTCGCCTATTCAGTCAGTCTTTTTCTGGGGTTCTGGCCTGGACTCATCGTGGCGCCTCTGCTGGTCGGGGTGTTGGGAGCCCTGGTCGAACGTTACGGGCTGCGCTACGTTCATAAGTCGGGTCATGTGGCGGAGCTGGTATTTACCTTTGGCCTTGCCTTCTTCATCGAAGAGCTGGTGCAGTTTGCCTGGGGGAAAGAGACTAAGAATTACCAGCAGCCGGAGATTCTTGACTTCCCTCTGTTTACGCTCTTTGGGCAGAACTTTCCCGCCTACAAGGGATTCATGATCTTTATTTCCATCGCCATTTTTATCGGGCTCTATCAGGTCATCACGCGAACCCGTATCGGGCTGATCATTCAGGCGGCCATCAGCCATCCCAATGCCGTCTCCAGTCTGGGACACAATGTTCCCCTGATCTTCATGGGTGCGTTTGGCGTGGGTACGGCCCTTGCGGGCGTTGCCGGTGTTATCGCCGGACCTGTACTGACCACGTTCCCGGGCATGGCACTGGTCCTTGGCAGCATCGTGTTTGTGATCGTGGTAGTGGGTGGTTTGGGGTCGCTGACCGGAGCGCTGATCGCATCGCTGCTGATCGGACTGCTGCAATCGTACGCCATCGCACTGGAGTTTGCTGTCAACGACCTGTTGGCGCTGTTCGATATATCTTTTGATGCGGACCATTTTCTGAACGATCTGTGGACCCTCTCTTTGCC
The DNA here is from genome assembly GCA_030749725.1 of Pseudomonadales bacterium. Lineage (GTDB taxonomy): Bacteria > Pseudomonadota > Gammaproteobacteria > Pseudomonadales > Azotimanducaceae > JASMJM01. The sequence continues at coordinate 9,782 of JASMJM010000028.1, read as the reverse complement.
CCAGATCGCCCCCGTATTGCCGTACCTGCTGCTGGTGCTCATTCTGATATTCAGACCTACCGGTTTGCTGGGCAAGCGGGAAACGTGATGGCAAAGGTGCGTGGATTACTGGTGTGGATTGCTTCCCTTGCGGTGTTGCTGTTGTTACCCGGGCTGTTCGATTCAGTTCTGTCCCTATCCATCCTCAATCAGATGGGCATTACCATTATCTTTGCACTCAGCTACAACATGCTGCTGGGGCAGGGGGGCATGCTCTCCTTTGGTCACGCGGTATATTTCGGCTTGGGTGGGTTCATGGCGGTGCACTCTCTCAATTACATCGAGGCCGAAGTGTTCAGCCTGCCGGTCATCCTGCTGCCCCTGATCGGTGGTCTATTCGGCTTGCTGTTCGCCGTGTTCATCGGCAGTTTTTCCACGCGCAGAGCAGGAACCGTGTTTGCCATGATCTCATTGGGTATCGGCGAGATGATCGCCGCCTGTTCGCTGATCTTCGTCGGTTTCTTCGGTGGTGAAGAGGGTATTTCCGGAGACCGGACCATGGCTCCTGAATTCTTCGGATTCGACTTTGCCCAGGACCTGGAGGTCTACTACCTGATCGCCGGCTGGGTATTCGTGGCAACCCTGCTGATGTACCTGTTCTCTCAAACCCCGGCCGGCAGGATCGCCAATGCCGTGCGAGATAATCCGGAGCGGGCGGAATTCATCGGCTACAGCCAGAGAATGGTGCGCTTTATCTCCTTTTGCGGTGCCGGATTCTTCGCCGGTGTCGCTGGTGGACTGTTCGCCATCAACTATGAAATATTGACGGAAGAGAACCTCAATGCGATCACTTCCGGCAACGTGCTGCTGATGACGTATATCGGGGGAACCGGTGTCTTCGTAGGTCCCATTGTCGGTGCGGTACTGCTTACGCTGCTGCAGACCGTGCTCAGCAATTATACGGAACTCTGGCAACTCTATGTGGGCCTGCTGTTCGTCGCCACCGTTATGTTCATGCCGGCCGGATTGACCGGGGTGCTTATGATCCATACCGTCGCCTGGAAGAACGGGCGCCTGAGGCAGCTGATTCTGCCGTACATAACCGTGGGCGTACCAGCCTTCGTTCTTCTCTGCGCCATTGTCGGGCTGTTGGAGATGCTACAGTTTTACCGTCATGGCGTAGTCGGCGAACATGAGATGACTCTGTTCTTTGTGTCTGTAGACACGTCCTCAGTCTGGCCCTGGATTGTCACGCTGCTGATTGCGGCGACTGCGGGATACCTGGTCAAGGCGCTGACTCCGCGATTGCTGAGTGCCTGGGCATCTGCCAATGCGCCGCTTGAGAGAGCAAAGACGTGAACAGCATCCTTTCTCTGACGGGAGTCAGCAAGAGCTTCGATGCCACCGAGATTATCCGGTCAGTAGATCTCGATATCATCGAAGGTGAGCGTCACGCGATCATTGGTCCAAACGGAGCGGGCAAGTCGACACTGTACAATCTGATCACTGGTCGCTATTCCGTGTCGCAAGGCAGCATCAGACTTCGTGGTCGGGAGCTGGCCGGGCTGCAACCATTTGAGATTAACAGGCTGGGACTGGCAAGAAGTTTTCAGGTGACCAATATTTTTTCGAATCTGACCGTGTTCGAGAATATTCGCTGTGCTCTGCTCTGGTCCATGCAATACAGGTATTCCTTCTGGCATCTGGTGAGAAAGCAGAAGCAACTGAACGAAGAGAGCGAACAGGTCCTGCAGCAGATTGGGCTCGGCGCCAGAAAGGATATGTTGGCGGGCGTTCTAACCTACGCGGAACAGAGGTCGCTGGAGTTGGGAATTACCATTGCCGGCGGCGCCGACGTGATTCTGTTGGACGAACCGGTAGCCGGCATGAGCCATACCGAAGCGGATCAATCGGTTGAACTGATCAAGAGAATCAGCGAAGGGAAAACCCTGGTGGTGGTGGAACACGATATGGGTGTGGTGTTCAATCTGGCAGACCGAATCTCAGTGCTGGTCTATGGCGAGATCATCGCTACCGGTGTACCCGAGGAGATCAGAAACGACATCAAGGTACAGGAAGCTTATCTTGGTTCACTGGATGAACAGGATGCTTGAGGTAACCGATCTGCACGCCTACTATGGCAAAAGCCACATTTTGCAGGGCGTTAGTTTTGTCGTTGGCAACGGCGAAATCGTTAGCTTGCTGGGAAGAAATGGTGTCGGCAGGTCTACCACAATCAAAGCCATCATGGGAGAAGTCCCGCCGGTTGGCTCAATTGTCTTCAAGGGGGAACAAATCGCCGGGAAAAGACAGCATGAGATTGCCTGGCGGGGATTGGGTTATGTCCCTGAAAACAGAGAGATATTCCCAACCCTGACGGTCCAGCAGAATCTGCTGTTGGGCCGCAAGAGCACACGCCGGGAGGGCCGCTGGACGATAGATGACATGTACGAGATATTTCCCAACCTGCGCGAACGAGCGAATGTGTTGGGAAGTGCGCTATCCGGGGGCGAGCAACAGATGCTCACCATGTGCCGTACGCTGATTGGTGATCCCGACTTGATCATGATCGATGAGCCCACAGAAGGTCTGGCGCCGAAACTGGTGGCACAGGTAGGAGAGCTGCTGCAGGAGATTACAGACCGCGGCGTATCGATTCTGTTGATCGAGCAAAAACTCGCCATCGCCCTGAAGATTTCTCAGCGGGTCTATGTGATGGGACACGGGCGTATGGTATACGAAGGAACTCCAGACGAACTGATGCAGAACCAGCAAGTGCGAAGTGAGTGGTTGGAAGTGACTTCCGGGGCGGAAGATCCATAGGGCGACAGCATGTTGACCAGATGGGGTGATGTGGTGGCCTAACCAGGGCAGCCATGGGATAGCATGATTCGTCTCAGCGATCGGTAAACAATCGCTTTGCTAATTTCCAATGCACTGGGTAGTATTCAGCCGACTTTCGGCGGATCAAACCCATGGATCGTCCATTTTCGGCATATAAAGGCGAAGAGTCCTACATATTCGTGAGCTATGCCCATGAAGATGATGAGCTGGTCTATCCCGAAATCGAGTGGCTGCAGAGCCAGGGATTCAATATCTGGTATGACGAGGGCATCAGTCCCGGCTCCACCTGGCGGGAGGAACTGGCCCAGGCGGTCAAAAACTGTGACCTGTTTTTGCTGTTCGTTACCCCCCGTTCCACTGCATCGGACAATTGCCAGAAGGAGGTTAACTTTGCCCTGGACGAGGGGCATCCGCTCCTGGCGGTGCATCTCGATCGGACCGAACTGCCCGATGGCTTAAGGCTCAGTCTCAGCGACCGCCAGGCGATTCTGAAGCATGAGCTATCCGAGCGCGAATACAGGGCCAAGCTGATCGCGGGGATCGGAGATTATGTGGCGCGCAAAGGGGAGGTGGCCACTCTCGCGCCGGTGCCGGCCGCCAGCGGCAATAACAGCAAAACGATGTTGATTGGGTTCGCCCTGGTAGCGCTGGCCATTCTGGTAGTGGGGGTTCTGCTCAGACCTGGGCCCGATTCCCCAACGGGTACGGAGGTGCAAACGTCGGAGGCCGCGGGGGAAGCCACGGTTGACCCCCTTGCGCGGGCAGATCGATCGATCGCAGTACTTCCGTTCGAGGATATGAGTGCCGAGCAGGATCAGGCATTCCTCGGCCGTGGCATCGCCGAAGAACTGATCAACGGACTGACCAGGCTGGAGGGGCTGAGAGTCGCTTCCAGGACCTCCTCCTTTTACAACGCGAAGCAGGACCTGCCGATCACAACCATGGCGGAGAGGATGAAGGTTCGCCACATTCTGGAGGGCAGCATCCGCAAGGCCGGTAACCGGGTTAGGATCACCATGCAGTTGATTGATGCTGAGTCCGATACCCATCTTGCTTCGCAGACCTACGACCGGGACCTGGATGACCTGTTTGCCGTACAGGACGAGATTGCGAAAGAGGTGGTGAAAGCCCTGAAGGTCGAACTGGGTTTCGAGCCGGACCAGGCCATAGTCAATGCAGGTACGGAGAACACAGAGGCTTTCGAGGCGTATCGGAAAGCCATGGCGGCTGTATCGATTGGCACAGCCGCGAGCGTGATCCGGGCTGAGCAACATGCAAGACGGGCGATCGAACTGGATCCGGGTTATACCTGGCCATACCTGGGGCTTTTCTCAACTATCGGTGTTGCCAACCTGTACGGTATATACACCGACCAGCAGGTCAAGGAGCTTAAACAGTCCCTGCTCACCAGTTGGCAAAACCACCACGGAGATGATGACAGCGAGCTTACGCGCTATACCCGGCAACTGTTCACTGCTGATATAGATCGTAATGTTCTGTTGCAGGAAGAATCACTACGCTACTTGATCCTGCAGGGACGCATGGGGCTACGACCCTATGGAGACGTACTGTGGTGCGTAGGAGAGTATCAACTCGCTCGAGAATTCCTGCTATATGCCGCTGGTGAGGCAGAGCAGAGGAACGCAAACGATAAACACAGTCTGGGCATGCTGGCAGTGGTGCTGGATGATCTGAAGACTGCCAGTGAACACCTGCAGCGATGTATAGCTATTGAACCGGACACCTTCTTCTGCAGATTTCAACAAGTTCGCGTTCTCGTAGCTCTGGGTGATTTCGATCGGGCACGATCCCACCTGCAGTATATGAAAAGCAGACTCGGCGGAGAGAATCTGTACTATATGTTTGCGGCTGCCATTCTTTCTGGGCAGGCAGGTTTACCAGGACTGTTAGATGACACCGACCAGTTCGTGCCGCCCTTCTTCAGAGGAACGGTGTTCACTGCGCAATGTGATATAGAAAACGCATTGATTGAATGGAAGAAGTCCCTGCAATCCGGATCCTTCATGATCCCTAATCTAAGACCCCATCTCACTGAGAACTCGATGCTGGAGGGTAGACAGTCTCCCTGTCCTGCCGATGAAATTCTGGCGAGAGCTGATGTGCAGGCGTTTCTGGCCAAGATGGGAATCGATGAGGAGGGCCACAGGATTATCCGGCAGCGTGCACTCAGCCTGGCGGGCGCCCTTGGCATCGACGCCCAATAACGGGAAGTGCATGACCTCCGTGACTCGATGCGCGCAGCCAGTACCAGTCAGCGTGACCTGACCAACGTGCACAGCATGGACGCGGCATAACATAAGAAAACCGAAGAAGGGGCATGTGTGTCGGATACCTTTCCATACACCCGCGAGGCCATCAGAGAAGGCAAGGTACCTGTATCCACCAAGATCTATCAGGGGTTTGGTGGCATAGTCAATAGTCACAAAGACTTCGCGTTCAATACATTCCTGTTGCTCTATTACAGCCAGATACTAGGAGTCTCTGCATCGCTGGTTTCTATCGTTATTGCCATCTCCCTAGTTGTCGATGCCATTTCGGATCCTGTAGTCGGGTCCATATCCGACAACTACAAGTCTAAGTTGGGGAGACGACATCCCTTTATGTTGGGGGCGGCAATTCCATTTGGCCTTGCCATGTACTTTCTATTTGCACCGCCCTCGGGACTCGGTGATGGGCTTCTTCTGGGCTGGTTGCTTTTCTTCACGATCTCGGCACGACTGGCGTTTACGTTCTTTATCGTGCCCTGGAGTGCCATTGCCGCTGAATTCTCTAACGATTACGTCGAGCGGACATCGATTATCACCTATCGATATATGGTGGGTTGGACTGGCGGTGTCTTATTCTCTTTGTTTGCCTGGACCTACCTGTTCCCGAACACGGAAGAATATCCTGCCGGACAGTTGAATCCGGAATACTATTCCGTGTTTGGCTTGGTGGTTTGTTGCCTGGTCATTACCTGGGCGCTGATCTCGGCCCTCGGCACGAAGAAGGAAATACGATACTTACTTCAACCCACAAAACCGACGCCTTCTTTCAGCTTTGCACGCACCTTCGATGAGGTGATGTTGGCCCTGCAGAATGCCAATTTCAGACGCCTGTTCTTACTCTTCCTGATGTTCTCCGGTCTCGCTGGTGTTGGTGGCGTATTCGATATCTATATGAACACCTACTTCTGGGAGTTCACACCGGACGAGCTAAGGTGGTTTGCACTGGCCGCTATCGGTGCGATCTGTGCGTTCATCTCAGTACCCACACTGCAAAAGAGTATCGACAAACACACCCTGCTCCAGTACTTCCTCTCTATCTATATGGTTGGTGCGATACTCAAGGTCTGTTTCCGATTCTGGGATATCTGGCCGGACAACGGTGATCCCATGCTCCTGTATCTGCTTATCGTGCATGCGATCATACTGACATTTCTGTTAACTACCTGTGGCATTATGGTGGGGTCACTGATTGCCGACCTGATGGATGAACAGGAACTGGAAACGGGTAAGCGACAGGAAGGCGTGTTTTCCTCCGCCCTTAGTTTTTCGGCAAAGGCCACCAGTAGTTTAGGGATCAATATCGGTGGTTTCCTGCTGGACTTTATCGTCCGGTTCCCCAAGCAAGCGCAGATTGGCACAGTCGACAACGACACGCTGTTTAGCCTGGCTTTCTGTGATGGCGTCGCCGTGCCCTTGCTCTTCTTTGTTCCCATCTATCTAATGTCGAGAATGACCATGACCCGGTCTCGTTTGAGAGAAGTTCAGGCAGCACTGCAGGACCGTCGAAACCGAAAGGAACCACTGCCTCGATCAGTGAGTCCTTAGGAACAGAGATATGCTGGATATTGCCCCTGATGACAATTGATTCATGTTGGACTGACGTGTCAATCGAGCAGCATGAACACTGAGGAACTCTTAGGCCAGATTCGGAACGACCGAATCCACGGCGCGACGGAATTGGCCATCATGTCCATTGAAGGCATTCAACGGGTCGCATTGGCGTCTGACTCCGTAGATCAGGCTGGGTTACGCCAGCAGACGCAAGACCTCGTCGCTGCCTTGGCGACTTGCAGACCCAGCATGGTCGCGCTTGGCAATCTGCTCGAGCGACTATTGCAGTCGTTTGCCCATGTCGAAACAGATGACTTTCAGAAGTTGCTTGAGCTAGGCTGCACCGATCTCCTGGACTTTGTTCAGAACGCGAGAACTCGTGCAGTCATGAATATGGTTGGGTTAATCGACGCGAACGATGTCGTTATGACTCACAGCATTAGTTCAACGGTCAGGAACGTCTTTCTGGAACTGAAGCGTGCCGAGGCGCACAATCACGTGATTGTTACAGAATCTCGACCGGGCGACGAAGGCAAAATACTGGCAAAGTTTCTAGCTGAGATTGGAGTCAAGACTACCTATATTACCGAGGCGCAGATAGATTTGTGGATGCCGAAGACTGACAAAGTCGTGTTGGGTGCAGATACGGTGCTGCCAGACGGTTCGGTCATTAACAAGTGCGGCACTAATCTCATGGCCTTATCGGCACGCTACCACGGTATCCCGGTTTACGTTTGCGCGGAAACGTTCAAACAGTCCGCCAACAATGACTATGAACTGGAGAAGATGGATCCTGCTGAGCTTAATCTTGGCATCGCCGGTGTAAATGTAAGCAACACCTACTTCGAAAGGGTGCCCGCAGAATTGATTACTGAGTGGATTAACGAGCGCCCATTGGGGTCGCAGACGTGACCTAGTTGAGTCGGTCTTGGTGGCTCCGGGGAACCGAGCGAACGGATTCAGCCCCGCTACCAGACAGATTGGAAACTACAGGGGGCAGGCGAGATGGCTAGTCCGCCGTCGCAAGAAACGCTAATTCAACTTGGTGAGTACGCAGCGATCACTTTGGCCGGAGAGGAGGCACTGTTGCTGGGCGTACCCGTAGCAACTGAACTGGAAGGTTTCGAGAAGGCCACCTGTAAGCTCGACCTCGATTGTGAGGTCGAGGGCGAGACAATTGCCATGTCGTTGGTGGTGAAAGCCGCGCGGAAAGAAGAAATCAGAATCCTGCAGCAGCTCAGGTCAGACGCCCTTGATTCCATGCCAGAGTACCTTGGGTCAATCGAGGCGGGCGGCAGGGAGTATATCCTGATGCCATTCTATGACGGACGTGTGCTGGATTTCGGGGACGTCATGCCGAAACAGGTCCTGTCGATGTTGGCCCGAATTCACACGGACTTCGAGGAAAACTACCAGCATCTGGATTATCTGCCAGTTGCTGATGAAGTGTATGTTACAGGCCTGATCGAGACTGCGCTGAAAAGTGTACGGGCATTTACAAAAGCAACGCGCGTGTTGAAGGATGTGCAGAGTAATGCGGAATTGCTCCACTCAACGCTCAGGGAGATCCCGATGACTTTGCTGCAAGGTGACGTACATCCCGGCAACATCATTCAGCTCTCTGACGGCGCCGTGCTGGTGGACTGGGGCAATGCCCGCATTGGGGCCCGTACACTTGATCTTGCCAATATCACCTCTCCTCAAGACGATGCTTGGATGTTCTACTTGTCAGAGAGTGAACGGTTTGGTACTACATTAGGTCCTGACCGGATGCTCCGGAACCATGTATGGGCGTCCGCTCTTGTTAATCTCATCTATCTCCCATACGGTGCAAAGTCGGGTGGCGAGGCACTCGCCGAAGAAATGACAGCACGCGTGTTTCGATTTATTCAACAACTCTGACAGCCGGGCTGGGAGTTCGGTACGGCATCCACTGGCACCGTGGCGCAGCAAGCACCTCAAACCGAAAGATTGCTATCGGTCGAATCTTTCCGATACCGAATTATGATCGATGAACACACGGCAGGTCTGGCACAAGACCTGGCGGCACAGACAGGGGAGTTGCTGCAATAGATTACCGATCGCGGCGTACTTGGATGTCTATACGTCGACATGCGTAGCGCGTTCTTCTGCCACTACATCCTGCATGCCGTCCCATTCATCCCACATATTGCACATGGCAAGTTTGGAACGCTCCCAGGGATTATTGCCTTCCTCGAATTCGAGCCAACCGCCGTTAAATGCACGATCTGGATGATCGGTAACGCCGCTATTGTCAGCAACGATATTGGGCTGACGTTTCTTGTTGCGGACGCGGAAAATGATGTTCTTGCGGGATTCAGTACCGTTTTCGTTTCTAGTGGCAGAATGTGGAATGTTAAATACTGTGATACAGGCGTCACCAGCGGACATGATTGCCTGGGTGGGTCGAGGCCAGCGCTTGCCATCGGCTGTCGATTCAGAGCTTTCGTCCACAAAGGCGTTCCAGACCTTATCGGGAATATAGTTCATACCACAGCGGTTGGGTGCCTCATAGTTCAGCCGCGGCCACCCGGGGCCTTCCGGTCCCAGATGTCCATTGGTCTCATACTGCCAGCGAAAAAACTCTTCCATGGCATGATGAGCACCCGGTATCACAGCTGTCTGACCTGATCCCTCCACGGATTGATCATTTAGCGCGACAAAGGCAAAAGCGGTGAAACTCCCCAGGCTCAAGGTCATTTCCGGATCCTGGAAAAGTACACCCATATTGTGGCCAGTTACCTCAGGACTGCGACCAAGATCACCCCTTGGTCCGGAAGCAATATGGCGCAGATAGATCTCTTCCGGGGTGCCGTCCTGTACTTCCTGTGGCGATGCAATGGTGATACTCCCGTCCATGTGAATACTGGCACCGAAGTAGGGAACATCCCTATCTCGATATCCCAAAGGTGCAAAATTGTCACCGGGCTTGCTGATTTTGGTGATCGCTACCTGGCAGTTCGTTGGCGGATCGAATTGCCCCATTGCTTCGTTCAGAATAGGTGTAATCGACGAAGCATTTACCAGATCGGTGATCTCTCTACGTGGTCCGACATATTCGCCTTTCTTGGCGTCGTGAATGCACCTTAGTGCCGCCTC
>JASMJM010000027.1 GCA_030749725.1 Pseudomonadales bacterium | reverse complement strand
TCCATCGCGCAATAACGATTCATCGGAAAGCCCAGCCACCACCCCAATCTCTTCGGGCCCTTGTCCCTGCCATTCAATCGACACCCCCAACATATTCGCTGCGCTCTGTATAAAATCTCTAACGGATGTCTGTTGTCCCGTTGCTATGACAAAATCCTCCGGTTCATCCTGTTGCAGCATCAACCACTGCATCTCGACATAGTCCTTGGCATGCCCCCAGTCACGCAGCGAATTCAAATTGCCGATATAGAGACAGTTCTCTAATCCGAGGGCGATATTCGCGAGGCTTCGCGTTACTTTTCGGGTGACGAACGTCTCCCCCCTGCGCGGCGATTCATGATTGAAGAGTATGCCGTTACAGGCATAGAGACCATACGCTTCTCTATAGTTGATGGTGATCCAGTGGGCATATAGTTTGGCCACCCCGTAGGGAGAACGTGGATGGAATGGGGTCGTTTCTCTCTGTGGCGATTCCTCGATCAAACCGAACAGTTCAGAAGTCGATGCCTGGTAGAAACGTGTCACCTTCTCCAATCCCAAAAACCTGATCGCCTCTAACAATCGCAATGTGCCGATGGCATCAACGTCAGCCGTATATTCCGGCGACTCAAAACTCACGGCAACGTGACTTTGAGCTCCCAGATTGTAAATCTCGTCAGGCCGCACCTCATGAACGATTCGGGTCAGATTGGAAGTGTCGGTGAGATCGCCGTAATGGAGCACAAAGGATATGTCGTCTTCGTGCTGATCCACATAGAGATGGTCGACGCGCTGCGTATTGAATAGGGAAGATCGTCGTTTGATTCCGTGTACCTCATACCCCTTGTCCAGTAGAAGCTCAGCCAGATACGCGCCGTCCTGACCGGTCACTCCCGTCAATAGCGCTTTCTTTTTTGCCACAAGCTTGCCTCGAATACCAACCAAAAAAGTGAGTGTAAAGGAGAGAAAATCGGAAGGCAACCAAGGCCACGCAGCAGCCACCGGTTTCGTTAGTGGCGGCCCGCCAATCTCACAACGGGCAATGACTAATTCACGATCTGATCAAGCAGCCAGCGCCACCTTAGGCGGCAAGTACTCCAGATGGTGAATATCGCTAACGGATCTACTGGTGACATATCCCTTGCACACGCTGAGGCCCTGCAGTAGATGACAGTTTGTTTGCAGCGTTCTGTCGATCCCTTTGTCAGCAAGTTCCAGCACATAAGGCAGGGTTGCATTGTTGAGCGCCACCGTGGACGTCCTGGCCACCGCGCCCGGCATATTGGCAACACAGTAGTGCACGACATCATCCACTACGTAGATGGGATCCGCATGGGTGGTGGCGCGGGATGTCTCGAAACAGCCGCCCTGATCGATGGACACGTCAACCACTGCAGCGCCGGCCTTCATGCTGCGCACCATCTCTGCGCCGACCAGCTTGGGAGCGGAATCACCGGGAACCAGCACACCCCCAACGACCAAATCTGCCTGTAGGACCTCTTTTTCAATGGTGTCGTGGGTAGAGAAGAGGGTCTGGATCCGATTGCCATAGTGTTGATCCAGTTTCGACAGTACCTGCAGTGACCGGTCGATCACGGTAACGTTGGCACCCATGCCGATCGCCATCTGCGCAGCGTTGCTGCCGACGACGCCGCCACCCAGAATAACAACCCTGGCTTGGGCAACCCCGGGAACGCCTCCCAGCAATACACCACTGCCACCATGGGATTTTTCAAGGCACATGGCACCGGCCTGAATGGACATCCGTCCCGCGACTTCAGACATGGGTGCCAGCAGAGGCAGGTGGCCCCGCTCGTCAGTCACCGTCTCGTACGCGATGCAGATGGACCCGCTCCTGACCAGCTCGGCAGTCTGGTCATAGTCGGGCGCGAGGTGCAGATAGGTGAAGAGAAGCTGTTCCGGCTTGAGAAGTTTTCTCTCCGCCGTCTGGGGTTCCTTAACCTTGACGATCATCTGCGCCACTTCGAAGACCTCTTCAGCAGTCGCGAGAATCGTTGCTCCGGCTTCTTCATACTCCCGGTCCGGGTGGCTGATAGCGGCTCCGGCTGAAGCCTCAACAAAGACCTGATGTCCATGCATGGCCAGTTCTCGCACGGCCGCTGGAATCAAGCCGACCCGATATTCGTGGTTCTTAATCTCTTTGGGAACTCCAATCAGCATGCTGAACCTCCTCGGATAGGATATGGGTAAAGTATAAGACCGGGGCAGCTAGTTATCTCACTTTATTATTGTTATTATTTGGGTGATTTCACTAACAGAATTCATTTTCTGGTGGATTCATGATGAAAAAACCAAATTTGCAGATAAAATCACTAGACCGTACCGATCGTAGTATCCTCTCGGAATTGCAGGGAAATGGCCGCATCACCAATGTCGAGTTGGCCCGGCGCGTCAACTTGAGCGCCACCCCCTGTAGCGAAAGGGTGAAGGCCCTTGAGGAAATGGGCTATATCGAGGGCTACCGGGCGAAACTGAATCCGGGGATGTTGCAGCTGGAACTGCTTGTATTTGTGGAGATTTCCCTGCTGCGCACCTCGGCAGACGTATTTGCCGACTTCAAGGAAGCGGTCATCAAACTCCCACAAGTGCTCGAGTGCCACCTGGTTTCGGGCAACTTCGACTATCTGATCAAGGCACGAGTAGCTGATATGGCCGACTATCGAAAGCTGCTGGGTGAAACACTGCTGACCCTGCCGGGAGTCAGTGAGTCTCGAACCTATGTGGTGATGGAAGAGCTGAAAGAAACCCAGGCTCTACCACTGTAAACCCCGGATTCCTCTTCCGGCGATCGCGGTTTCTACTGCTGCTGCTTTTCAAATCAAAAAAAGCCCCCACATCCTTGCAGTCTGCTTTATAAAGGACTACTGTATATATACACAGGTACTGTATATATACACAGGATTCTTGTCCCTGAATTTCCACAAACAGATAGCCCCGGGATAACTACCCCTGAAAAACCGTCCCTGAAAACCGTCCCTGAAAAAAGTCAGGAAGGATTGTGAAGGAAAATGGTGTGGGAAAAAGCCAGGACAAAAGCATGAGCGAGGCACTTCACAATCTGTTGCAAACCAGCGGGATATGGCGGGCTTCCTCTATCGACCATGGAGTTAAGCTGGGGATCCCATCCGCCTATCCTGAACTGGACCGGCAGCTTCCCGGTGGTGGCTGGCCAAGGGACGGGGTCACCGAACTGTTGCATGATCACCAGGGGCTGGGGGAGTTACGCCTTATCACACCTGCGCTGGCACAGCTCAGTCGGGAACAGACGCGCTGGATCACCTGGGTCGCCCCACCCTATATCCCCTATGCCCCGGCATTGGCAGCACAGAATATCGATCTGTCCAGCCTGTTAATGGTAACACCCGGAAACGGCAAGGATGCCTTGTGGGCGATAGAAAAAGCCCTGTTGTCCCACAGCTGCAGCGCCGTACTGGCTTGGCCGGGTACGATCCGGAACAAGGACATCCGGCGTTTGCAAGTGGCTGCCCGGGAGGGGAATTGCTGGAGCATTCTGTTTCGCCCCACCCAAGCCGCCAGACAGGCTTCCCCGGCCGAACTTCGCATTCAACTCGAACCCTCTCCTGTCCTGTCCGACAGATCCTCCATTCAGGTCTGCATCCTGAAACGTCGCGGTGGCTGGGGCAGCGATCCCTTTTCGGTCAGCTTGAAAGACAGCCTCAGCAGGACCACCCCCTCCTTCCCCGAATTCATCGTGCCAGGGGCAGAAAAGAAATCTGACAGGCGACCCGATAACGATCGATTTATCAGTGACGACAGCCGATCGGTCAGTGATGACAGCCCCGCAGATGAGAGGCGATTAATCAGTGTCAACAGGCGGCTTGGATTCTAGGGATGGCAAATGGAATGGCAGCATCGAATTACAGTAACAATGCACTCTGGCTCTGTCTCCATTTTCCACATCTGCCACTGGAGATTTTCACTCGGGCAATAGCGCCCGAAAAAGCACAGCATCCGGTGGTGATACTGGAACGACAGCGAGTCGCCTTTCTGAATCGGGCAGCAATTGACACCGGTATCCAGATCAACAGCAGCATGGATACGGCCTACAGCCTCAGCGCTCTGGTCACCAGCATCGAGCGTGATGAAAAAAAAGAGATCGCAGCCATCAACTACCTGGCTCACTGGTGCTACCAATTCACCCCCACGGTTTGCGTTAAAAACAACCACAGTCTGCTGCTGGAGATCAGCGGCTGCCTGAAACTGTTCGGAGGGTTAAACGCCATCAGACAGCGAGTCAGCACTGGCCTGCAGTCGCTGGGTTACAACTGCCGCATGGCGGCTTGCGCCACTCCCCTGGGAGCTCTTTTACTCGCCAAAGCGAATGCCGACGATACAGGCTCGCCAATCGAGGCTACCCTGCAACCAATCAAGGCTACCCTGCAACCAAACGATGCCACCCGGCAAACCATCGAGTCCTCCCTGCAACGGGTTGCCATCGTCTACATGGAAACCGACGAGGCGATCCTCACTTCCCTGCACAACATGGGTATCCAGCGAATGGGTGAACTGTTTGCCCTACCTATCAGCGGTCTGGGCAAGCGCTTCGGGCAGCAATTCATGGATTACCTCTACCGCCTGACCGGTGCCAAGGCTGACCCGCAGCAAAGCATCCGTCCTGCACCTCGGTTCTTCAGCGAGATCCACTTTCTAACGGATGTCACCAACAGCCAATCCCTGATCTTCCCCATGAAGCGATTGCTGGCGGAACTCACCGATTTCCTCACCTGCCGTCAACTGACCATCGACAAGTTCGTCTGGCAACTGAAACACCGCAACCACCCTTCCGAGAGCATCACGGTCCATATGGCCAACCCGGAAAACAACCGTGCAGTGTTTCTGGCCCTGACCCAGTTACAACTGGAGCAGTTTCAGGGCATGTCGGAGATAGGTAGCCTGACACTGAACGCGAAACGTTTTTCCCCCGCCAACCTGCAGGCTGCCAATCTGTTTCACGGCACGGGGTTCAGGCAGACAGACGGTCGTATCCACCAACAGGGCAACCGGGAAGAGCATGCCATGCTGCTCAACATGTTCCGCGCCCGCCTCGGACCAGGAACCTGCTTCGGCCTCTCCCTCGCCAATGACCACCGCCCCGAAAAGGCCTGGCAACGAATCCGCCTGGACCACAAAGAGTACTGGCACCCGGATGAGAGCGAACCAAACAATCCCCGCCCCCTCTACCTGCTAAATCCAGCCAGACCACTCAGAGAAAACCGTGGAACCCCCCTCCTCCACGGCCAACTCCAACTCCTCCAAGGCCCAGAACGAATCGACTTCGGCTGGTGGGAACAAAACACCCCCCGAGACTATTACATAGCCCGCCACAACAGCGGCGCCCTCTACTGGGTATTCAACCACCTTGCGAACGGGAAATGGTATTTGCATGGGATTTTTTCTTAGTAAACAGTTTGTTTCACTACGACCGTGCATGGGTATATACGGTATTGGGAAGCATGGTCGGATGGAGGGAGGTGCCACCTCCCGTCCGACCAAGCCCGCTTATTTCTTCAATACTATCCAACGACTCAACTCTTCCCATGAACTTATCCTGAAATGAATAGTCCTGAAACTAGCCCAGGCTACGCCGAACTTCATTGTATTAGTAATTATTCTTTTTTGCGGGGGGCATCCCATCCGGAGGAACTTGTAGCACAGGCTGCCAAGTTGGGCTACGGGGCGCTGGCGATTACCGATGAGTGCTCCATGAGCGGTGTGGTAAAGGCTCATGTCGCGGCGGAACACTTCAAACTCAAGTTGATCGTTGGTAGTGAATTTACGTTCGAGGAGGGCTTTAAACTGGTTCTTCTCGCCCCTGATCGAAGCGCCTATGGGCAGCTATGCAATCTTATCTCCATCGGTCGAAGGCGCAGCCCCAAGGGAGAATATGCCGTGTCACTCAAAGATCTTAACTACGGCATGGACCAGTGTCTGGCCCTGTGGCTGCCGCGGGAAGAGGAGCGGGACAATCTACAGCATGGGCGGGAACTGAAGAAACTGTTTGGCGACCATCTGTGGATCAGCCTTGAGGTTTTCGATGATGGGCACGCTCTGGATCGATATGAGTGCAGCTTTGCTCTGGCCAGGGAACTTACCATCCCCCTGGTCGCCAGCGGTGACGTGCACATGCACTCGGCGGACCGTAAGCCGCTGCAGGATGTGGTGTCCGCCATCCGCATGAGACAATCTATCCGGCTGGCGGGACGCCTGCTGGCTTCGAACCGGGAGAAACACCTGCGTCCTTTGAGCAAACTGAGACAACTCTACCCGGCCTCATTGCTTGAAGAGAGCCTTCGTATAAGCTCCCTGTGCGAGTTTTCCCTGTCGGAACTGCGTTACGAGTATCCCGAAGAACTGGTTCCCCCCCATCTAACCGCTTGCGTGTATTTAAGGCAGTTGGTGGAGTCGGGGGCGCAAAAGCGCTGGCCCGAAGGTGTTCCCAGGGATGTCAGGGACAGCCTGGAAAAGGAACTCGACCTTATCCGGGAGCTGCAATATGAATATTACTTCCTGACGGTTTTCGACATCGTTCACTTCGCCCGCAGCCAGGAGATTCTCTGCCAGGGGCGGGGCTCTGCAGCTAACAGTGCAGTCTGCTATTGCCTTTTTATCACGGAGGTGGATCCGGCCCGGATCAAACTGCTGTTTGAACGATTTATCTCCAGGGAGCGCAATGAACCGCCGGATATCGATGTGGATTTCGAGCATGAAAGGCGGGAGGAGGTGATCCAGTACATCTATAAAAAATATGGGCGTCACCGGGCTGCTATAGCCGCCACCATCGTCACCTACCGGCCCAAAAGCGCCATCCGCGACGTAGGAAAAGCGTTGGGGATGGATCTGCAACTTGTGGATCATCTGGCTAAATCCCTCTCCTGGTGGGACAAAAAGGAGCAGCTTCTGGATCGTTTCCGGGAGGCGGGGGTCGATCCCCGCAGCCCGATCATCGGGCAGTTTCTGATGCTGGTGGATCTGCTACTGGGCTTTCCCCGCCACCTGTCACAGCATGTGGGGGGATTCGTCATATCCCGTGGTCCTCTGAGTCAACTGGTTCCGGTCGAGAATGCCGCCATGGCGGATCGCACCATCATTCAGTGGGACAAGGATGACATCGAAGCGCTGGGACTCCTAAAGGTAGATGTGCTGGCCCTCGGCATGCTCACCGCAATTCGTAAGTGCTTCAAGCTGATAAACGATTATAGAAACAGCCAGCTGTCACTTGCTACGTTACCGCCTGAGGATCCACTCACCTATCAGATGCTGCAAAAGGCGGACAGCATCGGGGTATTCCAGGTGGAATCCCGGGCGCAGATCTCCATGCTGCAACGCCTGAAGCCGGAAAATTTCTACGATCTGGTTATTGAAGTGGCCATCATGCGGCCCGGTCCGATCCAGGGCAACATGGTGCATCCCTACCTGAAAAGACGGCAGGGGCTGGAGCCTGTCACCTACAGTAACGATGCCGTGAAGTCGGTGTTGGAACGCACCCTCGGCATTCCCATCTTTCAGGAGCAGGTTATCAAGCTTGCCATGGTGGCGGCAGGATTCAGTGCCGGTGAAGCGGATCAACTGCGCCGCGCCATGGCGGCCTGGAAACGCAAAGGCGGGCTGGAGATCTTTGAGGATAAACTGATCAATGGCATGCTGGAGCGGGGTCACGACAGGGAGTTTGCCGAACGAATCTTCGCTCAGATCAAAGGGTTCGGTGATTATGGATTTCCGGAATCCCATGCGGCCAGTTTCGCCCTGCTGGTTTACGTTTCCGCCTGGCTCAAGCGCCATGAACCGACTGCTTTCTATTGCGCCCTGCTGAACAGTTTACCTATGGGTTTCTACTCCCCTTCCCAGCTGTTGCAGGATGCACAAAGACACGACATAGAGGTACGTCCGGTGGATATCCTCTGCAGTCAATGGGAGTCCACTTTGCAGAAACCGGCCCGCACCCGGCAAGTAAAGGCTCAGCAACCCGCCCTGCGCCTTGGATTCGGGCGGATCAAGGGATTCAACGAAAACGCCGCCAACCGTATCGTCAATGCCAGAGCAGAACAGCGATTTCGGGATCTCGAAGATGTAGCTCGTCGGGCTAAATTAAACCGGGGGGAAATGTCCAAGCTCACAGAGGCGGGCGCCTTTAGGTCCACGACGGGCAACAGGTACCGTACCCATTGGGAAGTAGAGGGAATTCTCCCCCCATCACCCTTGTTGGAGCAGTGTGCAGAACCCTCCTCTCCCGGCTATTCCTCAAGTCGCGAGCCCAGCGATGCCCCTCGTGATCTCTCGACCGAGAGAGTTGTCCTCCCCACCCCGAGTGAACGTGACGATCTGCGCGCTGATTACACCAGCCTCGGTCTGACCCTCGGGCGACATCCAATGGCCATGCTGCGGGATATGGAACCTTTTGCAAGCTGTACAACAGCGGAGCAACTGCAGCAACTCAAGCACGGACGCTTTGTCCAGGTCGCTGGTATCGTGACCGGCAGGCAAAGACCTTCCTCTGCTGCCGGAGTGCTGTTCCTGACTCTCGAAGATGAAACCAACAATGTGAATGTGGTGATCTGGGAGAGGATCCAAGAACGCTTCCGCGCAGCGGTAATACAGGGTCGATTGTTGAAGATCAAGGGAATCATGGAACGGGAGGAATCACTGATCCATGTGATCGCCGGGCAGGTAGAAGATTGCAGCCGTTATCTGGCGCAATTCTCCCTTAAATCGCGGGATTTTCGCTAGGTCTTCAACACCATGCGGGCATTGACACTGCCGGCCTGCTGCAGCCGATTGACAGTGATCTGATGGATGTGAACACTCTCATTGGCCTCCAGATTCTCGAGCCATCGCATCATGTCGTTAAAGGAGACTGCTTCGAACCAGACGCTGACACTATCCGACCCTTCCGGCTGTAGTTTATCGGGCTTTATGTTGGCGGACTTTGCGGATCGAGACACCAGGATCAAGAGCGACTGCCCGCTGTTACGATTCGAGCTGCTGCTGCCACTGATAGACCGAGCCTGCTTTTCCGTGTCGCTCATCAGTCGCATCAAATCCAGGTTGCTGTCCCGTAGTGCCTGACTATCATCGACGAAGTCCTGCAACGGCCGCCACACGCCGAGTACGCAAAACAGCAGCAGGAAGAACACAGCGAGTGATTTAAGGGCGACCTGATCCCGTACGGCCAATTGCCGGTAACTTTCAAGCACCCTGATCAGTAACGCGTTGCGTTTGATGACTCCCATCTTATTTACGTCCTACCTGACGAATCCTGACGCTGCCTTGCACCGAGTCTTCTTCCTGATTTATGGTGCCGACCTCCGCCGCCATTCCCAACTTTACCAGACGCTGAACATATTCCACCAACCGATCACTTGAGGCGCCCCTGATCTGCAAGATCAGGTCTCCTCTTTGTTCATTGAAGTTTACATTGTCTAACTGCAGTCGTGATCCATCCATGTTCTTAGCCGCTTCACCAAATACCGTTAGAACATCGCTCTGCTGTGTGGGGCCGCTATTTCCTTTTAGATGGGATTGCCACCTGCGCCTAATATCGCGAATGTTCTTGTCGTTGGGAAACACGTCTACGTACAGAGCCAAGGCATCCTCTTTCAAGCGATCGGCTTCAAAACTGAGATAGGCGCCCTTGCCCGCTAACAGCAGGATATGCAGAACAAAAAAGCCCACTGCGACCCAGGCAACGGATTTCCAACTGGTCGATGAAGTGGATTTGGATTCAAGCGCTGCGAATTCTGCCTGCAGGAGATTGATTGCGCTGCTGTCATAGTTTCTGCACAGCGTTTCGAAAGTAGAGTAATCAAGCAGTTCTTTCGACACCGGACAATTCAACTCTGCTTCCCACTGCGTGACTTGCAGCGAGATAGACTCCTCCGCTTCAGGATCGATCAGGACCGAGATCGCCTGCTCACTTTCCTCTCCTTCCTCTACATCTTCCTCCAGCGATAGAAGGGTTCCCACCAATTCCCGGTCCGCAGCCATGGCCAGATTCTTGTCGCTTCTTATCAGTGCTCTGTCCGCATCGATAAGGATATTCCGATGCTCGCTCTGCATCGGGACACAGAGGGAATCCGTTACCATCACCTGCGCTGAAATACCGGCCTCACGCAGTGACTCGAGCCAGCTTTGCATCTGCTCCCTAGCCACGACCGCTACCGATATTTGCCCGCGCCCGGTTCGGTCACCGATCGCAAAATGGGTCTCCTCCACGTCTTGGGCAAGCTGTTCTTCAACCATGTAGGGCAGAGCCTGCATGATCTTGCGCTGTTGCCGGGAGGGAACGGCGGCCGAGGTAAACAGCACGCACTCACCGGGAACCAAGACGATGGTCCGGCCAGACCAATTCATCCCGGTGGTGATCCCGGCGAGCTCCTGCAGCAGATCGTCTCCCCGAGAGCGAACAACACCGGACACGTCGTCCAGCAGCATCCACTTGACTGGATTCTTCTCCTCGGTCTCGGACCCGGTCAGGCGTATAAACAGATTTTCCGACATATCGCTTATGCTATCCTATGGTCCCTGCTCTTCACTATCCGCGATCACACGGCTGACAAATCTTTGCCCCAGATCTCGGGATAGGACCCGCATCTGCCCATCGAATGGATCTCGTTGGATGATACTGGTTAGTTTGCTCACGCGGTCATTGTATCTGGCCCTGCTGCTGACCCTGAAATACTGACTGGTCACTGACAGCCCGCTTGTATCGATTCCCTTTGCACCGGTAACGCCTTGCTGGTTGACGAAATCATCGACACTGTCAAACCCCTCCTCCGCATCCCGCTGCTCAACGATAATCTGTGCAGAGTCGACACTGAGATCGGTTGCGATCGATTGCAGCATGATGGCAGGAGCCGTGTTGATGTTGATCGGCGCCAATCTGTCGGGAAGTACCACCACATAGGATAGCAGATTCCGATAGTCCTCCTCATCCATATCCAGAAGAAGGCGCAATTCAGTTGCGTCAGCCATCATGCCGGTTCCCGTTCGGTAGGGGGGGTCCAAGGCAAGATAGTCATAATCCTCCGCTCCCAGTTGGCTGGTGGACTGATCCCCATCGATCCAGTCAGTAACCAGGTCGGTGATAAACGAATCGATCGCCAGTTCCGCCAGCAGCGCTCTGAATCGAACTCGATTGGTGTTGCCGCGTTTGCCGGTCGCGGCCAGACTGTTGAGATTGAAGAGGCTCTGCAGGTCGGTAATCTGAATCTCGACCTCGCCCTGTTCAAATTCGAACGGGGCGATCGGTACAGCCCAGCTTTCGGCCATGTGATCTGTCTTGTTCTCGCCTTCAAAATCATCGTGCAGTATCTGGCGTGCCAGTTCCTCTCCTCCGAGGGCATACTGAAAAGCCTGACTCTGTTCCAGGTGGTTCAGGGTCTTGTGGGCTGCCAGATTCTGTTTGGTGATCATTGAAACCGACAGCACGGTAGCGATCGCCACTACCAGCAGCACCGCAACCAGGGCCACTCCCCCTTCACCTCGACGTGACCACAGCGCTGCCCGGTCAGGTCGATCAGTCATCCTCGTCCTCGTCTTCATCGTCCTCGTCTTCCTCTTCGTCTTCCTCGTCTTCGTCTCCCTCAACACTCCCATCGCCTTCGCCGCCCTGGCCATCGGGTTCATCTCCATGGCCAGTGGTCAGTTTTGGCACGGCTACCAGATTGACAGCTTTTCTGATTTCCCCAATCCCTTCCATGCTGAAGAACATTTCCAGAGAGGTCGGCAGTTCCAGACCGGGTTTGTCATTATCGAGCGGCCATTGATAGGTAGTTTCCCCGTTGGCAGACAGCGCAGTGATGCGAAAGTCTTCAACATCAGTGAGTATCTTTTGCGTCACAGGCAGACTATCTTCCGCCCGATCGAGGACCAACCAATAGTGCCGCAACAGTTCCCCTTCGAGAAGTTGGTAGGCCACTCGCTGCACATTGCTTCTCATCGCATCGATTGGATTCCGCCACCCGAGGCGAGTGAACTCGAGGTCATAGAGATCGCTGCCAATCAGCAGAGCATGTGCCGGATCACCCAGTTCATCCCGAATGGGTCTGTTGGTTAACTGGGTGAGATCCCGTTCGATGACGACCAGTGCACGCTGCAGCCTGATAAACTGCTCAGTTCGAGCTTCGGTAACGTCCCTCGCATTGATTATCGTGCGCAAAACCTGATTCGTTCCCAAGCCAATCAATGCAAAAATCGAGATTGCCACCAGCACTTCCAACAGGGTGAATCCGGGGCTCCTCATCAGTATTTCCCAACAAAACTGACTAGGGTGAACATCGAATAGTCCTCATCTCTATCGAATTCATCCCTAAATACGTCCACGGTGATACGACGTACGTTATCATTCTCAGTAGCGGAAACCTCCACCTCTACCAGCCAGTCCGTAAACAACATGTTGATTTCTGATTGCGTAGTCCCTGTCTGCGGGTAGTTCTCTTCCAGACGAATATTGGACTTGATCTGACTCAATTCATTGAGGGCAATCCAGTGGGCGATGGTCTTATCTCGCAATAATCCTGTTTGACTGACATGTTGGGTCGCGTTGGTAATCAAGGCAGTGGAGACTACTGCAAATACGGCAAGCGCGATCAGTATTTCTATCAGGGTAAATCCGGTTGGAATTGCAGCCGAAACGTGTCGAGGTGCGCGCATGATCGTCATAGCTACTGCTCTTCGCTGAGCTGAAACTCGGTGAAGCCGTCAGTAGAAACAACCAGGCTCGGAATCTCATCGTCATGCATCTTTACATACAGCTGAAACGGGGTGACCTCACCACTGGATAGAATCAGGACAGGTGGTGCGGTCAATGGTTCCCCCAATTCCATTTCACTTCCTTCCAGGTATAGTTGCAGCGTCAGTCCAACCGGCAGGACGTAGTCCTCAAAGGGTTTGTCATGCAGTGGCAACCACTTCAATGCTACATCATCAAACTGAAAGAAAGCGTACTGTCGCTCGACGGGATTGAAGCCGATTTCGAGACCACTGATGATCGCCTCATCGCTTGCCATCTGCAAAATCGTCCTAATTCGCTCCGCTTCTGTCTTCTGCGTATCGGTCTCGATACTGCCGGGAACAGAAATCACAACGACCGCCATCATGATACTGACGATCAACATGACAATCAGGATTTCCACCAGCGTAAATCCGGTAGAATTGAATCCATCGGCTTGTCGTGCTTTCAATGTGGCAACCGGCTGTTGAGATGATGGTGGCTGCAGCGGCTATAGCTCGGATAGGCGGATATCGGCATTGAACTCCTCACCACCTTCCTTTTTATCAGCGCCGAAGGTATACACTTCAATCGTACGTTCGTCACTGAAGTACAGATAGGGTTCATCCCATGGGTCCGTGGGGATCTTTGCCAGGTAACCATCCGGATTCCAGTTTTCTGCTTCCGGATAGCCAGCAGGTGGACTGACTAGGGCACTCAGTCCCTGGTCGGTGCTTGGATAGGTTTTATTATCCAGCTTATACATCTGCAGGGCGGTTTCGATCCGCCTGATACTGATCTTGGCAGCATCCACTCTCGCTTCATCCGGACGAGTGATAATGGTGGGGACGATGAGTGCCCCCAGAATTCCCAGAATCACGATCACCACCATAACTTCAATCAAGGTGAAGCCACGTGGACCCCATGATAAGTTAGCTCGATTGATACTCTTAACTTCAATCAAGGTGAAGCCACTTGGACCCCATGATAAGTTAGCTCGATTGATACTCTTAACTTCAATCAATGTGAAGCCGCTCAGGCCCCATGATGGGTTAGCTCGATTCATACTCTTACTGCTCCCTGGCAAAACCAGCATCACATGACCAGTTGATTGAGATTCATGATGGGTAACAGAATCGCCATGACGATGATGAATACCGCTCCACCCATGATCAATAACATCATTGGACCGAACAAACTCAGCAAGATTCCTGTCAGGGCCTCTACATCCTGTTGCATATGGTCGGCAGTACGGGTCAGCATATCATCGAGTTCGCCACTGGCCTCGCCGCTGGCGATCATGTGCAACATCATCGGCGGAAAGTAGCCGCTTTGTTCCAGGGCGACTTTCAGACTGGTTCCTTCACTTACCTTTACGGTCGCTTCAGTCACTTTCTCCCGCAGCCAGGAATTGGACAATACCTGGCCGGATATTCGCATTGCATCAACCAGGGGCACGCCACTGCTGTTGAGAATGCTGAGGGTACTGGCAAACTGCGCGGTGTTGAATCCCCGGCTCATCTTGGCTACCAGCGGCACGTGCAGAAGGCGCCGGTCGTAGGACCGACGAATACTCTCAATGGTAAGCAACTGTCTGATCGCCACAACCGTTACAACGACCAGGATGAAGATCACCAGGCCATTGTCCTGCAGAAAATCGCTGACGGCGATCAGACCGGACGTCAGGCGGGGTAATTCCTGCTCCGAATCTCTGAATACCTTTACGATATCCGGAACTACATAGCCCAACAAACCTGCCAGGATCACTATGGTCAGAACAAACAGGATGATCGGGTAGACCATCGCCTGTTGTATCTTCTGTCTGGCCAGGTGTTGTGACTCGGTA
This sequence comes from Pseudomonadales bacterium, assembly GCA_030749725.1. Classification (GTDB taxonomy): domain Bacteria; phylum Pseudomonadota; class Gammaproteobacteria; order Pseudomonadales; family Azotimanducaceae; genus JASMJM01. The sequence continues at coordinate 20,682 of JASMJM010000027.1, read as the reverse complement.
AAGTCGGCCAAACGATTCAGAATGAGATCCAGATGTCCGGTTGCTTCACCGGCAGCGATCGTCGCCCGGTAAAGGTTCGGAAATGCCCGGGGATAATCGGCCAGGCTGTCTGTCAGAGAAAATCCCTCCATTACCTTGGAACGAATCGCCAGCAACATGCTTTGCAGGGCACGCTTCTCGGTTTGCTGTGAAACCGCCAGCAACGCTTCTTCCACAGGCAGCGCGGCAGCGATCAGAGTAGCCATCTGGCGGGTGATCAAGGCGCGATCTTTGACGCCGAGGGACGGCCTGAACCAGCTACGCAGGTTTGTGGTTGATTCCTTGGCTTCGACGGCAGTGGAAACTGACAGGGGCGCGAGGCCCCGATCACGCAGCAGTTGACGCACCTGTCGCATACCGTCCGCTTCAAGGACGCCTTTTTCCTCTCTGCCTCGCTCATTGAGCGCTACATACTCGAAGGCCGCCAAGGTCAATCCTCCATGATTCTGCGCAGTACTTCGTCCACCGACGTTGTCCCTTCAAGAATCTTGCTGCGCCCATCGTCCCTGATATTCTGGAACTTGGAATGTGCGTACTTCTCCAGATCCAGTTCCGATGCCCCGCTGTGAATCATCTGCCTGAGTTGGTCATCCACCGATATCACTTCGTAGATACCCACCCTCCCCTTGTATCCCTCGTTGACGCACTTCTCACAGCCGGTTGCCCGGTAGAGGGTCGGTGGCTGCTCGGCATCCACGTTGAGAAATTCACATTCATAGTCATCCGCTTGATAAGCTTGCCGGCATTCCAGGCAGAGAACGCGTACCAGCCGTTGCGCCACCAGACCGACGATGCTGGTGGATAGCAGATAGGGCTGCACACCCATATTGGCGAGCCGGGTTATGGATCCCAGCGCCGTATTGGTATGGATGGTCGACAGCACCAGATGCCCGGTCAGACTCGCCTGGACTGCTATCTCAGCGGTTTCAGGATCACGGATTTCACCCACCATGACAATGTCCGGATCCTGTCTCAGAATCTCTCTCAGACCCTTGGCGAAGGTCATATCCGCCTTGGTGTTAACCGGGATCTGGCCCACGCCTTCAACGTCATACTCGATCGGATCTTCCACAGTGAGTATGTTACGAGTCCGATCGTTGAGCGTGTCGACACAGGCGTACAGGGTGGTGGATTTACCGGAACCGGTGGGGCCGGTAACCAGGATTACGCCGTGTGGTTTCTTGATCAAGTCCTCCATGGTCTTCAAACCACGTGGATTCATACCCAGGTTGGCCAGGTCGCGCCGACCCTCCTGCTTATCGAGGAGGCGCATCACCACCCTCTCGCCGTAGCTCGCCGGGATGGTGGATACACGCACGTCCACCTCCTTACCGGCAATCCTGAAGGCGGTTCGCCCGCCCTGAGGAAGGCGCTTCTCGGCTATGTCCAGCTTCGCCATCACTTTGATACTGGATACCAGCAGAGGCGCCAGCGCCCGTCTGGGTCTGAACACCTCCCGCAACACGCCATCCACTCTGAACCGCACCACCAGCCTTGTTTCATAGGTTTCTATATGGATATCGGAGGCATCCACCTTGACCGCTTCGGTCAGCAGGCTGTTCCTCAATCTGTGAATTGGTGCAGCGTCTTCCTGCGCCAACAGATCTTCCGTCTCCGTAATCGATTCCGCCAAGCTGGCCAGATCCAACTCCTCGCCCAGTTCTTCGATCATCTGCGTGGCTTCATCGGAATCGTTCTGGTAGGTGTGCGCCAGGCGAGAATCGAAGGTTTCCTCATTCACTTCAACGCAGTCAAATGCGCGTCCAACAAAGCGCCGCACCTCGGCCAATGCGGTCGGGCTCAGACCGTTCTTGTAGATGACAGAACGTTGTTCTGATTCCTGCTCCAAAGGCAGCAATAGAATCCCGTATCGTCTGGCAAATGAGAATGGCAAGCGGGTTGGGGAGATTTTCAAGGTAGGTAACTTTCCATCCTTTGCGGGAGTGTCTTTCCTAGCTGGTAATATACTTTAAACTACAACCTTAATCTATTGTTTTTAAGGAACTTAATTGTATTGGATTCCAAGGCCAGCAAGCTGATGGGATGCCCTGTTTCCACTGCGACAGATCAATTTCAACGCTATTCAAACCGATCTCGGCGAGGAGAACTGCGAAGGTGGGATTATACACTGACTTCAGATCAGAAGCTGACCAAGTTTGACGTCGAGGCCATCTACATTAGCGCGGCAGACAGGCGATCGCTATACACACAACGGGCATGAAATCCTCTTGCGCGTACTTCCGTTTATCCTGTTCTAAGAACCGCCATGGGAGGATAATATCGGCGCCGCTTCTCTATTCACTGAGGAATAGACCATGGATTTTGTAGCCAGCCATATCCTGTCGGTCACGCAGTTCGAACGTGTCGATATTGACTCGGTTTTCTCCGTTGCAGACCGCATGGAACCTTATGCCCATCGACGCAGAGTAACCCGAGTGCTGGAAGGAGCTATCCTTGGCAACATGTTCTTTGAACCGAGTACCCGAACCCGTGTCAGTTTTGGCTGCGCCTTCAATCTACTGGGCGGCGAGGTAAGGGAGACGTCGGAGATCAAGGCATCAGCCATCGCCAAAGGGGAATCGTTCTACGACACTGCCCGCGTACTCAGCGGCTACAGCGACATCATCGTCATGCGCCACGAACTGGCCGGCTCAGTGGCGGAATTTGCCGAAGCCAGCCGAGTGCCGGTTGTCAATGGTGGGGATGGCGCCAACGAACATCCCAGCCAGGCGCTGTTGGATCTCTATACCATCAGAAAGGAGTTGATGGGCCGGAGTAAGGGGATAGACCGATTGCGTATCGCCCTGGTCGGTGATCTCAGATACGGTCGAGCGGTACATTCCCTGTGCAAATTGCTGACACTGTATGAGGATATTCACTTTACGCTGATATCGCCTCCGGAACTGCAACTGCCGGAAAACTACGTGCAGGAGATGCAGCAGCGGGGTCATGAGGTAACTATCTCTGATCAATTGGAATCCAGCATCGGTCACGCCGATATCCTCTACCTCACCCGCACCCAGGAGGAGCGTTTTCCAAGTCAGGAAGAGGCGGATCGTTACCGCGGGCTGTTCCGGATGAATCAGACCATCTATACGGAATTCTGCGAGCCCAACACGGTGATCATGCATCCCCTGCCAAGAGACTCCCGCGGTGACGCCGGCGAACTGGATAACGATCTGAATGAGAACCCGAACCTCGCCATTTTCAGGCAGACAGACAACGGCGTGCTGATCAGAATGGCCCTCTTTGCACTCATATTGGACGTGGTGGACAAGGTAGACAGTCATTCTCGAGAGGTCAGCTGGAATATCAACAGGCGCTTTTGAACCCTCTGTCAACCGGGGAGCAGTCCATGCATGTGAACTACGACGGTCTCAACTTCGGTTTCGATGCAACGACCCGGCTACTCAAGGATCAGGTCAACCGTTTCGCAGCGCGGGAGATCGCGCCACTGGCCGCAGAGATCGACAGCAACAACGAGTTTCCCCGGCAATTGTGGAAAAAAATGGGTGCCCAGGGCCTATTGGGCATTACCGCCGCAGCAGAATACGGCGGCGCGGAACTGGGCTACTTTGCCCACGTGGTGGTGGTGGAAGAGATCAGCAGGGCCTCGGCTGCCGTGGCCTTGAGCTATGCCGCCCACTCCAATCTGTGTGTAAACCAGATCAGTCGCAATGGCAGCAACGAGCAGAAACGTCGCTATCTGCCAAAGCTGATCAGTGGCGAACACGTAGGAGCCCTGGCAATGAGTGAACACGCTGCCGGTTCCGACGTGGTCAGCCTGCAGATGCGTGCAGTTCGCGATGGCGACGACTACGTGCTGAATGGCAGCAAGATGTGGATTACCAACGGGCCGGATGCCGATACCTACATCATCTATGCCAAAACGGAAGCGGGTAGGGCGGCTCGTGGTATCACTGCCTTTCTCGTGGAGCGGGATACAGCCGGATTCAGTCGCTCACCGAAACTGGACAAGCTGGGAATGAGGGGATCCAACACCTGTGAATTGGTTCTTCAAGATTGCCGCGTGCCGACAACCAATATACTGGGAAAGCTGAACGAAGGGGTCGGCGTGTTGATGAGTGGCTTGGATTATGAGCGGGTTGTGTTGGCCGCCGGTCCCGTAGGTATCATGCAGGCCTGTATGGATATCGTCATCCCCTACATCCACGAACGTAAACAGTTCGGCCAGTCCATCGGTGAATTTCAACTTATTCAGGGTAAGGTCGCCGATATGTACACCCGACTGAATGCCTGTCGAGCCTACCTTTATGCAGTTTCACAGGCTTGTGACCGAGGTGAGACCAACCGCAAGGACGCCGCCGGTGTGATCCTCTACTGTGCGGAGACAGCCACCCAGACGACCCTGGATGGCATCCAGATTCTGGGTGGCAACGGCTATATCAACGACTATGCCACCGGTCGACTGCTGCGCGATGCGAAGCTCTACGAGATCGGGGCCGGCACATCAGAGATCCGCAGGATGCTGATCGGCAGAGAGCTGTTCAAGGAATCTGCATAGACAGGGCAACGAAAAGGTGCCGACTTGACTGTGTTTATGATCCAAGCAATCCGCATACACAGTGCAGAGAAGGAGTACCGATTTGACAGTGTTTATCATCCAGGCAATCCGCTTGCACAGTTCAGAGAAGAGGTGCCGATTTGACAGTGTTCATCATAGATTGTGATCCCGGCCACGATGATGCAGTGGCGATTCTGTTCGGTGCCAGACATTGCCAACTGATTGGCATAACCACCGTATATGGGAATTCGACGGTGGCAAACACCACCCGAAACGCACTCTCGATCTGTGAGCTGGCCGGTCTGGATATCCCCGTGGCCATGGGATTGGCAGAGCCTCTATCTGCCACCAGAATCAGTGGTGAGATGGTTCACGGCAAGACCGGCATGGATGGCGCTGAGCTGCCACCGCCCAGATCGAAGCCGATTCCTCAGCCGGGCGTCGACTTCCTGATCGAACAGGCTGACAGGCACAGGGGAGAGTTGGTGATCGTGGCGGTGGCTCCCCTTAGCAACGTCGCCACTGCTCTTGAAAGAGAACCCGGGATGAAATCCTGGTTGAAGGCCATATCCATCATGGGCGGCTCAACGCACATAGGCAACGTGACTCCGAGCGCAGAGTTCAACACCTTTACCGATCCGGAAGCGGCTGAGATCGTATTTGAGAGCGGTGTGCCCATCCACATGGTGGGGCTCAACGTGACCACAAAAGTGGGCATCGGCAGGGGTGACATCAAACGACTGCGAGGCGAAGGGGGCAAGCTGGCACGGGAGATCGCCAATGCCCTGCACTTCTATCTGGAAAGACAGATATCTATCTATGGGCGTACAATTGCCCCCATGCATGACGTGTGTGCCTGGATACCCTATACCCATACCAACCTGATCGACTACCAGGCGACCCGTGTGTCGGTGGAAACCCGTGGCCGCTACACGCGCGGCATGACGGTGTGCGATTTACGCGGGCTGGTGACACGGGAGACGGGCAGCATGGCTGCTGCGGAGCCCGCCAACGCCGAGGTTGCCATTGACGTTCGCGGTGAGGCGATAATTGAGTTGGTACTGGACACGTTACTCGAATACCCATAATCTCAGCAGCACTGACACCTACTTCAACAGCCAAAACCGAGAATAAGGAACAACCATGATTTATGACGATATCAATCAGACCATCGGCAATACCCCTATCGTTCGTATCAACCGGATGGCCCCTGCCAACCAGATCATGTATGTGAAGCTGGAAGCCTTTAACCCGCTGGCCTCAGTAAAGGACAGGTTGGCCATCGCAATCATCGAAGACGCAGAGCGCAAAGGTACCATCAAACCGGGGCAGACGGTCATTGAAGCCACCTCAGGCAATACCGGTATCTCCCTGGCGATGGTTTGTGCATCGAAAGGCTATCCCTTTGTTGCAACCATGGTGGAAACATTCTCTGTCGAACGCCGCAAGATCATGAAGGCGCTGGGGGCCAAGGTCATTCTCACCCCGGCAGCAGGGAGAGGCACAGCCATGGTGCAAAAGGCAGAGGAATTGGCGGAAAAGCACGGTTGGTTTCTGGCCAGACAATTTGAAAATCCGGCCAATCCCGACTATCACAGGAATACGACCGGACCGGAAATCCTGCGCGACTTCGCCGGCAGAGATCTCGATAATTTCGTCAGCGGCTGGGGCACGGGTGGCACCATCACCGGTGCCGGCGACGTATTGAAACTGGCCAGACCTGACATCAAGATCGTCGGCGCGGAACCGGAAGTCGCTGCCATGTTGTCCGGCAAGGAGTGGTCTCCCCACAAGATACAGGGATGGACGCCAGACTTCATTCCCGCCGTGCTGGACAAAGACGTGATCGACGATCTGGTTACGGTAACGGACGAAGAGGCCATCGCCACCGCGAAGAGGCTGGCTGTAGAGGAAGGCATCTTCTGCGGCATCTCCTCAGGGGCAACCATGGCTGCAGCGCTCAAGGTGGCTACCGGTGCACCGGACAACAGTACGACCTTGGTCATGCTACCCGATACCGGCGAACGCTATCTCTCCACTCCCCTGTTTGAAGGAATCACCGAGGAATCTGACGATGAGTGGTTAGCCGCACAGGGCTAGTCAGGACCGAAGGAATGGCAGGCAGGTTGACCGGAATCGACGCTCCGGTCAGACACGACACGTGCTCTAGCTGGGGCGCGGAGATGATTCGAAGGCGCTATTGGCGTTAGCCGGGCAGAGAACGCATGCAACCAATCTGGACGCCATCTGCGCAACGAATTGAGGCCGCCAATATTACGCGCTTTCGGCGGCACGTTAACTCGACTCTGTCACTCTCCCTCGAAAACTATGGGCAACTCCACCGGTGGTCGATTCTGGAGCGGGAATCCTTCTGGGAAGCGGTCTGGCATTTTACCGGCATCATTTCATCCAGATCCTACAACAGCGTGCTGACCGATGGCGATAAATTTCCGGATGCAAAATGGTTTCAGGGGAGCCAACTGAATTTTGCGGAAAACCTGCTGCGATACCAGGACGATGTAACCGCACTGGTATTCGTCGCTGAGAACGGTGACCGCCAACAGACCAGTTATGCTGAGCTGCATGAACGCGTCGCGGAGCTGCAGCGATCACTGATCGATGTGGGTATCCAAAAGGGAGATCGAGTCGCCGCCTATCTGCCCAATATTCCGGAAACGGTGATCGCCATGCTGGCGACGACCAGCTTGGGGGCTGTCTGGTCTTCCTGCTCGCCTGATTTTGGCGTGGCTGGGGTGTTGGATCGGCTCGGACAGATCCAACCCAAAATCCTTTTCACCACAAATCAATACCAGTACAACGGCAAGACCATCGCCATACTCGAACGGGTAGAGAAGATCGTCGCCAGCCTGCCCAGTCTGGAACGTGTCGTGGTAGTACTGGCCGCTGGCACGATGAAGTTGCCATCGAAACTTCAAAGAGCCGTTAGATACGATGAATTCATAACTGGCGGTGTAACTCATGTGGAAGCGTTTACAGCGGTAGATTTTGACGACCCCCTCTACATCATGTATTCATCGGGCACCACCGGTTCTCCCAAATGCATCGTTCACAGTGTCGGCGGCACCCTGATTCAACACCTGAAGGAGCATCAGTTGCACGTGGGTCTAACCCGTGCAGATGCCCTGTTCTACATCACCACTTGTGGCTGGATGATGTGGAACTGGTTGGTCAGCGGACTGGCGACCGGCGCCACCCTGGTACTGTTTGACGGCTCACCATTTCATCCGGGACCAAGAAGAATGTTCGATCTAATCCGGGACGAGTCTATCAGCGTGTTCGGCACCAGCGCCAAGTTTCTGTCGGCTGTGGAAAAGACCCGCGTCAGGCCGGTCAATGGCCATGGCCTTGACAGCCTGCACACTATTCTGTCTACCGGATCTCCCCTTCCCCCCGAGGGATTCCAGTTTGTCTATGAACATATCAAAAAGGATCTCTGTCTCTCCTCCATCTCCGGGGGCACGGACCTGATCTCCTGCTTCGTGTTGGGCAATCCCACCCTTCCTGTCTATGCCGGTGAGATTCAGTGCGCCGGTCTGGGTATGGATGTACAGGTATTCAACGACGCAGGTGAATCAGTGCTGGGCGAGAAGGGCGAATTGGTCTGTACACAGGTTTTTCCGGCTGTGCCCATCGGATTCTGGAATGATGACGACGACAGTAAGTTTCATGCTGCCTATTTCGATCGATTCCAGAACGTCTGGGCTCACGGTGACTTCATAGAAGCTACGCCGAGGGAGGGATTTATCATCTACGGCCGATCCGACTCAGTGCTCAATCCCGGCGGTGTCAGAATCGGTACAGCAGAGATTTACCGGCAAGTGGAGCAGATTGATCAGGTGCTGGAGAGTCTGGCGATCGGTCAGAAGTGGGACGGTGACACACGCATCGTGCTGTTCGTGGTGCTCCAGGAAGAGATCCAACTGGACCCAGCGCTGCTGCTGGAGATCAAGACAGTCATCAGGGAAAATGCCAGTCCACGTCATGTGCCGGCCAAGGTCATTCAGGTCAGAGACCTGCCTCGAACCATCAGTGGCAAGATCTCAGAACTGGCTGTGAGCAACATTGTGCACCACCGCAGCGTCGATAACACAGACGCGCTAGCCAATCCGAAAGCGCTCGAGTACTTCAGGAATCTTGCAGAATTGCAGTGATGACCAGGAGGGCACCCGGCCAGAATATCCCGGCCGGGATCCTACGCTAATATTCGCCTCAGCCGAGCAACTCGTCCACTTCAGGCAGCGCTTTGAACAGGTCGGCCACGAGGCCATAGTCCGCTACCTGAAAGATCGGGGCATCGGCATCCTTGTTGATCGCGACGATCACCTTGCTGTCTTTCATACCAGCGAGGTGCTGAATTGCGCCACTGATGCCAACGGCAATATAGAGTTCTGGAGCCACGATCTTGCCAGTCTGGCCAACCTGCAGGTCGTTGGGTGCGTAACCCGCATCGACAGCAGCACGAGATGCGCCGACGGCTGCGCCGAGCTTATCCGCGACCGCTTCCAACAGCTTGAAGTTCTCACCATCCTGCATACCACGACCACCGGAGATGATAACGTTGGCTGCAGTCAGTTCAGGACGCTCAAGCTTGGCAATCTCGTCCTTGAGCCATTCCGCGAGGCCGGTATCCGTCACCGTATCTACGCTTTCTACGGTTGCGGAACCGCCTTCCGCGGCAACCGCATCAAAGGCAGTGCCACGTACGGTCAGTACCTTGATTGGATCTGCAGATTGCACCGTTGCAACGGCGCTACCGGCATAGATCGGTCGTTGAAAAGTATCCTCACTGACTACACCGCTGATGTCTGAGATCTGTGCTACATCCAGGAGAGCAGCAGCGCGAGGCAGGTAGTTCTTTCCCGCGGTGGTGGTCGGCGCCAGAATGTGGCTGTAGTCCTTGCCAATTTCGGCTATCAGTGCCGCCACATTTTCTGCGGTCATATGAGCATAGACAGCATTGTCAGCCAAGAGTACTTTATCGACTCCTTCGATCTTGGCGGCAGCGTCGGCAGCGGCACCACAATCCGCACCCGCTACCAGCACAGTAACGTCACCACCGATCGCCTTCGCTGCGGCGACGGTAACCAGCGTAGCAGCTTTGATGGATTCGTTGTTGTGTTCGGCAATAACCAGACTACTCATTCGATCACCTTCGCTTCATTCTTCAGTTTGTCAATAAGTTCTTCGGCAGTTTCAACGATCACGCCCGCCGCTCTTTCGGATGGTGGTTCGACCTTTAGAGTGGTCAGTCGCGGCGCGACATCCACACCCAATTCCTCCGGCGTATAGCTGTCGACGGGTTTCTTCTTGGCTTTCATAATATTGGGCAACGATGCATATCTCGGTTCGTTTAGTCTGAGATCTGTAGTGATGACAGCCGGCAGGGGAACAGAAATGGTTTCCATGCCACCGTCGATTTCACGGGTAACCACCGCTTTGCCATCTTCAATAGTCAACTCAGACGCGAAGGTCGCCTGCGAGAGCCCGGCAAGGGCAGCCAACATGGGTCCCGTCTGGCTGTTGTCGCCATCGATTGCCTGTTTACCCAAAATGATGATACCGGGTGATTCCTTATCGACGATCGCCTTCAAGATCTTGGCGACTGCCAAAGGTTGCAGGTCACCATCGGCCTCCACAAATATGCCGCGATCGGCACCCAATGCTAAGGCGGTCCTAATCTGTTCCTGGCAATTTGTGATGCCGATGGAAACAACGACCACCTCTTCTGCTGATCCAGCTTCTCTCAAGCGAACAGCTTCCTCGATAGCGATCTCATCGAACGGATTAACGGCCATCTTGACATTATTCAAATCGACGCCGCTGTTATCGCTCTGCACGCGAATACTCACATTGGCATCTACGACTCTTTTGGCAGTAACCAGAACTTTCATGAAATTCCTCTGCTAGTCATGTGTTTAAAAAAACAGTTATAAGTGGCATGGCGTTTACGATTTGTGAACACCGTTTGGCTCCATTGGTTTGTATTCAAAAAACGGGATAGACCCTTTGATTTGTCAACAATCAGGGAGCGTCAATGATGACCTCTTATCCATTCCCGGTCAATAGCGACCGTCTGATCTGCGCCCTTAAATTATGGGATTTCAAGTACTTACAATTGACCTGTGTCAATGAATAGGATGCTAGCTGAATTCTCATTTCCATGCCGGTGTGGTTTTCATACAATATCTTTTTTGTCCATCCCGTTGCGTTCAAGGAGTTAGGCTGTGGAACGAGAATCTATGCAATTCGATGTCGTCGTGGTTGGTGGTGGACCATCCGGTCTTGCCGCCGCAATCAAATTCAAGCAGCTATGCCAGGATGGCGGTGATGACTTCAGCGTCTGTCTGGTAGAGAAGGGTTCTGAGATCGGCGCCCACATCCTCTCCGGGGCAGTGCTGGAACCCATCGCTCTCGACGAACTTTTTCCCACCTGGAAAGAGATGGGTGCGCCCCTTGACAATCCGGTCACCGAAGATGACGTGTATTACCTGGTGAGCGCGAACCAAGCCATCAAAGTTCCCGGCATCTTCGTTCCTCAAAAGACCCATAACCACGGGAACTACGTTACCAGCCTGGCAAATCTGTGCCGTTGGCTGGGTGAGCAGGCAGAACAGTTGGGTGTGGAAATCTTTCCCGGCTTCCCGGCAGCGGAAGTACTCTACAACGATGAAGGTGCCGTCATTGGCATCGCCACCGGCGATATGGGCATCAGTGCAGCCGGAGAGCAGAAGGCCACCTACCAACCAGGATATGAACTGCGCGCAAAATACACGGTGTTTGCCGAGGGCTGCCGTGGCAATCTGGGTAAGCAGTTGATGGCCAAGTATGATCTGCAGAAGGATGTCGGAACTCAGCATTATGGCCTGGGAATGAAGGAAATCTGGGACGTGGATCCCGGCAAACACGTGCCGGGCAAGGTCGTTCATACCGTCGGGTGGCCACTGGATCACCTGCCGGGAACGGTAGGTGGTTCGTTTATCTATCATCTCGAAAACAATCAGATAGCCATCGGCTTGATAGTCGACTTAGGATACAAGAACCCGCACCTCAGTCCGTTTGACGAATTCCAGCGGTTCAAACATCACCCGGTCGTCCAACAGTTCCTCGAAGGCGGGAACCGAGTTGCCTATGGTGCGCGCGCTGTTACCAAAGGTGGATATCAGGCAGTTCCCAAGCTGACATTTCCCGGTGGACTTCTGGCAGGAGACAATGCCGGTTTCTTCAATTTCCTCAAGATCAAGGGTACCCACACGGCCATGAAAACAGGCATGCTGGCAGCCGAAGCGATCTTCAACAGCGTCAAACAAGGATCGAACGGGCAGGAGGAACTAGCTGCCTATACGGATGCCTATAAGCAATCCTGGGTTAACCAAGAATTGTACTCCTCCAGGAATACCAATCCCGCCACGCATAAGTTTGGCATGTTGCTGGGCGCCGCCTTTACCTGGGTAGATCAAACGATTTTTCGGGGAAACATGCCCCTCACTCTCCAGGATGAAACGCCGCCCCATGAATCCCTCAAGCCGGCTGCCGAATGTGCAAAGATAGACTATCCAAAACCGGATGGCGTCATCAGTTTCGATAAGCTCTCCTCGGTATACCTGTCGAGTACCAACCATGAGGAGGATCAGCCCTGTCATCTACAGCTGGCAGACCCGGATATTCCCATTCAGAAGAATCTGCCCATGTATGATGAGCCGGCCCAACGATATTGCCCGGCCGGAGTCTACGAAGTGATCGAGGAGCAAGACGGCAGCAAGCAGTTTCAGATCAACAGCCAGAACTGCGTCCACTGCAAGACCTGCGATATCAAGGATCCGGCCCAGAATATCAACTGGGTCACACCGGAAGGTGGCGGCGGGCCTAACTATCCGAATATGTGAGGAGGCAGTACGCCTTCTTCACGCGATAGGACAATACTAAGGATTCGACGATTTGACAGGTCTAGCGAACACCTCTTCCATGCGCCTGGACTGTAAGAGTTAGCCTGATTCCAAACGCACGCATTCGTCGTGATAACGACCCACCCGGACCGGTTGATCGTCGATTGGTACAACGCCGCTTCCTACTTCGGTACGGTACAGGACGAAGTGTGAGTCAACGATGGCCAGATTCCGCGATATGATCTCGACTTGATGGTTGCTAACAAGATGAATTGTCCGGCGCGTTTTCGGACGCCCAGCAAAGGCGATCTTGATATTTTCGGGGCCAACTAATTTAGCCGACCCGCCTTGCCAAGTCCCCTGTTCAGCAAAGAGGTCGGCAACTCTGTCACCCCGCCCTGTGTCGAGGTAATGGGCGTACTTCGTACCGAGTTCGATGCATTGCTCTCGGATCGCGCGGGATTCATCGGGAGAGTAGGGATTATCGGCCTGGATATGCCCGGACAGCATGACAAGGAGACCCAGTGCTATAGATCTTGTGATCATTTACAGCACCTCAAGGATTATCGGTCCACGTGTATTATGCTGCCAAATCGTCGGTAGAGGAAGCGCAATTACACCGATTTGCCCTTTCCCTCGGGTACTGGCTATCATGATCAACCGGTAGCAATCCAGATTCTCCTGCCGGATGCTGGCGACAGGGCGGACACAAGCTGCAATCGTCGTTACCAGATTGTTGAGTGCGCAATCATGTATAAGAAAGGTGATCGATTTCAATATCAGTCGGTGGTCGATAGATATCGCTTCCGTCCTGATTATCCGGATGAGATATACGATCAATTGCGCTCCTTCGTGGACAATGACAGCATCGTTCTCGACATCGGATGTGGGCCGGGGAAGCTGAGCTATCACATGGCACCCCATGTCAAGCGTATTGATGGCGTCGATCTTTCCACGGCCATGATCGAGGCTGCAAAGGCCGACCAAAGAGACGATACCAACATCAATTAGTTCGTTGGAGATATCCATACCACACAACTCGATAGCAGTTATGACTTGATGATGGCGGGAGCCAGTATTCACTGGATGAATTGGGACTCCCTATTCCTCATCCTGGGACCACTACAGAGCTCTCGAGGAAACGTGGTTTTCTTGGAAGGTGATGGCGCTGTCAATCATGCCTGGGGGTACGATGAACTTGAAGTGTTGAAAACGTTGCAGCTGGACATCAATGAGGAGCGCCCCGAGTGGGTGGACCGCGTCAGTTTCCCAGCCAAAGCTAAAGAAAGCCTGGTGACTCATCCGCTGTTCACGAGGGAGGGATTTGTCGCTGTGATACACTGGACTAATAAGTCCATACATGACTACATTGAGATTAATTTCTCGAGGCAATCTTGCGCACTTGACTGTATGAATCTTGTGCGCGCTGACAGATTTCGAAACGACATGAGAGAGCTGTTAGCGCCTCACGCTAAGGACGGCATGCTCAGTTACGATGTGAGCGTGATTTGTGAGTGGGGACGGCTTGAGCGATTCCCCCATCGATCCGAACAATAAAACGGTAGAATCTTGCCCGGCAGCCATATGGAGAAGTCTGTGCGCGTTCACCATCTACAGCATGTTCCTTTTGAAGGCCTGGGGAGTATGAATGAATACTTCTCTGCGCCCAGCCATCAACTCTCTTCGACGCATCTGTACATGGGTCAAGCGCTTCCACCACTGGAAAGTTTCGACTGGCTGATAGTGATGGGTGGTCCGATGGGCGTCTCCGACCACGCAGAATTCCCCTGGCTCGAAGACGCGCGGTCTTTCATCAGGGACGCCATTGATTCCGGCAAAACCGTGTTAGGCATCTGTCTTGGCGCGCAGTTGATTGCCGCAGCGCTTGGAGCCAACGTCACCAGGGGCCGGAAAGAGATTGGCTGGTTTCCTATCGAAACCACTGCCGGAATCCGCAACACTATCTTGAGTTCCGTGTTGCCGGATACCACACTCGCGTTTCATTGGCACGCGGACACCTTTGAGCTTCCGTCAGGGGCAGAATTATTGGCGTCGAGTGATGCCTGCATCAATCAGGCGTTCTCAATGTCAAACCGGATCTTTGGATTCCAGTTTCATCTTGAGACGACACTTGAATCTGCACAGGCACTCATCAGCAATTGCTCGCAAGATCTGGATGGCTCCCAATTTGTGCAAACAGCATCTGAGATGATTGGCGACAGACAAAGATTCAGCCAAATAAACAGTATTATGGCGTCGGCCCTGGCTGCAATTGAAGAGCATTGCAGCTAGTGCCTGTCCAGATTTAGAATCCGTGCCACAGCTGCTCATCCGAATGCGGCCCGCTCAAGTTATTGTTTTATCAGCAAACATTTCTACCCTGTCGCATTACTTACGTCAATTTGTGCCTATTTATGGATGGACCCTCGCTAGCGAGACGGAAACCAGCATGCGGCCTTGCCTTTCTTGTCGGCACCTGAACGCCCGGCCGGTCAATTCGGGCTCAGCTACTCCCCACAATATTGTCCAGCAGATGACTGCCGAACAGAACTGACCCATGACCTGGATGGACCGATGCCGGATTAAGGTTTCTGAGCTCGGCGATACTCCGTTGCAGCTTACTGCGGCTGTTGTAGATGGCGGGCAATACCAGCCTTTTATCCTTCCCACTTGCCAATAGCGTGTCGCCACTGATGAGGCTTTTGGAGGGAAGATGAAAGTAGCAGTAACTGTCCGCCGTGTGACCGGGTGTATGTATCGTTATCCAGTTGTCAAAGCCGCGCAAGCTGTCAGCTGGTTCCAGCT
The DNA here is from genome assembly GCA_030749725.1 of Pseudomonadales bacterium. Classification (GTDB taxonomy): domain Bacteria; phylum Pseudomonadota; class Gammaproteobacteria; order Pseudomonadales; family Azotimanducaceae; genus JASMJM01. Next base: position 5,409 of record JASMJM010000027.1, on the reverse strand, counting down.
TGATGACGGGTGGATCGAAATACGGTTCAGGCTGTATTGACGAGCCGGACTCTTTCCGGAAGACAAGTGAGGTCGAGCGTCTGACCAGCCAGCCTGCCAGTAACGGCAAGAAGAGTAGCGAACTCAACCGCTCTTGCCACAAGGACGTTGAAGATGGGATTCCGATCTCGGCCTGACAGTGGCGAGCCAGCCTTCTCACCCCACCCATATGATCTGTGTGCCCATGGGTGCAGAGCACCAGATCTACCTCTTGAAGATTGCGGTTCATGGTGTCGGTGACATATGCCATCACGCTTTTTTCAGCCATGAAGGCAACATCGATGACCATCAGCCGGTCATGCTCGTCGATGACATAAGAGTTCGCGCCCCTGCTCTTTACTCTATGGATTTGCATGGGTCAGGATATGCATTGCTGGTTGACCTTGGAGGTGATTAGGGTGGCACGGGAGATGAACTTGCCAAGCTTCTGTCTCTGTCAGCGACGTTAGCATACATGTCTCAGATTTGAGTTGCTAATTGGGCTATTAATGCTTTAGATGGTTGCAAAGTGACAGGAAGTCCAACCAATTCGACAGTTTTACAGCAGTTTCTGCCTCTATCACGGGTACAAGCCTTTGATCCCAGTCAGATCAGAGCATCCAGGAACACGGGAATAGCACATTGATCACTGCGATCAGATTCAAGTGATGCAACGATGAGTTCTTCACTATTCAGACGACCACTGCGGGCGGTTGTCGATCACGAAGCTGACCTGGAGTTGGCAGCGGCCGTGCTCTCGGGCGATGAAACTGCGCTGCTAAAGTTTATGGATTACTATTTTCCCAGACTATATCGATTCGCACTGGCTAGAGTGAATCGTGATGCTTCCCTGACCGAAGAGATCGTTCAGGACACCCTTGCCATTGCAGCGAGACGAATGGGTACCTACCGGGGAGAGGCGGCTTTACTGACCTGGTTAACACAGATCTGTCGTAGAGAGTTGACCCGCAAAGTGAAGCGGGAGACAAAAAGGAAAGAGGTGATCCTGCTGCTGGAAGACGATCCCGTCGTGCGTGCCGTGGTTGAGACCATCGAGAGTTCCGGGGCAGACGAGCCGCTCAAGAATTGTGCCAGAGATGATGTGATTAGATTGGTGCAGCTCTCTCTGGATCACCTGCCAGCGAAATATGCGGACGCGTTGGAGTGGAAGTATGTTGAGGGATTGAGTACCAAGGAGATCGCTGCAAGACTAGAATTGGGCAGTGAGGCCGCCGAATCTCTACTGGCACGCGCACGCCGGGCGTTCAAGAACGATTTCCAGGAGATATTCGAGTCCATCGGGTCATTGGAGGCACTCACGGGCGTATAGCCAAGAGGGTAATATGAAAGAGGAAGATGGCAGTAGTCAGACCTCACAGGACGACAGTATCGTATCGCTGATGCGATTAGCTGGTCCACGAGAGAGCCTGCCAAAGGATGTGCACGCGCGCCTGGAAGAGTCCTTTAGGGAAGCGTTGCGCGACGCACAGCGGCGTCGAAGAATGAGGAACATCGGTGCATTCTCCGCTGTCGCTGCCGTGTTGGTGGTAGCACTGATGCTGTCTCTGCAACCTGAACAACAGCCGCAAACAATGGCTGCCACAGTCGTCCGTATGACGGGTGCCGTCCTGCTGAATAGCGATGGATCAAGCGGCGACATCCGCAGCGGCATCGCCGTTGGTACGCGGGTGCACACAGGCAGCGGTGGGCGCGTACTGCTCAGCTTGGTAGCAAGCAGCACGACAGTCCGGTTGGACCACGCCACAGAGCTCGAATTACGGTCGGAAACGGAGCTGTTTCTAAAAAGTGGATCGATCTACATCGACACGGGTGGCGTCTCTCAGGCCCTCTCCTCGCTGACGGTATCAACAGAATTTGCGGATATCACGGATGTCGGCACTCAGTATCTCATCACCGCCGCAAGCACAGGCACCACCGTCGCTGTCCGCGAGGGAATCGTTCGCATCGTCACAGATGGCCAGCAAATTGAAGGCCATGCCATGCAAGACGCAGCAGAACAATTGAGTATTTCCAATACCCGGCAGATCAACACGCGCACCATTCAGAAACACGGAGGTAACTGGTCGTGGATTCATTCCATTGCACCCGGGTTCGATACCCACAACCGACCTGTGATCGAATGCCTGAACTGGATATCCAGAGAGACTGGTAGATCGCTACAGTTTGCCTCCCCTGCAATTGAAGAGGCCGCTCACAAGGTAAAGTTACAAGGTTCTCTGCCACAGATGGCACCTGAAGAATTGCTGACGGAAATACAGAGAGCCACAGGATTTGTTACGATGGATTCAGAAGAAGGCGTCATCTTGATACATCGTGCAAGTGACGCTGAGTGAGCAACGATGGCTCAGAATCGCCAGATCAGGCCGATTGAAGTAGTCAGGGGAATAACCGGTTCCACGTCCCGTTCCAGCAGGATTAGTTCATCAGTCTCGTCCTCCACCTCGTAATCAACTCCCCCTTCATTCGTCCTGTTCACGATGTTGGTGATCTCGAGAAAGGTAGTCAGCTGCGACTGTGAGAACTCGTAATCACGGCTCAACCTGAGATTGATGGTGCCAAAGTTTCGGTATCTGCCGTTGCTGCGTATCTGATTCACGCTGACTTCTTCGTCCAGTGGCAGTAACGGCGGCAATCTGCTGGCTGCCCAGCCTGAGTGCCACGCTGCAGCGGTGGATAGGTTCCAGCGAGTGAACTGCCAGTTCATACCGGCATTGACGGTGTGCCGCTGGTCCCATCGACGCGGGATCCAGTGTCCGGCGACGCTATCTTCCACTTTGGCATAGGCGTAGTTGATCCACCAGTAAGGCTGTGCATCCGTGGCATTAGCCAATGCAATCTCGACGCCCTTCGCATAAGCCCGATCCGCATCTATGCGGATGCGATCCTGTGCAATTTCCGGCAATACCACAAAGGGGTTGAAGATGTTCTCAAATCTTGGCTTGGTGATTTTGATCCGCTTGTAGAATATCTCTACCTTGAACTCTATCTGTGTTCTGACGGTATCCTGGTAACTCAAGATAACGTGATCGGATCGCTGTGGTTTGAAAAAGCGACCTATGTTGTCGCTGATCTGCAGTTCGTGTATGCCCTGCGGTTGATAGAAGCGGCCCAGACTGACGCGCAGCTTCCGCAACTCATCGAACTCGTACAGCAAACTGAATCTGGGGCTAAACTGTCGCTGTGAGCCCCTCCGCAGATACGTCTGCAGGTCGAATCGGACAACCACTCTGTAGTGTCGTCTGGGCCGACAGGACGATTGTTGTGGAGAGATACAAACCGGCTGTCAACCCATCCGGATGCGCATCGAGTTGTTGATCAATGTCAGTTTCCATACCCAATATCGATGCTATTTCACCGACTTCGGCAATGGCATGGAAGCGGTAATTCGCTTTCTGTCGATTCACATACAGACCACCATCGAGGAGTAAATCCTGGTTTAGTTTCCACTCGATCTGCTGCTTTATTCCGTAAAACGAAAAATCGCGATGATCGCTGAGCGTACCGATAGACTTGTCAGGGTCATCAGCAATTCCCACTCTGTCATGTTCAATTCTTCCGGCGGACAATATGGTGGTTGCAATCAAGTCCGGCACCCATTCATCCTCCCACTTCAACCACTGGTAGTTGTTGCTGATTTCGGAATCTGCGGACAGGTCGTTCAGGTTTAATTCGATATTGTCGGTATAATTGAGCGCACTGAACTCCAGTCTTGCGCCGGATCTGAAATCCCGACCGAGACGAACCAGGGCATCGTAATAGGATGGATCACCAACCGCCGGGTTTACGATGTCGGTAATAATGTCCAGCGTGCCCCTTCGTGCAGCCACCAGCCAATCACTGGATGTACTGCGTCCAAAGCCCAGCATCGAGGCCGAAAAGGTACTGATGGTGATTTCACCACCGAATTCCTGGCCGACATTCTGCGTGGTGATGTCCAGCACTGCACTCATTCGATTCCCATAACGGGCAGGATAGCCGCCGGTATAGAAGTCCACACTTCGGATGGTCCCTGGATTAAACGTACTGAACAGACTTTGGAAGTCCTTCAAATGAAACGGCTCAATCAACTCAACGCCGTCAAACAGCACCAGGATTTCATCGTCGACCCCACCTCTCACACGGGGACGGGATGAAAAGCCGATGTTGGCCGAACCGGGCAGTGTGTTGATCGCTCTAATGGCATCATCACCGAGCGTCGGCGCATTTTGAATCTGTGCTGTTGTCAACTGGTGTTGAGATGCGGATAGTGCGTTGGAGAGTTCATATCGACTGGCCGTCACGATAACGTCTTCTATCCCCTCTGAAGCCCCCAGCAGCAACTGCAGGCGCTGTTCCGGTTGGTTCCTCACCTGGATCCTTTGCGAGGATTCCTGGTAACCTTCCGCCACTATATGCACCAGGTAGTTACCGGGTTTGAGTTGAAACTGAAATATCCCGCGAGGGTCACTGCGCTTTACCGACCCCGCTATTTCCACCCTGGCATCCACTACCGGGATCTGGAATCTATCCACCACCACACCCATCAACCTGGCTGTGAGGTCGTCGCCCCTGATAACCAGCCAGTTGTTCTCGCTTAGTTTCTCGAGCTGTAAGCCGAAGGAATCCAGAATTCCCTGCAGACGATCATAGGGTATCCCGCTCGGAGGAGAAGTGGTTAACTGCCAACCTGGTTTTACCAGATCGGAACTATAGACAATTTCAAAGCCTTCGGCGCGATAGCGTTCGATCAATTCGACCAAAGATCTGCCCTTGAAGTCCAAGCTCTGCAAATCTTCTGCGTGCAGACAAGGCGAAGCGAGCAGAGCCAGAGCAGTCGTTGCAGCGGCGATTTTCCTGGTGAACTCTCTGCCGAACATACAATCATCCGGATTGCCGGTTAGTGGCAATACGATTTAGGAAAGTACCCCGCGAGCAAAATGATTCGTAGCTGACGGTCAGGAGTATCAGTGTACCCTAAAAAATGAATAGACATGGCAAATATCAAAGTGGTGACGATCAAGACAGGACGTCGTGGTCTGATGCTCAACTAGCACGATTATCTCAGTGCCAATGCCAAGGACGAGGTAGTCTAACATTTCTACAGAGTGGATAGCCATTGTTCCTGAGGGGACCACAGCGAACCTTTTCGTAACTTCTATTCCAGATCACTATTTCACCAGCTAAAATGTCCGACGGATCTGCACACATTGAGAATAACACTATGAACGCATATGTAGAGTCTGCTCATAAGTAACTTCTCAATAAGTCAGTGCAACGTACTGGACTCCCAGAGCAGCATGGGGTATATTTCAACCCATGCAAGCTACCCAGTTTCTCCAAGGTCGAACAATTACGTCGGATGATGTCGTTTATATTCGCCGTCTAATCAAG
>JASMJM010000026.1 GCA_030749725.1 Pseudomonadales bacterium | reverse complement strand
TGAGGGAGTTCTGGCGGTGGGGCTGATCTTCATCGCGCCGTTCGTGCTCTATTACCTTATCAGCCGCTTCATTCCGATCCTCGATTATACGGGCGAGACCGCAGAGCCCGACTCCGACTCTCGGCTACGCTGGAAAGGGCGGGAAACACGATTCCGATCTCGACGTGGCAGCCGGCAACTGGCGCAGCCGAAGACGCCATTGTAGTCAACGTCTATTCGTCAGCTATGGACGAGCGGACGGCTTGCCAATCCGTCTAATCCATGGGCTTGTATTGCACGTCGAGGACCATCATCTCAGCGTCGCCTTTCGGTCGTGACACGACCAGATGGTCCCCCTGTCGTTTTTTCAGCAAGCTTCTCGCCATCGGTGAGTCAATGCTGATCCAACCTTTCTTCAGATCGATTTCATCACTGCCGACGATGCGATAGATCGACTCCTTGTCGTCCTCATCCGCCAACTTTACCCAGGCACCGAAGTAGATCGTATGCTGATCATCCGGGGTCCGATCCACCACCGTGAGATTATCCAACCTGCCACTCAGATAGCGAATTCTGCGGTCGATCTCGCGCAGCTGTTTCTTGCCGTAGGTGTAGTCAGCGTTGTCCGATCTGTCTCCAAGGGCTGCTGCCGCAGCCACCTTCCGGGTGATCTCCGGTCGCTTGTTCTTCCACAGGTCGTTCAGCTCCCGCCTGAGATTGGTGGCGCCGTCGGGTGTGATGTAAACCGTGCCGGTTGAACCGCTCTTCACCTAAGCTCGCCCGGTTGGTCGAGCTCCCGCCCGCGGGGATCACGCTCGATGTGGATGCTGAGATCGAGCGCCTCAGCAATTGGTTTCCAGTCGACGAACTTAAAGTTTTGAAAGAGCGGCTGCCCCGCCGCGTCGGTATTATCATTGTCCTGGGCAACGAACATGCCGTATGGAAACTGTTCGCCCAAGGGAAAATTGGTGACGTCAATGCCATCCGTGTGGCTAACCGCGTCGATGTTGTGGTTGCCGCCTACTTTGAAACTGCCCAGGTAGCGGTTGTCGCCCTCCCTGTCGTACACGATGAAACGACTGTTGCCCTGGCTTGCAGCGATCAGATATCCCTGCTGCTCGTGACCGTAGTAGATCGTCAGTCCTTCGATGTCCTTTTTCAGCGGGCCAAAACGCCTGACTGCAGCAACCTTGGTGGCTGTGCTGCCGTCCTCCGGCATGGCATCGAATTTCCAGATGGCGACGTCTTCCTGCGCAATGTAGAATCTTGCCAAGTCATCATCTGCCACACAGCCTTCCACAATGGACGGCAAGGCAAGCTCCCTCACCTTCCTGGCGGTGACAACGTCGTCCTCGGAGACGATCTGATACTGTTCGATCTCCCCCTGCTTGCTGCTGATGAAATAATAATACCGGTTCAGCTCGGGATTGAGATACATGCACAGACCGCGCATCCTCTTCAATCCCGTTGCGATTGGCCCCGCTGTAATCTCCGAGAGGATACGTGTGTTCTTGTCTATGCTGTAAAGCCTGACAGTGTTCGACCACCAATGGCTGACGGCAATGATGGCGCTGCGCTTGCCTCTGAACAGGAAGTTGTAGCGCAGATCGATGTTGTTAGGGCTGGCACCGGCAAGGAATTGAATCGCTTGCCCCTGCAGGTTGTAGACGGCGATTCCGGCAGGTTCGCTGCCCCGACTTACCTTGACGGCCGCGAGAATGAGGCTCAATGACGCATCGTCCGGATGAATCCAGATGGCGATATCGTCCACTGCATCTTTTGGATAGGGTGCGGCTTCTGTTTCCACCTTGGCCGGTACCATCGAGGCGGCAGCGAGAAAGACTGATATTGTTAGAGAACCAAGCGAATCGAGCATATCGTAGCTGCTAACAGTTCATTCTAGGGGCGAATCAGATTCTGATAGATCATCAGCGACCAGGTCAGAAACGCAGCCAGTAAGGCAATAAAAACGGCGGCCGATCCCAAATCTTTGGCTCTGCCTGAGAGGGGATCATGCTCCGGTCCGATTCTGTCAACAATCGCTTCCAGGCCCGAGTTGAGCAGTTCGACAATGAGAATCAGAAGCGATACAGCGATCAGAACGGCGACCTCCAGCGTGTTCGAACCTACAAAAAACGCAGCAGGTAAAAGCACCAGCATCAGTGCCAGCTCCTGTCGGAACGCTGCCTCGTGCTGGAAGGCAGCGGCCAAACCACGCATCGAGAATCGGGTTGCGTTAAGCAGATGCCTGAGTCCCGTGTTGTCAGCCTTATCGAATACGGCCTCGTCGCGGCCGGTTCCCGAGTCCTGCTTGACCATCCTATAATCTACCTTCAGCTGATGGGTCGAAGAGACGAAAGTTGCCATAGCGCCTCGTGCAAATCAACCGCATTGCTCTTGATTCAGTAGTCAGCGGTCTTGGTGGAGTGATGGCGAGCCCATCTTGAATAGTAGGGGGTCGACCCCACATAAGCTTGAGGCAACGGTCGCTAATCAGTTCCGGTGGCAATTGCACCCCCATATGGTAAGAGGTATAGCATGCGTATTGACCGACTCACCAGCAAGCTTCAACAGGCCTTATCGGACGGCCAGTCGATCGCCGTGGGTAAGGATCAGAATTACATCACCCCGGCCCACTTGCTGGCTGCGCTCCTCGACCAGCAGGGCGGTTCTGTTCGACCATTGCTGACGCAGGCTGGATTTGACGTGCTGCAGCTCAGAGGTGAACTGGAGGAGCTGATCGAGGCGCTACCCAAGGTCAAAGACAACTACGGCGATGTGCAACTGGCACCGGAATTGGGTCGGCTGATGAACCTGGCGGACAAGTATGCCCAACAGCGCGGTGATCAGTTCATATCCAGTGAAATGGTGGTGCTGGCGTCCCTCGAGGAGCGCACGGACCTTGGCAAACTACTGGCTCGCTACAAGGTCAGCAAGAAACGATTGGAAGCGATCATCGATCAGGTGCGCGGCGGCGAGCAGGTTAATGATCAGAATGCGGAAGACAACCGCCAGGCCCTCGACAAATACACCATCGACCTGACTGAGCGAGCCGAACGGGGCAAGCTTGATCCGGTGATTGGCCGGGATGATGAGATCAGGCGCACCGTGCAGGTTCTGCAGAGGAGGACCAAGAACAATCCGGTGCTGATCGGTGAGTCAGGCGTCGGCAAGACAGCCATCATCGAGGGGCTGGCACAGCGGATCATCAACGGTGAGGTACCCGAAGGACTGAAAAACAAACGCATCCTGGCGCTGGACATGGGCGCCCTTATCGCCGGTGCTAAGTTCCGCGGGGATTTTGAAGAACGGCTCAAGGCAGTGCTGCATGAGCTCGGCAAGCAGGAAGGCAGCATTATTCTGTTTATCGATGAACTGCACACCATGGTGGGTGCCGGCAAAGCTGAGGGGGCCATGGATGCGGGCAATATGCTGAAGCCTGCTCTCGCCAGAGGAGAATTGCATTGCGTCGGTGCGACCACCCTGGATGAATACCGGCGTTATCTCGAATCCGATGCTGCCCTGGAACGGAGATTCCAGAAGGTGCAGATCGATGAACCGTCCGTAGAGGACAGCATCGCCATCCTGCGAGGCCTGAAGGAGCGCTACGAGATTCATCACGGTGTCGATATTACCGATCCGGCAATCATAGCCGCAGCGCGCCTGTCGCACAGATATATCACCGATCGGCAGCTGCCGGATAAAGCCATTGACCTGGTTGATGAGGCCGCCAGCCTGATTCGCATGGAGATGGATTCGAAGCCGGTGGATATGGATCGGCTGGAGCGAAGATTGATCCAGTTGAAGATCGAGCGGGAAGCCTTGAAGAAGGAAACCGACGATGCATCTCAGCAGCGACTGCAGGCGCTGAATGAGTCGATCAAACTGGTGGAGAGAGATTATTCCGATCTTGACGAGATCTGGAGCGCGGAAAAAACGGCTCTGCATGGAACTCAGCAGGTCAAGGAAGAGCTGGAACGGGCCCGCCTGGAGCTTGAAACACAACGTCGAGCGGGCGATCTTACCCGCATGTCGGAGCTGCAGTACGGTCGCATTCCGGAACTCGAAAAGCAGCTCGATATGGCTGCTCAGGCAGAAGTGATGGAGATGAAGTTGCTCCGCAACAAGGTGACCGACGATGAGATTGCCCAGATCGTCTCCAAGTGGACCGGCATCCCGGTTAGCAAGATGCTGGCAGGGGAGCAACAGAGACTGGTGCACATGGAACGGGATCTTCACACCCAGGTGGTGGGGCAGTCGGAAGCCGTGAGTGCGGTTGCCGACGCGGTGCGCAGGTCCAGAGCCGGTATTGCCGATCCTGATCGGCCCAACGGTTCCTTCCTGTTTTTAGGTCCGACCGGGGTCGGCAAAACAGAACTCTGTAAAGCACTGGCCAGATTCCTGTTCGATACCGAGGAGGCGCTGATTCGCGTCGACATGTCGGAATTTATGGAGAAGCACTCGGTGGCGAGATTGATTGGAGCTCCTCCGGGCTATGTGGGCTATGAGGAGGGCGGATATCTGACCGAATTGATTCGGCGCAAGCCATACTCAGTAATATTGTTGGATGAAATTGAGAAAGCCCATCATGACGTATTCAATATTCTGCTTCAAGTGTTGGATGACGGTCGGCTAACAGATGGGCATGGCCGCACTGTAGATTTCAAAAACACCGTTCTTGTGATGACATCCAATCTCGGCTCCGATCTTATCCAGAATATGGGAGAAGATACTCTCTATAGCGAGATTAAGTCAGTGGTGATAGAAACGGTTTTGCTACATTTCAGACCGGAATTCATCAATCGGATAGACGATGTTGTCGTGTTTCACAGCTTGGCCAAGGAACAGATCGAGGGAATCGCCAATATTCAACTGCAGATCCTGACAGAACGGTTGGGTGAGAAAGATATCTGCCTGCAGTTTGACAGTGATGCAATTGCACTGATGGTAGACAGCGGTTTTGATCCCATCTATGGTGCCAGACCCTTGAAAAGGGCGATTCAGCGATTGGTTGAAAATCCTCTGGCACAGGAGCTGCTTTCCGGTAAGTTCTTGCCGGGCGACTCGATCATGGTTCGGGCAGACGCAGATACACTAGTTTTCGACAAATCATAGGTGGCGACACCATGCATGCTGCTGCAGCGATTTGAGGTATTCCATGTCAGAGCTATCGTTACCCTTCAAACACAGTGTCAAGGATCGAATGGAAGTAATCGGCCCCTTGGTGACAGGCAGCAAGACCCTGGACCTCGGTGTGGTGGACAGCAGAACGCAGAAAGACGCTACGGCAGCTCGGCTGACCGTCAAGGGAGCCACGTCGCTTCACGCTGCCATCAGAGAATTCAATGACGATGTGCTCGGCGTCGATATCGATAGCGAAAGCATCGATATACTGAGTGGTCTGGATTACAAGGTCAAAGTAGCCGATGTCATAACCATGCAACTCGGTGAAAAATTCGAGACCATCATTGCCGGCGATATCATCGAACACCTTGACAACGCCGGTCAGTTCCTCTGCAACCTGGCTGAACACTTGACCGACGAGGGCGTCCTCGTAATCACGACTCCCAATCCTTTTTACATCAAACAGACATGGAAGATATGGCGCTACAATCGACCCCAGGTGCATGAGGCACACACCTGCTGGTTCTGCCCTGGAACGCTGACCAACCTCTGTTCCAGGTGCGGCCTCAAAGTCACTGCAATTCACTGGATCCGTCGACCGGGGCAGTGGATTCGAACCTGGCCAAAGCACCTGAGAGACTATTTCTCCAACTCCTTTATGCTGCTGGCAGAGAAACGTTAGCAGAACATACTGTACAAATACTCAGTATTCTGGTACTGTATATACGAACAGTATAGGACCATCTGTCAATGGATTCTGTCAATGGATAGAGCTACCCATTCACAACTCGCCTTGAGAGAAGCCAGGGCGATGGCGAAGTCCAGGCAAAAGCGAAAGACAAGCCGGATTATCTGCCACCATCTGCTCATGATGCTCGAAGAGGAAGTGCCCCCACGCGCCCAGCCTCACGCCCATCAACTGGAGCTGCATAGATCTTCAGGAAATAATAAGCGCAAACAATATTCTCTCAGATTCTAAAAACGCCACGCCCATGGGTCTGTGGGATTCATTTCAGTGCGGCAGATCCACAGCAACCACCTCGCGCGACAGGACGCTCCATCGCCAGCCAACCGGACGCTCCGTCGCCAGGTAACAGGACGCTCCGTGGCTAGTTAACAGGACACCTCGTCGGTAGATATTGTGACTTGAGATATCGGGACTTGATTTAGGGGGGGGTCCAAGCCACACAATTCAGGCATCGGTTGCCACAGCTCTAAGTGTCATGCACCTTGCCAACATTACCTACGACATCGATCTGCCGTTTCAGATATCCCTGAGTGATGCGGAAGATGTTGTGCACTGCCTCGAAAAGGTTCGTGTTATCCCTAACAAGCGTCTCGTATGTAGAGGCAGTTGGCGGGGTGCGGACGTCTTCATAAAGTTCTTTACAGCGACCAAAACGGCATATCGTGATTTTCAGCGGGAGGTGGCGGGCAGCGACGGCCTCAAACAACACAATATCTCGACTGCACAGAGAGTCTATCAGGGAGTACTTACCGAGCAGCGCGCCTATCTGGTCATCTACAGGAGCATACAACCAGCATTGGATCTGGATGATGCCTGGCAGGCTGCCACAGAGAATCAAAGACATGACTTGTTGTGCAAGCTCACCCGTGTAGTCGCCCAGCATCATCTGGAGGGACTCAGTCAACAGGACATGCACCTGCGTAACTTCATCATTAGCGAGGAGGTGATCTATACGCTGGATGCCGCTGATATACGCATGCGCAAGGCTGGCCTGAACAAAAGAGAGTCGTTTGCCAACCTGATTCAGCTCTTTGCCCTGATATCGCCGGTACATGATTGTCTGATTCGGCAGGCGCTAACACTGTATATACAAATAAGGGGTTGGCGGAGTAGCGACAGCCAATGCGATGCTTTCATGATAGAGGTGGAAAAAAACCGTCAGATCAAGAAGGAAAAATACCTGAGGAAAGTATTTCGTGAATCCAGTGCCTTCGTCAGTCGCAGATCCCTCAGAGAGTTTACGGTATGCGACCGATTGCTGGATGGCCAGGATTTGCGCCAGCTCCTGAATAATCCGGATGCACGCATGGAAAAGGGAGAGATCATCAAGCAGGGAAACACCTGCACCATAGCTTCTGTAACAAGCGATGTCGGAAAACTGATCATCAAGCGCTACAACGTTAAAGGTTATCGGCACGCCCTAAGAAGGGCGTTTGCTCGGACACGAGCTGCCATTTCCTGGAGCAATGCGCACCGTCTGCAACTCTATCAAATCAGCGCTGCCCATCCGGTAGCCTTATTGGAACGCTGCTTCGGCCCAGTACACTTTCAATCCTATCTCGTCATGGGTGAAGTGACCGGACCCACCTGTTGGGAGTTTTTCCGCGATCCCGGCATCGCCATGGAGGACAAGAGAAACGTGGCGGGTGCAATAGGCGAGCTGTTCAAGCGACTGGTCTTTCACAAGATCAGTCACGGCGATATGAAGGCGTCCAACTTTGTTATCCATGACAACCAGCCGGTCCTGCTGGACCTGGATGCCATGCGTGAACATATGTAGAGTCTGC
>JASMJM010000025.1 GCA_030749725.1 Pseudomonadales bacterium | reverse complement strand
CCCACACACTGCCGAGTCGAGCAGAAACCGTGAAGATGATAGAGGGCACCTCCTTGTCTCTGATACGTTTTCAGGATGAGCCGGATCTGTACATCTCGGTACTCGCCGTGCCGTAACAGCTCCATACGCTGAATCAATGGCCTCTGCCGTCTCTAGCCAACTGGAAAGATCAGTGGTTCTTTTTAAACTCTAACGAGTCATCAATGGACGTGTCTGTTCAAGGAACAGTGCGGGCAGTTAGGTTACGATCTGGGAGTCAAAAAAAGGCGCAGATTACCTGCGCCAAGGGGGACCGCATAGAAGGGGACTGTAACTCCTCAATGAATCTGGTATATTCTCTTGGTTCTACATGTTAGCGCAGAGGAAGTGGATAGCAATGGACTTGGTTAGCCTTGGATATTCATACAGTAGAATCATCCACGATTATTATGTAAGAAACTGGAAGGATGACAGGGGCAGTTCCAAAACAGCCATCGCCGGACGAGCCGTTAAGGCGTACCTTGCGGACACCGACATTCACAAGAATATCGATGCAGTGTTCAAGGCGCCCGACGACGACGGCGATCTGGAAGAGTATTCCAAAACCTGGGCTCATCAGATCGACAAGTTCTTCAGTCCCTACGAAACGGTCAAGCTGCCCTACAGTTTTGGTGACTACCTGGTAATGGCTCTGGACGAGCAATACAGAAAGTCCTGTCTGGTCGACCTGGATCTAAAGCGAAAATCGATCATCAGTGAAGTAGAACCGCATACGGGTGATATCCTCGCCAGCATCCAGACGGCCATCAAGGAAACATCCGAAGCCATCACCCATCTGGTTGCACTGGCACCGAACGGTTTGCAGGACGATTCCGATCAGGATTTACTCCGTGCCAGACAGGAAACCATCGAAGCGATCAGCTCTCTCGAGGATGGGCTGGCTCAACTGGATTTCGAGTTATCAAGACGGGATATAGAAATTGTCGAGTAGGAGACCGGGCTCGGTACGCCTTGACACGCAGCACTGCCCGATACCAGTGCCCGACCTACTTGCGCTTGTTGGGGCCCTAAGGCATCGCCGCTCCCTGTACACCTGATCTCGTCAATGCCGATAGAAAGGCATACAGGGCTTCCACTTCACTTTTCGAGAAGTGACGAAAGCCACTCTTTGATGCACTAGCCATCAGCGGCAGAAACTCCTGATCACTTGACCCGGCGTCGGCGTTCAACATCCTGGCGAATTCCGGTAGCGGGTAGTCTGCCACGTCAGCCAAGTCGGGGGTGGAAAACCGGCCGGAGTGTATTCCTCGTAGGTCCTCTCCGTGACAGTCCGAACAGTGGGTGAGTGCCAGGTATTTCCCAACCGAGGCGCGGTCTGCCGCATCGCCCAGAGGGTATCGCGCGGCACTGTGGTCCATCCGTCCAGCTACCAACGGTGAGCTCAGGTTTTCTATCCCCACAAGCAGCAAAGGGGTGAGGGGATTCATGTGGATCACGGTGGCCTGTCCCTTGGCCGGGTCCTTGCTGTACAGGTAGGCGATGATCGACCCAATATCGGCGTCACTTAGGTGATAGTAACTGCTCGAAGGCACCCAGAACAAACTGGTTCCGTCCGATTTCACACCGTGGCGGATCGCCTGCTCCAATTCATCCGGATCCAGTTGTTGTGCCAACCTGGTCAGGTTGGGCGCCGTGATTCGTACGAAAAAATTCTCGATGAATGTCTTGCCTTCCAGATCTTCGCCATGGCAGCCACTGCATCCCAGCGTCTGCACAAGGTGAGCGCCTCTGGAAAGGGACTTGTCACCAGCGGGTATGGTTATGTGGCTCTTCGGAATCGAATACTGCTTAAAGCCTTCCACTGCAAAGTGGATGTAGGGTATTCCGATCACCAGTATCAGGGCCAGTGATGCGCCGATTGAGATCCGATCCAACCATTGCGGTAGCCGTATCATTTGTCTTATCCCCGTCTCTTTTCAAGTTCTGGTAGAACCTTCAGTTATGCCGGCTTGTGGCTGGCTAACGTTCTTTGGACCCCTTTTTCGCTGTTACGACAGGAATCCGAGGCTAAATTTGCACCCGCTGGATTGCATTAGCAATGGACTTGTTTACCCTTGGATATCTATCCAGTAGATCCGGCTGGGGTCGGTCAGATTCTCTGCTTGGACTCTCGGGAGGGCGAGCCGGCCTCTGCATCACTGCCCAGATAACGTGCTGCCCACAGAGCGGATAAAATGAGCAGCGCACCATTCATATAGAAAGGAAGATGGTTGCCGAGATGGTCATAGACCCAGCCGCCAACCAATGGCCCGACAGAAGCACCGATCCCAGCGGTTAGCTGATAGACACCAAAGATCCTTCCCCTCTCCTCCTCGCCGGCGATGTCGCCGACCATCGCAGTCTTGGCTAGATCAGCCATGACCGAGCCAACGGCGGATAGGGTATAGAGAATGACCAACCAGATCATATTCGGCAGAACGGGGAACGACGCGTACATCAATCCGGTTGCCAGCATACCCAGCGCCATGACGCGGGAGCGCCCAAACCGGTCACTGAGCGTCCCCAGACGTGACGGTAACACCATATAGACGATTGCGGCCGGGAAGAATGCGGCGGCCAGCCGCCCCATATCCACCGTGAATTTATCCTGCAGATAGATCAGATAGATGGGCTGAATGAGCGCACTGGCAAATCCAGCCGCAAACACCACCAGCATCAGGCGAATCAACTGAGGTTTCAGTTTCACACCGCGCCAGGGCTTGCCACGCATAACTTCAACATCCCGCGCCCTGGTTTCAGGCACCTGATTTGCGCTGAACCAGGCACCGACAAAAGCCAGTACGGCATACCCGATAAAAGAGTATTTCCAGGCAACCGCGATGGGCAATGCGCCGATCAATGTAAAGCCCATGAAGGTTCCAATCATTGCTCCGCGAGTCTGTTTTTCCAAGTTTCTCCCCATGGCTGCAGCCCTGTTGTCCGGAGTCGTCAGATCGGCGGTGATGGTGTCGATGGTGATCAGCAGGAACGAGGCACCCAGACCCTGGGTAAATCGTGCCAGATAGAGACCAGGCAATTCCGTGGTGAAGGAGAAAGCGATGTTGGCGAATCCGTAAATGATCAGTGCTGATATCAGGAAGATCCGTCGCCCGAATCGGTCCAGGCCCACTCCCACCAGTGGACGTATCACCAGTAGGGAGACGGTAAAAACGGAAAACAAGCCGCCAATCTCTAAAGCGGAAGCCCCCATCGATTTGGCATAGACAGGCAGGGCAAAGGATATAAAGAAGAGCGGAAAGGAGACACAGAAGAGCGGTCGATGCAGAACCTTTGTCTGATCCATCGAGCCACTGCCGTTCTGCCCGCCGTCAGCAGCGGGTCCGACTTTGCCCTGTTCCAATGTCACCGTATCGAGATCCAATTCGCCGTGCCAAGCGAAATGCCAAACACGTCCCCCAGACGATCGAGATAGTGCTCTTCCGCAACCGTTTCCCTCACGTCCCCATCAAACATCAGATGATTTCCCGACAGTGTCCAACGCCCTGCAGGCGTCAGCATCGAACAGAGCTGTTTCTTGGTAAAGTTGGATTGGGGTGAAGTCTGCAACCAATGGCAGCGCTCTGCAAAATCTCCACGCCGACATTCATCCTTTGAAAACAGCAATTGAGGCTGCCAACCGCCCTCTGCTTCACGTTCGATGCAAAGCTGCTCCTGCTGCTCCAGCGTGCGAAATACGCCACTCCTGCAGGGCTGGGGAGCATCGTTATCCAACAGCACGGGTGATGAGAAAGTGGTGCCGAACCCAACGTCGACGAGCCACGTATCTGACAGGCTGACTATGGTGGTTTGGTGATCGTATGGATCTCCATGATCACTGCTCAATACCTTCGCCGCGACCCTGTGAGCCCGATAGCCAAGTTCTGTGAGCAGGTACAGAAACGTCTCGTTCAGTTCATAGCACCAGCCGCCGCGCCGCCGATGAACGATCTTCTCCCAGATGGGCTCGAGTTCCAGCACCAATCTATTGCCCAGATGGATATCCAGATTCTCAAACGGTACGCTGTGGATGAAGTGGGTTTGCAGGTCGGTAAGGGTCTTGAGATCAGGTTGCAGCGAACCGGTATAATCGATACGCCGTAGCAGATCTGCAACTTTCATCAATGAACACTTCCCACACAATGACCATTGGCTCACATAGCCAGCAACTCAGGCCGTTCTTGTTTGATGAAGGGGCGCAACTCAATCAGTGTTTCATTGAGGGCAGTGATGGCCGCGGTAACTTCGTCCTCTCCCATGGGAGTGGATATACAATACATCAACCTTCCGGCAGACATGATACCGCGTCGCAGCATACCCAGATGAAGCAATCTGCTGATGTGACCGGCTGCCGCTATGCCTTTGAGCGTGTCCCTCGAATCATGCAGTGGTTCATCCGTCAGGTGCAGATTCGTCAAGGATCCCAAGCCGATGGCCTGTCCACAAATCCCGTTCTGATGCAGTATCAGGTTGAACCCCTCACGCAGTTTGTCGCCGAGCCAGTTGAGCCGCTTCGCCTCAGCATCGGTGAAATGGGACATGGCCGCGAAACCTGCTGCCATGGTCAAGGCGTTGCCGCTAAACGTGCTGGCGTGGAACACATTTTCTCTGGTGTCGGGACTGAAGATCTGCAGCAACTCCCGCTTGCCCCCGATGGCGCCAACCGGCAAACCACCACCGATGATCTTACCCATGCTGGTGAGATCCGGACTGATGCCGTGCATTGCCTGGGTACCCCCACCACTCAACCGAAGCGTTATCACCTCATCGAAGATCAGCACGATGCCCAGCTCTTCGGTTTCGCTGCGCAGGGCCTGCAGGAATTCCGTGGTTGCAGCAACCATACCCATGGACCCCAACACCGGCTCTACAATGACAGCCGCCAGTTCAACAGCGTGTTCCCGGATCAGCGCTTTAGCCAACTCCGGTTCGTTGTAAGGGCAGATGACCGTATCCTCAAGCACGCTGTTGGGAATGCTCTTGTCCACCGGCAGCGAGCTGGGGTGATCCAATGCTCCCCTCGACTCAGGATAAGGCACCAGACTGACTTCCGCCAGCTCGTAGCTGCCGTGATAGCCGCCCTCCATCTTCATGATCTTCTCTTTGCCGGTATGGGCGCGGGCACAACGTATCGCCATCAAGGTCGCTTCGCTGCCGGAACTGCAAAAGCGTAATTGCTCCACGGAGGGGATTCGATCTGCGATCAGTTCAGCCAGTTCAATCTGATTCAGGCTGGGCGCAGCGTACGCAGTTCCAAAGGCTACCTGTTCGGATACCGCTCCCACTACCGCAGGATGAGCATGCCCGTGAATCAACGAGGTAAAGTTATTCATGAAATCAATGATCTCATGCCCATCCACATCATACAGATGACAGCCGCGTCCTTTTTCCATGACCAGCGGGTAGGGATCATAGTGGGCACTGGCCCGTGTATCGCCACCAGGAAACACTTTCCTGGCTCTGCGACTCAACCGTTCAGATTCTTGGCTCCAATTGCGGTATTCCGTAATTAGGGGGTGTTCTTCACTTGCCATCATTATCTTGCCCTGTCAGTTTACTGGTATTGGATCAGCGTCGAATGGCACTTACTCGATCAAGCCTGTTTCGCAGAATGGGCTGGCATTCCCTTTTCTTCGCGGCGCGCGGCTCTCCCAGCTTCCCTCACTTGGTCAGGAGCCCCTTCGGGCCCGCCGGCGGTACCCCTCCCTCCACGCGCTCGGTGCTGTCCGAACGCGGCCCGACCTGCGCGGCGCGACCTGCGCTGCGCGACCTGATTGCTACGAAAAGGCCGGGGTCGCGCACGACGCCCAGCCCCTTCTGCTAACGCGCCCCAAGATATTACCCTTTAACGAATGAGAACCCTTAGGTAAGTGCCCTAACCGTCAACTGCTGGGATACTCATCATACTGAGTTGCATCGTCAGTAATCTCCACCCAGGGTGCCTTTGAAGCGACGAAATAGTGCGCGCTGGTGCGGCTGCCGGGATCGCCATCCAACAGACCGGCAGGAATGTAAACCTGCTCCCCGGCATCCATGGGTGCGTTGGAACCACACACCTTGCAGAAGCTTCGTTTGCCCTCTGCTGACGGCTGATATTGACTGATCAGCTCCTCGCCCTGGGTGATCTTAAAGTCGCTGCTGTTACACGCCACAAAGGTCGCGTACGCTGCACCATGCGCTTTACGGCACATGGAGCAATGACAATCCATCATATCACCGAACTCGCCACTCACTTCAAACTGATATCCCTTACACAAACAATTGCCTGTAATCATTTGCTGCTCCTTAACCCGGTTGTTGAGTTTACGAGTGTCATTGAGACCTGATTTGATCGTTGTACTGTGCTGCCATATTAAGATCTATGGTCACATCAGACAAGGCGGGCGTCACACAATTCGGGATTGCTTGTCTCCCCAATAGCGGTCTTTCAGAAGCCTTTTGTATAGCTTGCCGGTAGGCAGGCGTGGCAGGTTGTCGTCAAAGTCGACACTCTTGGGGCACTTGTAGTGAGCCAGGTGTTCTCTGACAAATGCCAATAGTTCCTCCGACAGTTCCTCCCCGGCTGTGGCGGCCTTTACGGTCTGCACCACCGCCTTGACCTCCTCCCCCATCTCGGCATTCGGAACACCGATAACCGCGACGTCTTCCACCATAGGGTGCATGACAAGGATATCCTCGATCTCCTGGGGATAGATGTTTACGCCACCGGAGACGATCATAAAGGATGCGCGATCGGTAAGGTACAGATAGCCCTCCTCATCCACATAACCCACATCTCCCAGTGCACTCCAGTTAGTATGTTGGGGATGCTGGGCCTGGCGCGTTTTCTCGGGATCATTGTGATAGACAAATGGTACTTCCGGCATTTCGAAGTAGACCAGGCCCTCTTCTCCGACCGGCAATTCCACCCCTTCTTCATTGCAGATATGGATGATTCCTAATACCGCCTTGCCAACGGTTCCGGGATGGCTGAGCCATTCTGTCGGTGTGGTGTGGGTCAGCCCGTTCACCTCGGTGGCACCATAATATTCGTAGATGATCGGTCCCCACCAATCCAGCATCTGCTCTTTGACCTTCTGCGGGCACGGGGCGGCCGCGTGAATGGCGACCTGATGGCTGCTTAGATCGAACTTCGAGCGGTCCTGCTCCGGGAGTTTGAGAAAGCGGGTGAACATGGTGGGTACCCATTGACTGTGTGTCACCCTGTATTTTTCGATGAATTGCAGGGCATCCACCGGATCGAAGCGATCCATCATCACCACCGTTCCCCCCATCGTCTGCACCGCCGTTGAGAAGCCGAGAGGCGCCGAATGATACATGGGGGCAGGCGAAAGATAGACCATATCCTGGTTGAAATTCCACAGCGCAACCTGCAATCCGGCTCTGGCACCACCATCTGCAATATTGCTTTCCTGCTGCGCGCGCGCGATACCCTTGGGTTTACCAGTGGTGCCTGAACTGTACAGCATGAATGACCCGGCCGGCTCCTCCTCTAACGGCTCGGCGGGATAGCCTGCGATCACCTCTTCAAAGGAGCGGTATCCTGCTTCGCTCCCGCCAACCATCAACCAATTGTCACAGTCCGGCGCGAAAGCAGCCAGTCCTTCAGCAGTCTCTGCCATGGCTTGCGAGGTGACCAGCAGCCTGGCACCACAATCGTTCAATACAAATCCCGCCTCCTCCCGGGTGAGGTAACGATTGATGGTGGTCAAGTAGAGTCCGGAACGTAGGGCAGCCCAGATGACATCGAAAAAGCGAGCGTGGTTCTCCATGAAAATCGCCAGATGATCGCCGCGTCGAAGTCCCTTCTCCCACATGAATTGAGCCAGTTGGTTGGATCGATCGTTCAGTTGTGCGTAAGTGACGACATCTCCCGTTCGCGCCACTATCAGCGCAGGTTTATCGGGTGTCGTCTTGGCATAGGTACCCGGGTACATGCTTGTCACTCCATAGTTTGATCGTTGGGGGACGCTATCCGTGCCTCAGTAACGCTCCATCACGTGCTTGGCAAAATCCTGGAAGCACTTTCTGGCTGAAGCCATGGGAGGCAGCAGCGCCACCTCCTTGAGCCCACCTTTTTCCAGCGTCCGCAACTGTTCGATGATGGCGTCCGGTTCCCCCACCAGGCCGTTGGAGGCTGCTATGACTTCGGAAGTCATAAAGCGCCTCTCCTCTGGCATCAGGTAGGTACAGTGACCATCGTGGACCGCCTGGTAACGAGCATCCGGAGGCGTCTGCATGCTGTCTACATAGTCCAGATAGTTCTCCCAGACCGGACGTACTGCGGGTCGAATAAAACGATCGTTACCGATTTTCTTGTAGATCTCCCACCAGTAATGTAGAGCGGATGCTACCATGGAGCCACACTCATCGATGACCCGATCCGAGCTCAGTTTCTCTCCCGGCTCCAGTACGCAGGAGTAAGTCAGCGCCGCCGTATGATAGTCGGCAGGCAGGTCACGGCCCGCTTTGGCTGCACCTTCCCGAATCAGTTCCATGCTGTTGCCGAGGCCCGCACCCTGTTCAGGACCAGCCGATACGCGACCATCTCCGTAGGCGCCAGCTGCACGCAGCGCAAGTGGTCCGTTGGCGGCCACATAGATGGGTATAGTGTGCGCGGTATCTATAAAACCGAGCTCCTGATGCAGGAAGCGGATGTTACGGGTTTCTCCTTTGTGACTATAGGCGACCTCCTCACCATGGAGCAGCGCTCGTACCACGCGCAGGTATTCCCTGAAATCACGGGGTTTGACCGGATCCATTCCCATAACGCGCATGGCGGTGTGGCCGGTACCGATGCCCAGAAACACACGACCGGGCGCAATGCGATTGATAGTGGCGATTGAGTGGGCTGTAACCGGGGCCAGTCGCGTGCCGGCAATGGCCACGCCAGTTCCCAATCTGATCTTGGAGGTATGCTGCGCTGCCAGGGCGAGAACGGCATAGCAGTCGGACCAGATCATCTGCGAGTCCGGAACCCAACCGTGATCATAGCCCAGGTTCTCGGCATATTGGAGCAGCTGCCAGTCGTCGATCTTGGGTGCAATCATGGCGCCAAATTTCATGGTGCAGACCTCCTGTTTTTAGTGGCGTGCGACTCTCACTCTACTACCTGTCCCTTCATGCGGGTTCGAACAGGGTGCCGCTGTCCCATTGTGACAATAATCCTTTCTGGCCCACCTGTTCGGATGATGCAAACTCCTCCAACAGAGAACTGTCGTTGGGCGTGTTGGCAAGAAAACGTTCTCCCCCGGCCGTGCGACCCAGGACTATGCCTCTGGATGGTTTGCCGTCGCGACCGTAACTGACCGTATAGGCCTCTATGTCGGCAGGACCTGCAGGATTCTGTGCCAGCCGTCTGGGTGCTGTATCCATCTGCTCGGAAGGCAGGGAGTCGAGCAATCCGGTCCTGGGTGCCTCACCTCCTTTGGGCTCGGACGACAGTACCGCTGCGGAATGTTTGGTCAGATACCAACCGTTACCAGTGACCAGTCCTTTTTTGCCGGAATTGTCCCTCAACTTGTCCACCATGGTCGCCAGAGAATGGAGGGTATAGGCACTGGCGGGCCCCCCCGCGTAGGGAAGACCCCCTGTGACTGTAAATCCGCGCACATCGTTCACGTCCAGATCCAGCATCTCACAAGCCATCTCCACCGCAACGGGAAAGCAACTGTAGAAATCCATATAATCGATCTCGCTGATATCCAACGCAGCATTGACCAGCGCACTGGTGGTGGAATCTTTCATGGCGGGGCACCTGGTGAAGTCCGGTCGCTCACTTGCCCACCAGGCTTCCTCCTGACTGTTGGCTCCTCCCCACCAGTAAACCCATTTGTGCTCCGCTATGCCGAGGGTCCTGGCCTTCGCCACCGATGTCACGATCAGTGCCGCAGCCTGCTCGGTATTCAGTATGGCATTCAGATATTTGGGATAGGGGAAGGAGATCATGCGATTGTCACGGGTAACCCTGGTCAATTCCTCGGCACTGCGCTGCACCGGGAACCAGGCATAGGGATTGGCGACCGCAACTTCAGTGAATTTCTCGAACAAGCTGCCCATCCTCTGCCGGTGCGATTGAAGACCCAGTCCTAGCCGTGCTCTGAGTGCATTCTCAAACAGCGGGTATATCTCCGGCGGACCTGCCATGCCATAGGATGTCTCAACTTCATTGGTGCCCAGTTCGTCGCCAAACACCAGTTCCGGCTCGCCCGTGCCACCACGTGTCCAGGACAATTGCTTATTTACAGCGCGCGCTTTCATCAGGACCCGCAGGTTATTGCAGCCACCGACCAAGGCGAGATCACTTTCTCCGGCAACGATCCGGGAGGCTGCATAATTGGTCAGAGTCACTCCCACCTGTCCGCCAATCGCGGTGGTGAATTCATTGGCGGGATGCGCCCCAAGTTTTTCGGCAACCAGTCCCGGTGCATTCTGGGGATGCCAGCCGGTCACGCCTACCAGCGCTACGGTATCCACCTTCTGCAGAGTAGATCTATTCACCCCTGCGTCGTCCGCAGCCGAGTTGGCAACTCTGGTCAGCATCTCCAGAGGCTCGATGTAATTGTCCTGATCCGCATCGCGGTCCACCAACTGGCCGGTGCCCACGATCACGGGAGTATGCTCCTCATCCATATTGTTGCCTCATCTGCTGAACGGCACGCATGCTGCTGCGAAATATAATGCCACAGCCTGCTGATTAATGCTCTGATTGCGGATTCTGGTGCCGAGCCTTTCTTTACCTAAACGGTATGCAGTGCAGATTCAAAGCTGTGACTGCTGCAGAGCCTGATCGATATCCCAGAGAATATCATCGAGGGACTCCAGCCCCACGGAAATCCGGATCATGTCCGGGGTCACGCCCGCATCCAACTGCTCGTCATCGGATAGTTGCCGGTGCGTTGTGGAAGCGGGATGAATGATCAACGACTTGGCATCGCCGACATTGGCGAGGTGACTCAGGAACTGGGCGGCTTCGATAAACTTTACCCCTGCCGGCTGACCGCCCCTGACGCCAAACGTCAGGATGGAGCCGGCGCCCCTGGGCAGATAGCGCTGTGCCAGCGCATGGTAGGGGTTGTCCTGTAAACCCGCGTATTTTACCCAGGTGACGGAGGGATGAGTTTGCAGGTGGCCGGCGACAGATTGAGCATTTTGCACGTGTCGTTCCATCCTCAAGTGGAGGGTCTCCAGGCCCTGCAGGAATAGAAAGGCATTGAAAGGGCTTAAGGCAGGTCCCAGCGTGCGCAGTGTTTCCAACCGCGCTTTCATGGTGAAGCCGAAATCCCCGAATGTCTCATAGAAGCGAATGCCGTGATAACCCTTGGACGGTTCCACCATCATCGGAAACTTACCACTGTCCCAGGGGAATTTTCCCGATTCGACGATAACGCCGCCGATGGATGTGCCGTGCCCGCAGATAAACTTGGTTGCAGAATGCACCACTATGTCCGCACCATACTCGAATGGTCTGCACAGGAACGGAGTTGCAAAGGTGTTGTCCACAATTAGGGGAATTCCAGCTGCATGGGCGATCTCGGCGACGGCTTCAATATCCAGTATGTTGTTTGCCGGATTACCGATGGTCTCTGCAAAGAGAGCCCTGGTTTTCGAGGTGATGGCCTTTCTAAAGTTTTCAGGATCATCAGGATTGACGAAGATCGTGTTGATGCCCATGCGGCGGAAACTCACGTCAAACTGGAAGTAGGTCCCCCCATAGAGCGTGTTAGCAGACACCAATTCGTCGCCCTCACCAAGCAGGGTCAAAAGCGCTACCATCTGTGCCGCCAGTCCGGAGCCCACCGCCAGCGCAGCCCGCCCCCCTTCCAGCGATGCCATCCTCTCTTCAAATACGGCAGTGGTTGGATTCGACATGCGTGAATAGACGTTGCCAAATGTCTGCAGGTTAAAGAGGCTGGCTGCATGGTCGGTATCATCGAACACGTAGGCGGCCGTCTGGTAGAGGGGTGTAGCACGGGAACCCGTGGCCGGATCGGGAATCTGCCCGGCGTGCAGGCATCTGGTATCGAATCCAAACTCTCTATCGGTCATGATGGTCTCCGGTTTGCGCCGACGTCACGGCAGATTGTGCCGAGGTCAGGGCAGGTTGTGCCAAGGTCAGGGTAGAATGTGCCAACATCAAGGCACCAGTTTCGGTCTTTTTGCCGAGATGATCCCGGTATTGACCCCGGCCCAGTTGAGCCCACCGAACAGGCGGGCGTATTCGATCTTCATGCATCGGTCCATCACCACTTCCAGTCCCCCCGCCCTGGCGGCTGACGCCGCCTCTTCGTTGATAACTTCGAGCTGCATCCAGAGCACTTTGGCGCCAATCCTGATCGCCGGTTCTACAAACTGGGGAATCGCTTCAGAACGTTGGAACAGATCCACCACATCCACCGGTTCATCGATGGCGTCAAGATCCGGATAGCACTTCTGCCCCAGCACCTCTTCGTAGTTGGGATTGACGGGGATCACGGCAAAGCCTTTGTCCAGCAGATACTTTGCTGCAAAGTAGCTGGGTCGGTACCAGTTGGCGGATAAACCCACCATGGCGATGGTTTTCGATTCCTGCAGTATTCTGCGCAGAGCATTGTTATCCGTCATTGCTATAGTCCTTCTTATCGGTAGTGGGGGACTCCTGATGGTCGGTAGTGGGGGACTCCTGATGGTCGGTAGGGGGGCACTCCTGATGGGTATGTGCCCACCGGCATACGGACAATCGTTGCACAATGGCATACAAAGATCCAGCGGCGCTCACAACACTTTCCCCTCTTTTGATCTGTTAGCATAAGGCGCAAGGATGTTCGCGTCTGGAGGTCTTCGAGGGCTGGAGGGATGACCAGGTGGTCTCTGAGCTATTGGCTCACTTCCCGTATCGTCGTTCTCGCTGCTGGTAGATACGGATGGCGCGCCAGAAATCGATCATCCTGAAAGCAGGCCAGTAAACGTCGGTAAAATACAGTTCGGAATAGGCGCTTTGCCAGAGCAGGAAACCACTAAGCCGCTCCTCGCCGGAAGTGCGGATAATCAGGTCGGGATCGGCAATACCTTCTGTGTAGAGATAGCGTGCAAACAGCTCTTCGTCGATGCTGTCAACTGTAATCCTCTTTTCCTCGATCTCATTGGCGATCTTTTTTACCGCATCTATGATTTCAGCCCGGCCACCGTAGCTGATGGCGATATTGAGCTGGAAACGCTCGTGATCTTTGGTCAATTCCTCCACCGCATTGATCTCCCGATTGATCTCGTCGGAAAGATCCTCGCGGCGACCGAGCACCTTGACCTTGACTCGCTCATTCCGGATGACCGGATCCTCTTGGAACTCCTTCAGTTTTCTCAGAATCAGATCCATCAGGTAAGTCACTTCCTCGTCGCTGCGCGAGTAGTTTTCTGTTGAAAATCCGAACAGTGTCACGATCTTGATCTCAAGTCGCCAACACCATCTGAGAAACTCCTCCAGCCTGTCCGAACCGATCGAGTGACCCTGATTCAGGGCGAGTCCTTTGCCCCGCGCAAAGCGTCGATTGCCATCCACGATCAAGCCAATATGATGCGGGCATCGACCATTCTTGATCTGGTGCCACAAGCTTTGTTCGTAAATCCTGTAGAGGACTGAGCTTATTTTCATGTATTTGTTTAGGAAACGGTCAACCTGCGTGGAGCGCATTATTCCAGACTATAGCCGTGCATCACAAGCATATCGGTCCGCTTCGATGCAGCCGGCTGGCGGTGTGGAGTCCGGTCAGTTGTTCGCTAACACAGTGTCGGCCACAAACGGATTCACCTGCCGTTCCTGACCAAAGGTGGACGGCGAACCGTGCCCCGGAATAAAAGTAACCTGGTCGCCTAGGGGCCAGAGCTGCTGCGTAATGGAGTCGATCAGTTGCCGATGATCGCCACCAGGAAAGTCGGTGCGACCGATCGATCCCTGGAACAATACATCGCCAACCAGAGCGACGTTGACACCCCGGTGATAGAAGACAACGTGACCCGGTGTGTGCCCGGGACAGTGGCTTACTTCCAGTTGCTGATCGCCAAAGCTCACCTGGTCGCCATGCTTCAGCCATCGATCCGGTTCAAACGGCTGCGCCGACTTCATGCCAAAGCGCCTGCCTGAGTCAGCGACTTTCGCGATCATGGCGCGGTCGTCCAGGTGAGGACCCTCTATGGTGAGTCCGAGCTGCTCCCCCAACTCCTTCGCGCCGCCAACGTGATCCATATGGCCATGGGTGAGAAATATCTTCTCCGGCTCCACTTCCGCCTGCTGAATCGCGTCGATAATTGCCGGGACATCACCACCGGGATCGACGATCGCCGCCTTGCCCGAACTCTCGCAACAGAGCAGTGTGCAGTTCTGCTGCAGGGAGGTAACGATAATAATGTAACACTTCATCATACTGGACAGACCATCTGGACCATGGTGGCCCATTTATTCACGAACGGTGCAGCGTATCACTGGTTGCAGCAGAAGATCTATACATTAGCCCGAGGGAGCTGGTACTCCAACTACCTGGAGTACTAGTATAGACTACACACTTTTTTGAGGCGGACACGCAGATGGCAGGCAGAATTGAAGGCAAGGTCGCAGTAATTACCGGTGGCACAAGTGGTATCGGGGAAGC
This sequence comes from Pseudomonadales bacterium, assembly GCA_030749725.1. GTDB lineage: Bacteria > Pseudomonadota > Gammaproteobacteria > Pseudomonadales > Azotimanducaceae > JASMJM01. The sequence goes on along the minus strand of JASMJM010000025.1, from coordinate 39,772 downwards.
AACGGCAGAGTTGTTTATCGCTGAAGGAGCCAAGGTGGTGATTGCCGGAAGATCCGAGGAAAAGGGACAGGCTATTGCGGATCGGTTGGGTGAAAATGCAATCTATCAGCGTGCCGATGTAATGAAGGAGGAAGAGATCAAGGCTGTAATCGATCTCGCTGCAGAGAAATTCGGCAGTCTGGATATCCTGTTTAACAACGCTGGTGGTCCGGCTGCTCAAGGCCTGGATGACGTTACCCCGGAATCCATCGGCTATGCCATGCAGTATCTGTTTGGCAGCGTGGCATTGGGAATAAAACACGCCAACCCAGTGATGAAGGAGTCAGGTGGCGGCTCAATCATCAATAATTCCAGCATAGCGGCATTGCGCTATGGGCAGGGGGGGCACCTCTATGCCGCCGCAAAAGTGGCCGTAACCCACTACTCGAAGATGGCCGGGGTGGAACTGGGCCCGTTCGGTATCCGCGTCAACTGCATATCGCCCGGTGCCATTGCCACGCCCATTTTTTGGGGTGGCTCCGCCAGAGCCAATACCCTGTCCGACGAAGAGAACGACCGCAAGATGGCCAAGCTGCAGAAGAATCTGGTCAAGGCGACGCCGATGAGAAGCGCGGGCCTGGCATGGGACATCGCTACGGCCGCACTTTTTCTCGGCAGCGATGAGGGTCGCTTCGTCAACTGTCACGACCTGGTAGTAGATGGCGGCCGAACTTCCATATTCCATGAGCCACCCGCTTGATGCCTTAAGCACACCTGAGGAACAGACAAATGTCCGATCATCCCCTCAATCTGGAACCGTTCTGGATGCCCTTTACAGCTAACCGTCAGTTTAAGGCGCAACCCCGCCTGCTGGAATCGGCTGAGGGTATGTATTACCGGTCGATGGACGGCCACAAGATTCTGGATGGAACAGCAGGACTATGGTGCGTGAATGCCGGCCACAGCCGACAGGCAATCACGACCGCAGTCTCAGAACAGATCGCCAAGCTGGACTATGCCCCCTCTTTCCAGATGGGACACCCACTGCCATTTCGACTGGCGAAGAAACTGGTTGAGCTGACTCCTGCGGGATTGGATCATGTCTTTTTCACAAATTCCGGTTCCGAAGCCGTAGACACCGCCTTAAAGATTGCGTTGGCCTACCAACAGGCCAGGGGATTCGGCAGAAAGCAGCGCTTGATAGGGCGCGAGAAAGGTTATCACGGCGTCGGATTCGGTGGCATATCGGTAGGCGGTCTGGCTAACAATCGTAAAGCGTTTGGAAATGGCCTGACCGGGACCGCGCACCTCTCCCACACCTTACGTAGAGAGAATGCCTTCAGCCGGGGACTACCTGAAGAGGGTGCCGAGATCGCCGATCAGTTCGAACAGATCATCGCACTCAACGACGCTGCTACCATCGCGGCTGTGATCGTCGAACCGGTGGCGGGTTCTGCCGGTGTGATCGTGCCGCCGCAGGGCTATCTCGAACGGATCCGCGAGATCTGCACGGAACACGATATCCTGCTGATCTTCGACGAGGTGATCACAGGCTATGGCCGTTTGGGAGCTGCATTCGCCACGACGAAATTCGGCGTAACACCGGATATCATCACCACTGCCAAGGGTCTGACCAACGGTGCGCTGCCGATGGGGGCAGTGTTTGTATCCGATCAGATCCACTCTGCGTTTATGCAGGGCCCGGAAAACGTCATCGAACTATTCCACGGCTATACTTACTCGGCCCACCCGGTTGCAGCCGCAGCAGCCCTTGCCACCATCGACATCTACGCGGCCGAGGATCTGTTCCAGCGTGCTGCAGACATAAGCGGATATTTTGAAGAGGCGGTGCACTCACTGGCTAACTGCCGGAATGTGATCGACATCCGCAACTTCGGTTTGATGGCTGCGGTGGAGTTGGCGCCCCGGCAGGATGCCTCGGGGACCCGTGGCTACGACGTATTCAACAGTTGTTTCTTCGAGCAGAACGTTCTCGTTAGAGTAACCGCGGATACGATCGCACTCTCGCCGCCGCTGATCATCGAGAAACAGCAGATCGATGAGATCGTGGAAAATCTTGGCGCTGTTATCAACGCGACGAAATAGTCTCCGAGATGCCGCCGCCGGTGACGGACCGGGGGTCGCGGGCCCGTTCGCGGTCGTTAGTCCTTCTGATCTTCGGTGAGCTCTGAAATGTATCCGGTGTACTCTTCCTGGGTATTGAGGTTCTTGAGTGGTGCAGATTTGGAGATGTCAAGATAGTTTATATTGCAGCCTTTGAAGGCGGCTCGAATCTGCCGTGTACCTTGTGCCATTGCGTCCTGGAAGACACCGATCACGCTCTTGTGGTAAATCGCGAACAGGGGCTCTATTAGACCTTCGGCTATGGGCACAACGGCATCATAGCCGTCCGCCGCTCTTAGCATGCGTCGCACCAGAGCCATGTCTACCTGCGGCATATCGCATGCAGTCACGAAGTTCAACTCGTGCTCGGATGCCTGCAATGCCGAGGTGATTCCCATCAGAGGCCCAAATCCGGCGATGCTGTCAGGCACGACCGCCACGCCGAGAAACTTATATTTGTCCACGTCGTTGGCGCTGATCAGTGTCTGTTTGAAATGTGGCAGCAACTGCCTGTGAATGTGTGCCAGCATTGGGGCACCTTCTATCGGCAGCGTGCTCTTGTCGCTCTGCATGCGCTGGCTCATGCCGCCGGCGAGGATGATCGCCGCGGCATCGGAACGCAGCGCCCACCCGGACGAAAGGGTTTCGATATCGTCGAGGTCCAGGTCGAAGCGGCGATCAACGTTGTCCGTGAACGTAACCAACCGGTCCACGTGAGCGCGGACGGCTTCGGCCGATTCCTTGAAGCGGCTCTCTCCTCGACGATTGCACATAACAAACGCACCAGGATCAAACAGGGAACGCAGGCTGTTGGATTCACATATGATAAGTGCGTCCTTGCTGATGCCGTCCAGGAGCGCAGCCGCCCCTTCGTGAAGGTGTTCTCGAAGCACGCGCAGCCAGAATACCTTGCTCGCGCCGGCGGCCACCATGCGTTCGGTGTCCTTGTCGCGCCCTTCGTCTATCTCTCTGGTGATCAGGTAGTTGCTACTCAGGTCAGTGCAAACGCCACAGTCCAGACAACTGCGGGTACACTTGTCATCGATTTCCTTTACGGTGGTGACCTTGACTGCAATGATCTCGTGGTTGCTGTGGAACCGATCGATCAATGAACAGACAAAGTCGGTCTTGCCGGAATTCTTTCCGGTGGAACCGACTATCAGCATTCGAGGTGCTTCGATCATTCCATCAATCACCGCGTCGCCGGGCGGGGACTCAAACGTAGCCAACACGTTGGGTTTGAAACCAGCTATTGTCAGCGGCTATCTTTGCGGCGTCAAGTGGTGACTTTGGGATTGATCAAGACGGCCGGATTGGTCCTCGAAGAATAGAAGAACTCATCGCCTTCCTTGAGCTTTCTGCCCCTGGCAACAACGACCTCTTTCTCTCCGTACTTGGCCTTGAGTTCATCCAGCGGCGCGATATCGAGCGCGCGCGTTGGGCACGACTCCACGCAGATCGCTTCCTGCCCTTTGCCCAGGCGCTCCGCGCACAGATCGCATTTCCACATCTTGGGATTGCTCTCGGTACCGAATTGAGGTGCATCGTACGGGCAGGCTTTGAGGCAACCGCCGCCGCACTCGTCAATGCCTACACAGGCATCGACATTCAAGTCCACAATGCCATCTTCGTCTCGTTTGAACATGGCATTTTCCGGGCAGGCGTCCGCACACACCGGATCCAAACAATGGTAGCAGGTCGCGGTCAGGTACTTGACGCGGACATCCGGCCACTTGTTATGTTCGTTGTAGAGGATCTTGATACGCGTGGCATCCCCGACGGGAATGTCAAACCAATCCTTACAGGCTACTACGCAGGCCTTGCATCCCGTGCACCGCGTCTGATCGAAATAAAACCCCATTTGCATAATATTGTTCTCCCGCCTTAGGCTTTGGCTACTTCTACAAGCAGTGTATTCAGGATTGCACCGCCGCCGCCTGAATAGGCATCGGTAGTTAATGTGTTGGCACAGCCGCCCTGGTCGATTCCTTCATCATCGGGATCGTACCAGGTGCCCTGAAAGATGCAGAGCACGCCAGGCACGATGCGTTCTGTGACCCATGCCTTGATGGCGATTTTTCCCCGGTCATTCCATATGTACAGATCGTCTTCGGATTTGATGCCCCTGGGGTCGGCGTCGATCGGGTTGATCCACACGCGGTGCGGGTCGACCTCCTGCAACTCCTCGATGTTGGTAAGGGTGGAATGAACGCGGTTCCTCCCGTGCGGAGTCAATACTTGCAGCGGATACTTCTCATAGAGTGGATCATAGCGGTCTTCCGCGGTGCTCAGGTACTTTGGTATTGGCGGGACATTGGGTAGATCAATGTCTGCGGCACGCTGCGAAAAGATCTCGATCTTGCCAGACGGGGTCTTGAAGGGGTGGTTCTCCGGGTCTTCAATCTCCTTCTTGAAGGCGACGATGGGCTCCTTGAGTTCCACGCGCACGACGCCCTCCTCCTTGTACTTGTCGAAATCCTTGATATGCTCCTTTAGCTGCTCGTTGTTCTCGCAAAAGAGCCGCAGCCACTCCTCATTTTCTGCCTGCTTGAAATCGTTGAAGCCCAATCGCTCAGCCAGAGCGTAGGCGATTTCAAGGTCCGACTTACACTCGCCCTGAGGCTGGATCGCCTGATTGATGAACGTGAAATAGGGGCCGGACGGCCATGGCCGAGAAATATCGCTCTTCTCCGCGGCAGTCGTCACGGGCAATATGATATCGGCGTGTTTGGCTGTCGGCGTCATGAATATCTCGTTGGATACCATGAAGTCGACTTGCTTGAGTGCCCTGGATGCCTTGTTGGCGTTACCGTATTGGTTCACGTAATTGTTGCTAACCGACCACACCATCTTGATGTCGGCTGGATAGCCACCAGCCGTACCCTCGAGCAGGCAGTCCGAGATTTTCACTTTGTGCACACGTTTGATCACACGGTCCCTGAGATCCAGCGTACCACGTATCGACTTGCCTCCTGCTTCGACGGGATTTTTCATACCCGGTATGCCGGGGCTGCGGAACATGTGGCCAACGGGAATCCCCATCAGTCCACCGGCAGCACTACCGCCGTTCTTGCCGATGTTGCCGGTCATGGCAGTGAGGGTAATTGCGCAACGGTTGTACTGCTCACCCATGGCGCTACGCGCCGGTCCCTGACAGTCCATCAGGCAGGCCGGATCCGTGGTGGCGTATTCCTTGGCCAGAGCCTCGATCCGCTCGGCGGGTACGCCGGTAATCTCGGCAGCCCACTCAGGTGTCTTCTCTATGCCGTCCTCATCACCCAGGACGTAATCTTTAAACTTGTCAAAACCCAACGTGTACTTGTCCAGGAAAGCCTGATCCTGCAGGTTATTCTTGATGATCACATTGGCCATGGCCACCATCATCGCGGTATCCGTTCCGGGCCGTACCGGAATCCACTCGCACTCCAGCGTCGACGTTGTGTCGTCGTAACGCGGACCGATGGAAATGATCTTAACGCCCGCCTCTTTGGCCTGGATGAGGTGGTACATGGTATTAGTGCCTGAGATCATGCGGGCCGGGTCCCATCCCCAGATTAGGATGAGCTTGCTGTTGAGAAAGTCCTCACGACTGTGCCCCACCATGACGTCGCCATAGGTACTCATTACAGCCCAGACTGCCCCCTCAGAAGAAATGTTGCCATAGTCAGTGGTGAAGCCACCCATCATGGCAAGCAGTTTGCCAATCTGACCTGCCCCGTGCAGGTTGCCGTGGTAACCACCACCGGCGAGGAAGAAGATCGCCTGGCTGCCATACTTATCCTTCGTTTCTTTGATCTTCGATGCCACGGTGTCGAGGGCCTCGTCCCAGGAGATGCGCTCATATTCTCCGGTCCCTTTCGGGCCAACCCGCTTCAACGGGTGCATGATGCGGTCCTTGTGATGGACGTAATGCTTATATGCGCGGCAGCGCACGCAGGCCCGTAGTTGGAATTCGGGTCCGGCAGTGTCGTCTCCTTCAACCTTGATGATGACGTTGTCCTTAACGTGAAGTCGCAAAGGGCAACGCCCTCCACAGTCGAAGGCGGATGTCGCCCTGATGATCTTAACCCCGTCGTCAGATTTGGCTATGTCCTGCATTGTCATCTATTGCTCTCCAATTTGAACGCAAGCGAATTGTGTTGAAAGCCTGCATTTCTTTGTTCTTCGATCTTTATTCTTCGTACTCCACCGACAGCCGCACCGCCCCCAAACGAACACGTTGTCGTACGTCAAAACCGTAACAGATGTAAGGACACTGGTCAACGAATTCGCCCCCACAGCCCCTATTCCGCGGGAGCTAATGGGAACTGTTGATATGTTGTCTTTACAGCGATTCGTTGGGGCGAAGATTGTCAAGTCGCGCTACTTAACCATGGTCGTTTACCAACTCTTGCAGTTCAGTCATACGGTTGCACGGTGTATCTTGATCAGTGTTCCGGGAAGCGAAACACTATACGAGAGACGCCTTCGATTCGTACCGGATGGAGTGACTCAACATCGTTAAAGCCCGACCCTCAAGAATCGCAGAACGGACTCTTGTATTAGGGTATGACGAATCCGCACATAAACAATTGACCAGGGTCAATTGCTGTCAATGCTGCGGTGTTATTCTTGTCAATCAGGAGGCACACAATGATGACCGTAGAAGAAATAATGACCGTTGACCCAATCACCCTGGGCGCCGACGGAACCCTGGAAGATGCCAGAAATCTGATGACACAACACCGTATCCGGCACATACCCATCGTCGACCGTGAAGGCGGTTTGCTCGGCTTGATTACGCAAAGGGACCTGCTTGCCGCGACCATTGCACTTCCCAACGCGGAGGAGTCATCGGTTCACCAATACGAATCATCGGTGGCTGTGCAGGAAGTCATGCGCGAAAAAGTGGATAGCGTCGAAGAATCCATGGAACTGCGAAGTGTTGCCATTAAAATGCAGCAGACCAAAATAGGCTGCATGCCGGTGCTGCGCGACAGCAAGCTTGTGGGTATTATCACCGACAGCGACTATGTCGGAGTGGCCATTAATCTGTTGGAGCAACTCGATGACGTTGATCCGCCGGAGTTCGATGATGACGGCGATCTGTTCTAGTGTACTGTCCCGCAATTAAGTGGTCGTTATTCGGTCGGCATATTTTGTTCCTGGCAAGGCGCGAGGACGCCGTGGGTTGGGCACCCTCGCCGGGCGCCCCTAGCCGGGCGCCCGACAACGACGAACAACGGGGACGCCCAGTCGAAGTCCAGGGACAAAATAGGCCAGCGAATAAGGCCACGTAATTGTGGGACAGTACACTGGGGTATGACTATCCGCCTAACATGAACTGTCAGCCGGCTATCAGCTAGCTGATGATTCGAAGTCTGCTGCAATACCCCGTACCGCCTGTTCCACCTCGTTAGCTGTAGCAGTGGGCGGCATGGCCTCGCCAAACGTAATCGTCACAGGATAGGGTATTTTCTTCGGCCACTTCCAGATGGCCTTACCGTGTTGCCAGCTAAAAATGCTCCCCCATACATCATGAATGCAGGCGGGCACGATAGGACAGTCCACGTCTTCCATTATGGTCTCCAAGCCCGTCCTGAACTCCTGTATCTGGCCGTCCCGGGTCAATGCCCCTTCTGCAAAGATACAGACCACATGACCGTCCAGCAGTTTCTGGCGGGCAGTAATGAGTGTCTGCACTACCGACTCCCTGCCTTCCGACGGCGCGATTGGAATGACGTCCATGATACCGAAAAGACTCCTGATGATCGGTACATCGTAGTAGTCCTTCAGCATGATATATCTGATCAGCCGCTGCACCGTCGAACTGATAAGGAAGGCATCGATGAATGTGACGTGGTTGGGCACGATCAGGGCCGGGCCCCTGAAGGGAACATTGTGGTCTCCTCGAACCGAGATATTGTAAAACGTATGAGTAATCAACCAGTTGCACATGCGCAGGAAATACTCAGGGATAACCGTACAGATATAGATGACTTCGACGACAGTCGCCAGGCCAATCACCAAGAAAACAGTATTGGCCTTGAGGCTGAGTTCAACCGAGAGCAGGTAGAAGATAATCGATCCCAACACCAGGAACAGACCATTCAAGATGCCGACAGTTGCCAGCACTCTCCCCTTCTCCTGCTCGTCAGCTCGGAATTGCAGATAGGAAAACAACGGAACGATATAAAGGCCGGCCGCAACGCCCGTAAAGATCAGACAGATGGATGTAGCGAGGTACGATCCAGTCGAAAAAAAGAGCCCGACTGAGCCTGCGGCAATGCCGAACCCGCCTAACGGCACCAGCCCAATTTCCACTTTCTGAGCAGACAAACGGCTGGCAAGCATGGATCCCGTGCCGATGCCGATGGCCATAAACGCTGGCAATACTGCGAGTTTGATGTTGTCCTCAGGTCCAAGGCCGAGCAGCGTGTCACCGTATATAAGCACGTTGGTGGAATAGAGCATGCCGATCATCCAGAAGTAGCTGTTCGCAAGTCCCGCCAGCCAGAGGCCCTGCTGCGCTTTCAGAAACTTCAGGTCTTTTGCAATGCCCACCAGGGGATTCCAGGGAAAGGCTGTCTTGCTCCCCGCCGCCGGCATTTTGGGAATGAAGAAAGCACAGGTCGAGCCGGCCACCGCGAACGCCACACAGTAACTCGCTGCTAACATGCCCTGGTTGTCATGCAGGGTCATCAGCCCCCCGGCCGTTACGATACCCAGGATGATGAACACAAAGGTAGTCATCTCCACCCAGCCGTTGGCATGGGTGATGGACTCTGCCTTGCACATCTCCGGGATAATCCCCTGCTTTGCCGGGGAAAAGAATGCGCTCTGGGTTGCCATCAGAAAGAGGATAACCAGCAAGAGATTGAGATGGCCGATATAGAATGCCAACGCTCCCAACAACATAATGAGGATCTCGAAGATCTTGATAACCCGCATCAGATTGTGCTTTGCAAATCGATCGGAAAGATAGCCGGACCAGGGACCGAACAGCACAAACGGGATGGTGAAGACAAACGTCGCCTTGGAAAGTGCTTCGGCTGAATCCACATCGATAAGCACCCCGATGACGAACAGCTGCAACAATGTCCTGAACACATTGTCATTGAATGCGCCAAGGGCCTGCGTGGCAGTGAAAGCGTGAAAGCGGGGTGGCAATACCGGGTTCGTCATCGGTTGGTGACTTCTTCAGTGTCAATTCCCAAATATCATACATGTGTGGTGGACATCATTGTAGCCGGGTGCGTTCATTTCGGTTCGTGTCGGCAAGTCCCTGAGACATGGGATGGGGGTGTTGCTTACGCTACTTGCCCTAGGCCATCCATGGCCTAGGACACCTGGATCACGGTTCCGCCATCCATGGCTCCACCGCGCTCCGAAGGCGCCCCAGCAACACCCCCATCCCATGTCTCAACCAACCGCAAGCTTGCTGATTACTCGTGAGCTGAAGTACCAGGTCTGTCTTTCATCAAATGTCCGGTCTGACCGCAGTGCCATTTGCCTAGGAGTTCTGATTCGTTCAGACGTGATATTTTGGGGAGCCTAGCAGAAGGGGCTGGGGTTTCCTTTGCGTAGCAATCAGGCGCGGCGCCGAGCGCGTGGAGGGAGGGGTACCGCCATCGGGCCCAAGGGGGCTCCCGACCAAGTGAGGGCAGCTGGGAGAGCCGCAGCGCCGCGAAGAAAAGGACCGGGGTCGCGCACGACACCCAGCCCCTTCTGCGAACAGCCTTGATTGGACCTAAAGTAAGTGGCATCCAATCTGACCCGGCACCTCCCTGCAAAGGCTTTGATTCAACGAATTCTGATATTCTCTTGACCAGATCGATATCTCCATTTACCGGAACCCCATCAGCGGAATAAAGGATGAACCTTCCCCTGGTCTCCTGCAGATCCTCTCGATCAAATTCCTAACATCACGCCAGGCATTAGGTCGGGCCGCGTTCGACAGCGCCGAGCGCGTGGACGGAGGGGCGCCACTAACGGACCCAAAGGGGATGCTGACCAAGTGAGGGCAGCTGGGGGACCGCCTCAGATGATGCTCCTATCCGGTTGGCCAGAATAAATCGTGTTTTTCAAGGAGCGTCGAAGTACACTCTGGATGCAAGTGAAGTACCCGCTGAGCACGACTAAGACAGTGCACCGGCGGGCCGCACGCAGTGCTGAGATCTGATAATGGCAACGCCGAAACAACCACACTCTCCAAACCGCACGTCGTTGGGCCGCGCCTCGAGAAACCGCAAAGGTAGCGCACGGGTCACCGATCGCGGTCGACAGGTTGACCCAACGGCACGGGATGAAATCCGGACGCTGCTCGGAGAGCGTCCTCGAAACCGTGATTTGCTGATCGAATATCTACACTTGATCCAGGATGGCTACGGTTGTATCACCGCTGCCCATCTCGCGGCCCTGGCAGACGAGATGTCGATTCCCATGGCAGAGGCCTACGAAGTTGCCACCTTCTATGCCCATTTCGATGTGGTCAAGGAGGGCCAGACACCACCCCCCGCATTGACCGTGCGGGTCTGCGATAGCCTGAGCTGCGCCTTGCGTGGCTCGGAACAGTTACGGCGAGCCCTGCAGGAAGGTTTGGATCCGAAACGGGTCCGTGTTGTCCGGGCACCGTGCATGGGGCGCTGCGATTCGGCGCCCGTGGTCGAGGTCGGCCATCGCCACCTCGGCCACAGCACCTCCGAAGACGTCGTCGCGTGTATCGCTGGCGGGGACTTCAGCCCGGTGCTGCCGCAGTTTCCGTCCTTTGACGACTACCAGGCCGAGGGTGGCTACGGGCTCCTGCAATCCTGTCGCAACGGTGAACGTCGTGTCGAGGACGTCATCGAGCTGCTCAATAGTGCCAGTCTGCGTGGACTGGGTGGTGCAGGATTTCCTGCAGGACGCAAGTGGGACCTTGTTCGCCGTGAACCGAGGCCCCGTTACCTGGCAGTCAATGCCGACGAGGGTGAGCCCGGCACCTTCAAGGATCGCCACTACCTGGAACAGAACCCCCACCGTTTTCTCGAAGGGGTGTTGCTGGCTGCCTGGGCCATTGAGGCGCAAGCCACCTACATTTACCTGCGGGATGAATACCCGGCACTGCGGATCGTTTTGCAGGACGAGATAGAACGTCTGGAAAAGGAAGGTTTAATTAACAAAGGAGACATTCGTATGCGCCGGGGCGCCGGGGCCTATATCTGTGGCGAAGAGTCCGCCATGATCGAATCCATCGAAGGTAAGCGCGGTTATCCGCGCGAACGGCCTCCCTATGTGGCGCAGGTGGGACTGTTTGATCGCCCAACCCTGGTAAACAACGTGGAGACACTCTACTGGCTGAGGGAGATACTGGATAAGGGCGCAGATTGGTTTGCGTCCCACGGACGCAATGGCGGGCGCGGATTGCGCAGCTATTCAGTGTCCGGTCGAGTGGCAAGGCCGGGAGTACACCTGGCACCGGCAGGCATAACCCTTCGCGAGTTGCTGGAGGAGTACTGCGGGGGCATGGAAGAAGGCCATCGCTTGAAGGGCTATCTACCTGGCGGTGCATCCGGGGGCATCTTGCCGGCGGCACTCGACAACCTGCCACTGGATTTTGGCACCCTTGAGGAGCAGGGATGTTTTATTGGTTCGGCCGCCATCATGGTATTGTCAGATCAGGACGACATGGGCGCGGCAGCACTGAACGTCATGCGCTTCTTTGCCGATGAATCCTGTGGTCAGTGCAGTCCGTGCCGCAATGGTACCGAAAAAATCGTGCAAATCCTGGAAAGCAAAGAGTGGCATATCGAACTTCTGTCCGACCTCAGTCAGGTCATGCGCGACGCCTCTATCTGTGGTTTAGGCCAGGCGGCATCCAACCCGATCGAATCGCTCATGCGCCACTTTCCTAACGATGTAATCGTTAGGGAGACGCGCCATGAATGAGTCACTTGCCGGGGTGAAATTCTTTCTCGACGGCACGGAGATAGAGGCTCTCGAGGGCGAGACAATCTGGCAGGCAGCTAAACGTCATGCAGAAGAGATTCCCCATCTGTGTTACTCGCCGAAGCCCGGTTACAAAGCTTCGGGTAACTGTCGGGCCTGCATGGTGGAAATCGAAGGCGAGCGCGTGCTGGCCGCTGCCTGCGTGCGCCAGCCAACAGCCGGCATGAAGGTAAAGAGCAGTTCTTCCGACAGGGCACAGCAGTCGCGCAAGCTGGTTTTCGAATTGCTGGCAGCAGATCAACCGGGCCGTGACAGCAGCTACGACAAGAACGCGCCCTTCTGGCAGTGGGCGGAAAAACTTGGGGTCCACCCGGACCGCTTTGCCCACTCCGACAAACCTGTCGCCGATGATAGCCATGCTGCCATCGCCGTCAACATGGATGCCTGCATCAGTTGCCAACTCTGCGTTCAAGGTTGTCGCGATGTTCAGATCCATGACGTTATCGGGCTGAGTCAGCGCAGCCATTCCACGAAAATCGTCTTTGACTTTGACGACCCCATGGGCGCGTCCAGTTGTGTTTCCTGTGGTGAGTGTGTGCAGATTTGTCCAACCGGCGCTCTACAACCTAAGGCCCTGCTGGATGGTGATGGGGTCGGTATATTCGAACCGGGACAGACAGCTGACAAAGTAGTAGCCAGCGTGTGCCCTTACTGTGGTGTGGGATGCCAGATCAACTACCACGTAAAGGATGATCAAATCCTCTTTGTAGAGGGGCGCGACGGACCGTCCAGCAATGGCCGGCTGTGCGTCAAGGGCCGCTTTGGCTTCGACTACGTCCACCATCCGGATCGCCTGAGAAAGCCGCTGATTCGACGAGAGGACGTCCCCAAAACCAGCGAAGTGGCTTTCGACCCGGCCAATCCGCACAGCCACTTCCGTGAGGCCACCTGGCAGGAAGCACTGGATAAGGCGGCCGATGGCCTGAAACGCCTACGAGAAAAACACGGCCCCAGAGCACTGGCCGGGTTTGGCTCTGCCAAGGGCAGCAACGAGGAGGCCTACCTGTTTCAGAAACTGGTACGCGCCGGGTTCGGCTCCAACAATGTAGATCACTGCACCCGTTTGTGTCACGCCTCATCCGTGGCGGCGCTGATGGAGGGCATTAGCAGTGGTGCCGTGACGGCGCCTTTTATGGAGGCGATGAATGCCGAGGTGATCATCGCCATTGGCTGCAACCCTGAATCCAATCACCCGGTGGCAGCGAATCTGTTCAAACAGGCGGTCAAGCGGGGCGTCAAACTGGTGGTGATGGACCCCCGTGGCCACAGCCTGAAAAAACATGCCACCCACATGTTACAGTTCAATGCCGGAACAGACGTGTCCCTGCTCAACGCCCTCATGCATGTCATCGTCGAGGAAGAGCTGTACGACAAAAGCTTTCTGGATAACCGCACCATCGGTTTCGATGCCCTGGCGAAGCATCTACAGCAATTCAGCCCGCAAAGCATGGCGACGATCTGCGGCATCGACGCCACGACCATTCGCACTGTTGCCAGGCTCTACGCCAAGGCAAAATCCGCCATCATCTTCTGGGGAATGGGGGTGTCGCAGCACGCCCACGGTACCGACAACGCCCGATGCTTGATTGCACTCGCCATGCTGACCGGGCACGTGGGCAAATCCGGTAGCGGACTGCACCCTTTGCGCGGACAAAACAACGTTCAGGGGGCCTCGGATGCCGGTCTGATTCCGATGTTCTTTCCAGACTACAAGAGAGTGGGCGATGAGCAATCGCGTCAGCATCTGGAAGCTTTGTGGAACGCAGAACTGGACGACCAACCAGGTCTGACCGTGGTAGAAATCATGGACGCCATTCACATGGGTGAGATTCGCGGCATGTACATAATGGGAGAAAATCCGGCCATGTCAGATCCGGATCTTAACCACGCCCGGCAGGCCCTGGCGAGTCTGGACCATCTCGTGGTACAGGATCTGTTCCTCACGGAAACCGCCATCTACGCAGATGTGGTATTGCCGGCCTCTGCCTGGCCGGAAAAGGATGGCACGGTCTCCAACACCAATCGGCAGGTGCAATTGGGGCGTGCCGCGCTACCTTTGCCCGGGGAGGCGCGACAGGATTGGCAGCTGATTCAGGAAATTGCCCGACGCATGGGGCTCGACTGGGATTACCAGCATCCACGGGATGTCTTTGCCGAGATGCACCAGGCGATGCCTTCACTGACGAATATTACCTGGGACAGGCTGCAGCGGGAGTCATCCATCACCTATCCCTGCCCGGCGCCGGATCACCCTGGAAATGCAGTGGTGTTTGGCGATCGCTTTCCCTCCGCAACCGGCAAGGCGACATTGGTGCCGGCAGGCATTGTCCCGCCCCATGAACTACCGGATTCCGAGTACCCTCTGGTGCTCTCGACGGGGCGCGTTCTGGAGCACTGGCACACAGGTTCCATGACACGCCGTTCCAATCTGCTGGATGATCTTGAACCGGAAGCCATCGTTGCCCTCAACGGTGCCGAGTGTGAGCGATCGGGCATCGTACCCGGGGAGATCATCGACGTGGTCAGCCGTCGCGGTAAGGCACGGGTCAAGGCGCGCCTCGATGACGGCGTGGCTGACGGCAGCCTGTTTATGCCGTTCTGCTTCGCCGAGGGGGCCGCCAACAAGCTGACCAATCCGGTGCTGGATCCTGTTGGAAAAATACCCGAGTTTAAGTTCTGCGCGGTGCGCATTGAAAAGAGTGAGTAGAAGTCAGTATTGAGAATCTCGATGAAATCTCGATTAGACAGGCACAGCCGCCCACTGAAGGAGAAGATGGGAAATGATGATACTAGGACTTTCATGCAGTCCCCGTGATGCCGGTAACACCAGCATCCTGCTGCAACACGCTCTCGATGGCGCTCAGGAAGAAGGAGCCGAGACCGAGTTCTTCAGCGTATTTGGCAAGGACATCCAACCATGCGATGGCTGCTGGGTCTGCCTGAGAGAAGGGCGGTGCCACATCGAAGACGACATGCAGTCACTCAGTGAGAAGATGCTGGCGGCCGATGGCATCATTTTCGGCACGCCGGTTTACATCTACTCCATGACGGGCCAGGCCAAAGTCATAATGGACCGGACGTCCCACTTGAGGCTTGCCAACAAGGTCGGTGGGGTGGTCGTCGTCGCTGGCAGCCTCGGCAGCATCGACCCGATCAAAGACCTGTACTTCAATATGGTCGTCAAGAAGATGCTCCCGGCGAACCTCGTTGCCGTATACGCCACTTCCAAAGGTGAGGTGCGCAAGATGGAGCAGGGAATGAAGGCTGCCCACAATCTTGGCAGAGAGATGGTGCAAATCGCGGAAAAGGGATTCCAATACCCGAAAGGATTCGGGCGCAACTTCCATGGCTTCGGCACGCATACGCACTGAATCGACAACCACTGGATGGCCAGTTAACTTGAGGCGCAAGTTCAAGCCGGTTGTGCCTGTTGCAGCGTGTGCCCGTACATAAGCGCTCCGCGCACCAGGTTGAAAGCGAGGTAGAGGTTCGATGCCATGAATACACCTGCAGCGAACGGTACGAGCCATTTCACCAGCAACGATATCAGAATCAGACTGACGGCAAGCAAGTGTAATCTAAACTGATTTCGAGCGTGCCTGTCCGGAATGATCTCTTTCATGTTCGGAATCTTCAGCTCCCAACGAGCGCTCATGTCGATCGAATTGGTCAAGTGCAGCCAAACCAGAAATGGAATGATCTTGTACAACATGCCCGTGATCAACGACATGATGAAACCGACAATTATAAGCACACCCAGCGCCAACTCGAGTTGCTGATGGTCGATTAGCGTCCCTTTCACCAAAGACCAGATCAGTGCAGCAGCAAGCAGGCAGGACAGACCAAAGCGCCAATATGCAAGGGTGATGTCCGGTACCTTTCTGCGTCGCTGAAGTTGCAGTCGCATCGTCACTATGGCATAGAACGAATAGCCACAAAAAAGCACAAGCTCAAGAGCTGAAATCTCATAGGTGGCAACATCACCGGAGAGAAAAAACCAGAACCTGGTTGCAGTGATCATGATTAGACTGACAAAGATCGACGGACCCAGCCATGTGATCATCTTCTGAGGATATTTCGGTGTAACCTGAAACATCGGTACAACCTGGTAGGAGACTGTGATGATCAACATTCCGGCCCATCCCAGAATACCCCATTGGAAGTGTAATTCGGTCATGAATCGATGCAGCGGAATATCAGACGAAGTGTATGCGGCCGCCAGATACAGACCTAATGCAATCGTTAGCAACATACCAACCAGCGCCAGTTTCATCCCCTTTGTTACGTTGGCGATCGCCTTGGATTTGAAAACCGCCGAACCCAATCTAACGAGCAGGCACAAAAAGGACAGCCCCAGTATTGCCCCCCCAAAGCCGATAACTTTGGGCTGAACCATAAGAAATCCACCGCATAGAGACAGTACGCCCATGACCAGGCCACCGTATATCAGCCTACTGAAGAAAACAGGATGGGACAATCTGACCCCAACCAATACCGGGAACAACTGCTGAAGAGCTCCCACTATGACCATCCCTATGAAGCCCACCGTCAGCAGGTGAGTAATCGCCAGCATGGCTGGACTCCAGCGTTCATCAAACGACTCGGGATAGACAAACGCTGTTATCCCAGCCAATGCCGCAAGAAAAGGTGCGCTCAACATGAAAATGAGCGGTACGGACAAAGGTGGCGTCTGTTCGAGAGAAAGTGCAGGTTGATCCATCGGTTATCCCATCAACTGAATGAATGCTGTCTCACTTTGAGACATGAAAGCAGACAATAACGACTAAAGCGCTTCCATCGCATCGATCACTGCTGCCAGATTGGCCCCAACCATTCGATCTATCATGGGATATAAGATCTGTTCTTCTTTCATATTATGCTGTTGCATCAGAACAAGCAGCGTTTCAGTTTCACCGAGAAAGCCTTCCTTGTTTTCTTTTTCAATCAGTGGTTTCAGGTTCCCGATCAGTGCTCGCATCTGCTCATGCTCCATTCGCATCACCGCTGTTGGGCCCGCGTCGCTTCCCATGGATTGTTCGGCGTGGGGAAAAAGCACCTTCTCTTCCTTAGCGAAGTGTTTCTCTGTTTCCATGACAAATTTCTCAAAGACAGATTTCAGCTCTGACCACTTCGATTCAGTGGCGAGATTCTCACCATCACAGAACAGGTCATTACAATACTCATGCTCAGCAAGCATATACTCTACCAGGTTGGTCACTTCGCGTTCCTTAGAAACTGTTAAAGGGTATGTGAACGAGTTGACCGGCTGCAACAACCCGCTACATTAGATTCCCGTTGGCTGCAGCCAGCACACCTCGATTATAGTGGAAGTGCGCACCTCGATGCAGCATCCGTACGTCAATATATCACGTCACGCAACACAACGGTTGTGTCGCCCCAGCCTACGGACCTTTTAGTTTTGACACCCTGAAAAAAACGTGTTTTATTGAATACGACCATACGATCAGGAGGACGTTATGAAATTCAGTTGTATTCCCCTCAATTTTGGTAGAGAACTCGCGCGCGACAAGACCATGACCTATGAAGACTGGATAGACATGGCAGTGGATTTCGGTCTGGACGGAACGGAAATCTATGAGAATTTTGTCACCGATCGGGACGAATCCGGCATGGCAAAGCTGGCTGACTACGTACACGAGAAAGGACTGGAGGCCTCAATGTTCACTGCCGAACCGCACCTCTGCAACCCCGCAGACAGGGAGGTGGGTGTTGCACGCATCAAGAAAGCTGTCGACGGAGCGCTGATATTCGGGACGGACATCGTACGTGTTGTCTCCGGTCACGGCAGCAAGGACCTGGAGTTAGACGTCGTTCTTCAATCCATCGCTGACGGCATAAGTGCATGTCTTGACTATGCTGAAGAGAAAGGCGTAAGGCTTGCATTTGAAGACCATTGGGGAATCGGTACAAACGTTCCGGATTTCATGAAGATTCTCGAGTTGGTTGGAGACGATCGTCTGAAGGTCAATCTGGATACGGCCAATGTCGGCAGCGAGAACATCGTCGAATTGACAGAACTGGTTAAGGATCGTGTCGTACATACCCACTGCAGCGAACTCCTCAACAACAGACACGGCATCGTTATCGGCAAGGGCGACGTAGACTTCAAGAGCGTTCTGGGCATTCTAAAGAACAACGACTATGACGGCTGGGTTTCCCTGGAGCCCTTGGCGGGCGGCAGGGACGACCTGGAATTCAGTGTCAATCACATCAGAGACACATGGAACAGCTTGTAGCAAAGCCCCTATGGTCTTGGGGGTATAGCGAGCCAACAACATTTGAAAAGTGCGTCTAGAGCGGGTATATAGCTGTCAGTGTTTTCCACTTCTATCTTAGCGCCAGTCGATGCGATGGGCATTGGCCGGCATTAACCGGCAACACCAGGACCCGATTACATGCGTGAATTTGAGATCTCTCCGGACGTTGACGATAGCCGCTTTTCCCGGAGACTGGCTGGGCGTGACCAGTTGGGCAACGAGATCGAGGTCGATGTGGTCGAGGAGCGACCCCTGACGCTGTGGCTCAACGGAACAGAGGTCGTCACCATGATGACCGTTGGAGATCATTCCAAAGAGCTGGCAGTTGGCTTTCTGCTCAACCAGAACATGCTGCAGCCGGAGGATGAAATCACCGACATCGAATTCCATGCCGATATCGCCACGGTGGTGGTGCGCACCACCGGACAGGCCAGCTATGAGGAAAAGCTGCAACGCAAGATTCGCACTTCCGGGTGTGCTCAGGGCACGGTTTTTGGCGATATCATGGAAAAGTTCGATACGGTGAGCCTGGCGCAGGACGCAGTGCTCAAAACTTCCTGGCTGTACAATCTGTTTTACAAAATCAATCACCAGCCGAGCCTTTATCTCAAGGCCGGCGGCATTCACGGCTGTGTGCTGTGTCACGAGGACACACCGTTGATATATATGGAAGACGTAGGACGGCACAATGCCGTCGACAAGATTGCCGGGCACATGTATCTCAATGATATCGCTGCCGACGACAAGATCTTTTTTACGACCGGCCGGTTGACAAGCGAGATGGTGATAAAAACGGTGCAGATGGGCATACCCATATTGCTGTCCCGCTCTGGCTTTACCGCCTGGGGGGTGGAGTTGGCTCGTCAGGCCGATCTGACGCTGATCGGGCGTGCCAAGGGTAAGCACTTTCAGGTGTTATCCGGCGAGCACCGGCTGGAGTTTGACGCGGACCCGGACAGGGTGGCCGAAGAGAGCAGCCGCCACCGTCGTAAGGGGGCGGACAACGCCTGATGGGTTTGTTGTGAAATACTGTTATCATCCCGGCAACTGAGCGAGCGAGTCAGCCATGACCAGAGTCATCGTCATCCTATTGGTCAGCATCTTAGTCATTGCCGGTCTGGGCTTCCTATTTCGCAGCAATCTGACGCAGCTTTATATGTCCTATCTGCTGGAGCCTGCGGACAGATTTGCCGACACCAAGCCGCCAGCATCACCTGATTACAGCCGGCAGGACACCTGGGCCGCATTGCCGGGAAGGGCCGACAAGGCCGACGTTCTACCCAATGCTGCGGTAACCGACGAGCAGGCCAACGCCCCCGCAGACGTGTTTTTCATTCATCCCACCACCTACTACTCCGGCAATTCATGGAATCAGCCATTGCAGGATGCAACGGCTAACCAGATCACCGATAGCGGTGTATTGCGCGGACAAGCCAGCGTGTTCAACTCCTGCTGCAAGATCTATGCACCCCGTTACCGACAGGCGACGCTGTTTTCCTTTATGGACCAGAAGGGGGATGGTAAGCAGGCCTTAGAGCTTGCCTATGGCGATGTCAAAGTGGCATTCGAGTACTTTCTTGAGCACTACAACCATGACCGCCCATTCATCCTGGCATCCCACAGTCAGGGGTCCTTCCACGGAGTACGTCTGCTGGAGGACTACGTCAGCGGAAAACCCCTGTTAGATAAACTGATTGGCGCATACCTGGTTGGGGGGCCCATGGTTGACGAACACCTGCAGAAGACCCCGGATATCCCGGTCTGCAATGCCCCTTTGCAGATCCGGTGCCAGCTTACTTGGAACACGGTGGGTAAGCAGTCAACCGGAGGCCTGGGCTACGGCGATTCCATCTGCGTTAATCCTTTGAGCTGGCAGGCCAACGATGCCTATGTCGACCACTCCCATAATCAAGGTGGCGTACTGTTCAGAAATGATGGCAACGAACCTCCCGACCTGGATATCGCCGTGGCTGACGGCCAGTGCGTAAACGGCCAACTGCAGATATCCAATCCCATAGAGGATTACATCAATACGATGCTGGGACCCAACAACTATCACATCTTCGATTACGCCCTCTTCCACATGAATATTCGACAAAACGCCCAAGCCAGAACGCATGCGTTGATCGCTGCGGCCGCCGTTAGTTCCCAAGCAGCCGATGACAGCGCTATCCCACCTGCGCCAAAGTAGTCTCCCGCCACAACCACAGGAACACGCCACCCCATGCTGGATCAACCGCTGCAGGGCATACGCGTTCTCTCCATGGAGCAGGCGGCTGCCCTCCCCTTCGCCACGCGCCACCTGGCTGATCTGGGCGCTGAAGTGATTCGTGTGCAATCCCACAAACGACCTGCCGGAGCAATGTTGGACGGATCGTTGCATAGAGACAAACTGATGCTCGGCCTGGATCTCGCCACCCCCCAAGGAGCAGAAGTTTTCCTCAAGGTCGCGGCAGCTTGCGATGTGGTGGCACACAACTTTACGCCTCGCGTCATGCACAAGTACGGTATCGATTACGCTTCCGTAAAGGCCGTCAATGAGACGGTCATCTACTGCTCCCTAACGGGCTTCGGCTCTACCGGCCAATGGGCTGACCGGCCGCTTTATGGCCCCGGTGCTGAAGCCATGTCCGGCCACAACCTGATGATCGGCGAGCCCCAGGCCATGACCCCGGGCAGGCCTGGCACCATCACCTATGCGGACAACATCTGCGGGCTCAATCTGGTATTTGCCATCCTGGCCGCGCTGGAGCGAAGAGATGTCGACAACTGTGGCCAACATATCGACATCTCTCTTTATGAAACCGGCGTATGCCAGGTGGGTGCTGCTATTGCCGAATATTCCTTCGGCGGAGCACTGCCGCAACGAAGCGGAAATCGGGACGATAATTACGCCATTCACGGGGTGTTTGAAACTCGAGGACAGGATCGTCACATTGCCATTGCAGTAACGGATGAGCAGTTGGAGACATTTCTAGATGCGTTGGCACTGGATTCGCCGGAGCGCCTGGAGGCGATGCTGAAGCAGGAACTCGGCGAAGAGATTGCGGAAAAACTGCAGTCCGTTGGTATCGCCGCCAGCCCGGTGGCGGATGCCGCAGATGTTTCGGCTGATGCGCAGCTTTGGTCACGACAGTACTTCGGCTTTTTTGATGACCATGCAGAACCGATACCACAGTTCGGACCAGCCTGGGGCTCAGGCGGGCGACTGGACATGCGGTTCCCGCATCACACGGGCGCGAACAACAGCGAAGTGCTCGGATCAATCGCAGGGTATTCTGATGCAGAAGTCAGCGAGCTCGCGGCGAGTGGCACCATTGGTGAACTGAAACCGCAGCGGGCGCCGCCACGCAATACGACCACCGACGAGCGCATAAGCAGGGGTGAGTTATCCCGCGTTGACGCAGACAAGGGTCGTTGGCGACTCGTACGTGACCGAGTACCATGAGAAAGCGCGCATTGGATCTGGCCACCGGCGTCGGCGCGGCTTACCCAACCAAGCTGCTCAGCGACGTGGGTTGGGATGTGGTCAAGGTTGAGCCGGAACAGGGCGATCCTCTGCGCAAACTGAGTTCCCGTTGGGGAGGCGGAGAAGGTGGTGCATTTGCCTATGTGAATCACGGTAAGCGTGGTGTGCGGGTGGATGCAGACACCGTATCGGCGTTAGCGCAGCAAGCCGACGTGGTAGTCGGTGATTTTTCTCACCAGGGAAGGTTTGAATCAGGATTGAACGCATTGCCGCTCGATGAGCTCTCGCCCAGAGAGGTCGTCTGTTCAGTGAGCGCCTTCGGACTGAGTGGCCCCAGAAGCCATTGGGCGAGTTGTGATCTGATCATGCAGGCGGCCAGCGGTATGATGTTTATTACCGGCGAGGCGGATCAAGCGCCCATGCAACTGCCGCCCTATGCAGCCGCGATGACCGGGGGTGTGGCTGCCGCAGCGGTGATCATGGCAGCGGTTCGCGCCCACCGAATCGATCCGGAGAAGGAAACAAGGATGCTGGATCTCGCCATAGTTGAAGCCATGGTGGCGCTGACACACGGCCAGGTAAGTCGATATTTTCTGAAGGGAGAGGTCGCCAGACGTGAACAGCGCGTCAAACAGGCGCTCCGAATGGCACCCTCCGCCGACGGATTCATCTATTGCGCGCCCGGCGCCGTTGCCAATCTCGCCATGGACGGTATCGCTCTTCTGCTGGATGAACCACGACTGGCTGAAGAGCGCTTCCGGAGTGCAGAAGGACGCATGCAGAACTGGGATGAATACCTGCGACTGTTACTGCCCCCCTTTGCCAAGAAAAGTTCCAGGGAGTGGTTTGCCAAAGCAGAAGAGCTGCATCTTACCTTTGCACTGGTCCAAACCGTAGATGAACTCTTTAAGTGTCCGCAGCTCAAGGACCGGGGGTTTTTCCAACCAGTCACTGCACCAAACACGCGCGCGGCACTTCTTCCAGGCAGACCATTCATTATGGATGGCATCGATGCCAACTTCGGCAACGCCCCCCATCAACCTGGTGAGCACAATGAAGAAGTGCTTAGGGAATGGCTTTAAAAGGATTCAGTCAATGACGACACCAATCGTGACAAGACAGATTACCGCATTCATGCACGATCCGGATGCCCCTCGTCCCAGTAACCCCATTCATTCAACTGATGGCGGCAGGGAGTACGGTTACAAAGCGGCCCTGATCGGCGGCGTAAATGTCTATGGTTGGGCGACACCGGTCATACTGGAAGCGATCGGCACTACCTGGTTGGAGGACGGATGGATCGAAGTAGCTTTTCGCAGACCCACCTATCCGGGTGATGTGATGACGGTGCGCATTCTTGACACGTCAGGAGAAGCGTTCGA
The DNA here is from genome assembly GCA_030749725.1 of Pseudomonadales bacterium. GTDB lineage: Bacteria > Pseudomonadota > Gammaproteobacteria > Pseudomonadales > Azotimanducaceae > JASMJM01. Next base: position 16,574 of record JASMJM010000025.1, on the reverse strand, counting down.
GTTGCAGATGGATAACGAAGAGGGACAGCGCTGTCTGCTGGGCACACTGGGCCTCGGAACCGCTCCCTGGTTTCGCGATCTAAACGTACCTACGTTCATGCCTGGTGACCAGCCGCCCAAATCCAAGCCACAACTGAGTCTCGCCAATGCGCCCGTTCACCGAAACTTGCGTCCGAAAGCGGTAGCTCTTTCCAACATCGAGGCCAGTGACTTCAGTACCCGGCTGCAGGCCGATTCCAATGCCCGTTACCACGGAGAAAAGCCGCTGGTCCATCCAGCCTGGTTGGCTGGACAGATGACCCATCTGCTGCACCACTCGTATGATTACGGGCCCGCAATTCACGCCAAGAGCCAGATTCAGAATCTGGCTCCCGCCTATGCAGGACAAACCCTGACGGTGACCGGCTACTGCCATGAGGTATACGAACGCAAGGACCACCACTACATTGTCAACGATGGTGCCATCTGGTCGGAACATGCCGAGGAACTGATGCGGCTCCGGCACACCGCCATATTTAAGGTTGCCAAGCGGTAACGACCGGATACCCAATAATACTCGGGCTTGCATCTGTATTTAGGAAATCATGCACAGAGTGGAAATTTCCGGCGCTGTATGTCCGGTCTGTATTGATGCGGTCAAAGCAAAAGGAAAACCATGATGGAATCTGTTAACACAACTGTCCTGGAATCCACCATTACTTGTCCAGAGTGCGGTCATCGCAAGACTGAGACTATGCCAACGGATGCCTGCCAGTGGTTTTATGAATGTGAGAACTGCAAATCACTACTGAGACCTCTAAAGGGAGACTGTTGCGTCTTTTGCTCATACGGAACCCTCGCCTGTCCACCTGTCCAACAAGGGGAATGTTGCAGCTAATCGAGGCACTGCAGAACTATCTCGGAGAGGAGGTGCAATGAAACAATCAGACTCGCTTGAACTTGTGGCGCCCGGCACCTTGGATCGACCTGGATCAATCGGTCGTATGGTTCGACTTGGAATGGGTGTTCTATGCCTATATGCGTTGTGGCAAGTGATTATCTATCGAGAGGAACTCATCGACACCCCGGTGAGTGTGATACCCAATTTCTCTGTGATGCTTGCCATCGGTCTCTGCATCATCAACTACGTGGTCAATATTGGCTTTTCAAAGAGTTGGGGCCGCATGCCCGCCTACATTTCACTCGCTGCTTTTGGGATACTTGCGGGAGTGAGTTACCTCGTTGGGGGTGATTGGGATAGCCCTATCCTAGGGGTACCACTATTCATGTGGCTCACATATTTCTATGGTCACCTGGGCATTTCGTTCACGATCGCAGCAGCTATCGCAACACCGGGATGCGAGATGCGGTCGATACCCGAGTTACTGGGACGTGCAACCGGACAAAAAGCGCAGGAACACCACTGTCCCGCTGCGTTTATCACTAAGATCGATGAATGGGAAAAGAGAATAGCTGTGAGCTCGGATTGAGCCTCACGCCTTGTGCCTCAAATAGCTACAACTGATTCCTACGCCCTCGCTCAAGAGCGATTAGATGAGGAAGCGGCCGGAATGCGCTTGCTGTTCAACCACGTACCCTTTCGTCCACAGCTGTTCGTGTAAGTCCATCGGTAATGGTAACGGTCTCATAGAATCCAAGCTGTTCCCGAATTCTCCGGCTATCGATCTGGAATTGCACCGACAGATCTAAGGAGCTGAGACGTTGCGCAAACTCGATGGTTGGATCATCGCTGATCTCAATGTCGCCATTCCATCCTAAGACTTCTGCGATCCGCCTGCTCCACTCCAAGTGGTTGACTGGCGCGACTTCACCGATATTGAACACTCGTTTCAAAGCACGACTGTTTCCAATTGTCAGGGCAATTCCTTCAGCAACATTTTCAACGTAGCCATACGTCGTGATCCATTCTGCCCACACTCGGGGCATCACCAACGGTTCATCACTCCTTACCATGTGTCCTATGGCCCAGCTGAATCGGCGCTGTTTATCACCAGGACCGTAGATCATCGGCAGCCTCAGTATGGTCCAGTCCGTAGCAAGAGTTCGGACCAGTTCCTCAATTGGAATCTTGTCATATTCATCAAGATACTGATTGGAACCGGCAGCTGCCCTATGTCGATCCTTAAGATATGTATAAAGAGTTGTTCTCAATGCTGAATCTTCATCGATACTATTGCTAGTCGGCGTTCCCTGCGCCAACCCATGTAGTAGTTCATAGTTACGGTAAACGTCACTAGAGCCGAGCATTACATATTGCGCGATGTGACCATCCAATTCGGAGATGAGCGCTTGAGTGTCCGGGAGCTTCATTGCCAGGACATCGATGACCACATCGATATTATATACGTTGATTATCTCTCCGATAGCTTTCGATGAAGTTCGATCCGCAACAAGGTAGGTTCCCTTAACCTGACGATTGGGTGTTTTGGAGCGAGACAATCCGAAGACCTCCATGCCTTGCGCCGTTGAGCGAGCTGCAACGGCGTGACCTAGAAATCCGTTAATGCCAATAATCAGAATCTTCACTAAGAGTGTCTTCAACGCTGTCGTAGTTGGGGAACCTACTTCATCGGATTCTTTGGTTCCACGTTCATATCAAACCAAATGCCACTAGGATGATGCGGGTCGTTGAGATGCAAGGGAAAGGATGTTCCCGGCAGGATCTTTGAAGAAGGCCATTAGTTCTTCATATCCCTTGGGGCCAAACACGCCCTGATCGTCCCTGAAGATAACGTGAGGCAGCTGATCGAACTCAACGCCCTTCGCCTGGAGTTTTTGTACGGCATCATCGATATCATCAACACGAAAGTAGATCGTGCCGGGCGTCGATCCCTTCTCCAGCAGCAGCCTCACTCCCTGAAAGTCAAAAAATACTAAGCCGGGTGGGTCGTAGGAGGCGATGAACTTCGCACCAAGTACGTCTTCATAGAACGCTTTCGAGGTCGCTAAATCATCGGTGTTGATAGCAATCTGGTGAAGCTGATTAAGTGCAAGCTGATCTGTCATTGCGGATCCTTGTGGTGAGAGGAGTAGTAATCAAGCCTTCCAGCGCACGTAGCTGGGCCTGTGCTTGGCTGTACCGAAATCGAGCCATTGCGTCCAGAGCGCCCGATCAATTGCGAACTCAAAGAGAATATGATGCTCATCGACGCCGGTTGCAAACCCCATTTCTTTGGCCACATAACTGCGAAACGCAGTCTCGTCATTGCAGGTCCACGCCTCGCCACTTACAAAGAATTCTTCGTCTTCGCTGCCAGGTAACGTGTGGGCTGCATATTGTCGCCGCAATTCCAGATCCTTAGCTTTCGGCGATGAATCCATAATGAATGCAACCAGCCTCTGCTGCAGAACGCGTGGAACGAATGGATGAAGTCTCGGTCTTCCAGTGCCTGAAGCGGTGGCCAGAAACGCTACTTCGTTGAGCGCCAGCAAACGAAGCCCTGCCGTAGCGATTTCAGGCGCCGCTCGAGCAAAATCCTCCCATCTATGCACTTTAGCCATTGCCATAAATTCAACTATGCGGCAATTAACGACTTCGCCTGCTCGTACACTCTGTGTTCGCGACCCAGATGAACGATGGCTGCGGACTTGGCTGCTGCCACCATATGCAACCACTGACACTCCGCCCTGGTCGCATAGTACTCGTCAGCGATCGCCTGAAAATGCTTCAAAGCATGCATCTCGGTGAAGTCGTCCCGGCAGGCGATCTCGGCAAGTTGATCGAAATACACCTTCGCGTCATAGCCTTTATCTGCATACTGACGTGCCAGGGTCAACGTCTCCTTGACGCTGTCTGGCGCAACGGTCTGCGCCACGCCGACCTTACGCCAGTCAATCCACGGTTGCCCCTCAATGCTCTCAATAATCGCATTCAGCAACTGCTCCTGGCTTTGATCCGACCTGCTGACGTCACCGTTCAGGTTGTCTTCCCAGTTAAGCAGCCGCTCGGCCAGCATGACCTCCGGTCCGGTGAATCCTGTCAGCAGTCCCAGCAGTTTGTTCTCGAGGCTGACGCCGGTCTGGTTGAGCAGATAACGACGGTTATTGGTACCTGTGTGTAGATGTGAATCCATGGGGTTTCCGTAGGAGGTGGATAGGTACGCTGCAGCGGCTCCGATGGATAGTGCCTCTCCCGCACCTTCCAGTGACAATCCGGCCGCCAATGCTTTGGCCATAACTTCACTGTTACGCAGATATACCTTGGATTTGCCCAACGCCAACCCAAGTTGGATGATCTGATCTGACTCAGCCGGGTTGCTATGATCGGGAATATCGATGTCGAGTAACCGGTGTTCCTTAATCAGTGCCTCGATGTCCGCGAAGTCATATTCGTTGCGGATCAATCGCGGCGCACGCCTTGCTTGAAATCGCACCGCAGCGCGGCACAAGACGCCGGCCCACTCCCAACCGATACAGTCGAGGGCACGGGCGGTATAGACAGGAAACAGAAAATTGTGATCATCCAAACCGTTTCGTGCGATGGCCAACGGCAGCAGTTGGTCTATTGCTTCTGCGTGTGAAAGGTGTTCCAGCAACCAAAGGTAATAGTGTTCTGCGGCCGGCGCCTGCATTGCCCTCAGACTCTTGTGAAACGCACCCTTGGTCGCTTCAATACCGGTCGAGGCCCGCTTCTGCTCGGCGGACATGCCCTCGGTAAGATCGGTGTCGCTGATGTGAAAACTGCCGATATCGCCCGGTACTCCCGGCATCGGCTCAATGACCGGCATCAGATACGGGCCCATCTGTATGGAGTGCACGTGGTTATTGCAAAGAACCGTATGTTGGATGATGGGCAGAAAGCTCAACTCGCCCGTCAGACGCTCAGACACGTTTTGGACTGCGTGTACACCGCAGACGGGATGCACGGGGCCGCCATGGTGCTGTGGCGGCAGCTCTGTGGAACGAACCACAGCCAATGTGCTGGCCCGCAACAGGCCGCCACCTGACGACCCGGCCTTAAGCTTCTGGTAGGTCTTGGCAACGATATCAGCAGGATCCGTCTCCTCGACGAATCGGACCATCTCCTCTACATCAGATTGAAACTCAATCGCCTTAAACATGGACTCGCTCCGGATTAATAAACGGTCAGGATTTACAGCTTTTCAGTTGATGCCTCGGCCATGTCCTTATGGCGATTGTAGATGTTGCGCCCATTTTTGATAAACGGCACGGCTTGCGCCCACATAGAGCCGTCGGAGTGATGGATGACCTCTTTGCTGTATTGGGCAAGATAGGCTCGGCGGGAATACGGGGTCGAATTGGCCGTACTGCGATGCAGTGAAGTACTGGAAAACACCACGATAGACCCGGCGTTGACTTCGATAAGCTCACCGGGATCATCTCCCTCATAGCCAATCAGATCGTTGGAGACGGGCTCAGACCTATGCGAGAACACCCGATTACGACTTTGCCCGCGATCGTGAGGGAGTACGAAAATCGTGCCATTGTCTTCACTCATGTCGTCCAGCGCAACCCAACAGGTTAAGTATGGGGCATGGACATTATCAGGATCCCGAAAGTTCACATAACCTGAATCCTGATGCCAGGCGAACTTCATGCCTTGTTGCGGGCCCTTCACAACCCACTGCTCATTGAACAGATAGACGGTATCGCCTAGAAAAGCTGAACTAACGCTCGCCATGACCTCACCATAGAGAAAATCCGGCAGGCGACTGCTCTGGCGATAACGGTTGGCGATGAAATAGCGTTTGCCACGATGGGTAATGCCGTACACTTCACGACCACGTGCTTTCATGCTGCCATCGATATAGCCGACAAAGTAGGCACACTCTTCCCTCAGCATCTGCAGCAGATCCACGTCGAGGGCATCCGGCAGGACTGCATAACCAAGTTCATCGAATTGTGATTTCTGTGATGCTGTGATCTGCATGGCTTTCTGCTTCTTATCCGGATGCATCGATCGCGGCCCCCGGTCGAGGACCCCGAGCGCGGACCGGGCCTCATCGCATCTGAGGCAATCGGAGCTCCATCTTATTGTGGATTAGGTGCAGCGCAGGACAATAGATGGTCTGCGGTGCGATTTCCGTGGGCGCGTCCCTTGTCCGATCAGTAGCATACCCGGATCTACTGCTGAATGCCCTGTCGCTGCATAGTAGACCGAGAAAAGAGGCGGTTTATTCTGACTCTCAAGATGGCACATCTTGCTGGTTGGGCTTGGTCCGCACCGTGGCGTACCCCACAAATCGGGCACTCTCCCCTGGCTGGACTTGGTTTTTCCGTTTAGGATAAGATCGGAATATACACTACAAGCCAGGAAGAGCTTTGACAAAACAAGACGAAAATACATTTGACGCAGTCATCGTCGGGGCGGGTTTTGCCGGCATGTACATGTTGTATCGATTGCGGCAGCTCGGTATGTCGGCAATCGTTATCGAAGCCGGTGATGATGTTGGTGGCACCTGGTATTGGAACCGCTATCCGGGCGCACGATGCGACGTTCCAACGATGGAATACTCCTTTGGTTTCTCCAAAGAACTGGAACAGGAGTGGCGATGGTCGGAAACGATGTCGGCGCAGCCCGAAATCCTGGAGTATGCCAATCACGTTGCAGATATTTTCGACTTGCGCAGCGGCATGCACTTCAACAGGCGCGTTACCGATGCAAAATACGATGAACAAACCTGCCGCTGGCGGGTCAGCACGGATCAGGGCGAACATTACCATGCCAGTTTTTGTATCATGGCAACCGGGTGTTTGTCAGTACCACACACGCCGGAGATCGATGGGCAGAGCGACTTTGCCGGCGAGATATACCACACAGGCCGATGGCCAAAGGAGGGGGTGGACCTGTCCGGCAAACGAGTTGGCATCATAGGTACCGGCTCATCGGCTGTTCAAGCAATTCCCGTCATCGCGGAAACTGCTGCTGAGTTAACGATATTCCAAAGAACACCCGGTTACACATTTCCCGCCAACAACAAACCGTTAGGTGCCAAACAGGAGAAAAGATACAAGGAGAGTTATCCGGAAGTGAGGGAAATGCAGAGAAATTCCCCGGCTGGCATCTCCAACTTTGGAATGCAGCAGCCGAAGTCTGGAAAACCAGCACCGCTAAAGAGTATTCTCGAAACGAGTCACGAGGAGCGACAAGCTGCACTTGAAAAAAGCGGTTTCGGAGTTTTTCGAGTTTATAACGATGTATATACGGATCTTCAGGCAAACGAAGTAGCCTGTGAGCTTTATCGCGACTTGGTAAAACAGTTGGTGAATGATCCACAGGTGGCTGAGACGCTCTCCCCCAAAGGCTATCCCATTGGCTGCAAGCGCCAGGTGTTCGACACCAACTTCTATGAGACTTTCAATCTTGATCACGTCAAACTGGTTGATCTACAGCAGTCTGGAATCGACATCATCACAGCCAAAGCTCTGCACACGACGCAGGCGGAGTATGGATTGGACGTCCTGATTTACGCGACCGGTTTCGATGCCATGACGGGTGCTCTGAACCAAATCAATATAGAAGGAAGACACGCAAAGCGGCTCAAAGACAAATGGCAGGACGGGCCTCGGGCTTATCTTGGACTGCAAATTCACGGCTACCCGAATCTCTTTACAATCACCGGTCCCGGCAGCCCGTCGGTACTCAGCAACATGCTGGTATCCATCGAACAACACGTGGAGTGGATATCAGATTGCATGACTCATATGCAGGAAAATCAGTATACAGAAATTGAAGCCGAACTTGCAGCCGAGGATGAATGGGTCGAACACGTTAGTCAGGTTGGGAAAGGCACCATGCTCCAAGCACCAAACTGCAACTCCTGGTATCTGGGTGCGAACATAGAAGGTAAGCCCAGAGTGTTCATGCCTTATGTGGGTGGTGTTGGCAGGTACCGGCGCAAATGCGAGGAGGTTGTAGCTAATGACTACCAGGGCTTTAGCTTGCTTAAGACGTAGTGCTGATTCGCCTGCTCGATCCGGGTCTGATCCGATCGTGCCTGCCTCAGATTACTTACTGGATCCCTTCCAAGAACCCGGGCCAGTCCCTCTCAAACCAGGGTCTGATTGACAGAGGGAGATCGCCATATTTGCCCGCCCCCGAGTAATATGGTTTGAGCTTGATGGCAAGCTCACAGGCATCCTCAAAAGCCATTCCCTTATAGTGCAGGTAGGCGATGATCGTGGATACTGATCGAGAATTGCCCTGCTCGCAATGCACATAGACCTTCTTTCCCTCTTCGATTCTCTCATCGATCCACAACACGCATTCCCAAATGTCTTCACAGGGGTAGGGATCATGATCCTCGAACCACTTCAGCTTGTATTCAACACCGGGAAGGGGGAAGTCCTTTATCTTTCGACCAACATTCACGACCGCGTCACATGTTTCAGCGGCCTCCAAGACGCTCCAGACATCACCCCACGAAAGCGTCTCACTGACTTGGTGCATCATTCTTCTTGTCCTCCATCAATGAGTGCCATCGTCAGCAGGGGATTGCTCCAGAGTCACAGTGCCTTTATCACCATCAACGGTAATCAGCTGCCCGCTGACAACCTGCTTGGTTATGTCACCCAAACCCAACACCGCCGGAATTCCGTATTCCCTGGCAACAATGGAACCATGAGCGAGAATGCCTCCGATGTCCGTCACCAGACCCCTGGCCTGGGGGAACAACTGGGTCCAGGCAGGCGTGGTGGTCGGGCAAACGAGGATCGTGCCTGGTTTCATCTTGTCAAAATCCGCGGGAGAGAGAATCAGACTCACCTCTGCCGTTACCTTTCCCGGGCTGACTGCCGAGCCCTTGAGTGTATCGCTGTCCTCCTCGGTTGCGTCGAGGTCCGCCGGTGGAACCCAGAGAGGGGGCCCTGGTATATGCATCGGTGGGGTTAATCTTCGTCTGGCCTCCCGCAGTTGCCGTCGCTCTGCGGTCAATTGCCGATACTCAGGCAATCCTGTCACGAATGTGACGTCGGGTCTCATCTTTGCCAATCTTGACGTAGCGGCGACCAACGTTCTGATGGCACGTGCCAGTTCATCTGTAGTGAGAAAATAGATATCGTCAGCGCGCGTCAAGGTCCCTGCTTCGACCAGGCGCTGACCCAGTTCTTTGGTAAACGGTCGAAGCACGGTCCACGCCTTACCCATGTGAAACATCGCTTCCTCACGATTGGGATAGAAGTGCCGTGCCTTCCAGAGCAACCATCGGAACTGTCGTTTGAGGATGCCCTCAAAGTGCTGAGTGGCCTCCTTTATCGCAGCTTTACGTTTCCGGGCGACGGCGCGCTGAGTGTCCTTCGGATCATAATCAGTTTGCAGCACTAACGAGTACAGGCTCTGCATGATGTTACCCGGGTCGTCTGTTTCTGACGGTTCAGCAAAGTCGAGGGTGAATATCTGATGCCCGTAGTGATCGAAGTAACGGTCAATCTCGCGACATACCCGATCTGCCGCCGGATGTGCTCGCAACATATCCAGTAATCGCCTGGGTGGCGTTGCGATCACAGCTCGACAAAGCACGTCGTTGGAGCGTATCAGTTTTGCGGTCTTCCACAGTGCCACTTGGGCATCAAAGGCCCGGGACCTGAGACCACTCAAGAACTGTCCGCTGGTAAATCGATCAGGAGCATGTTCCTGCAGAAAATTATGCAGCACATACTCGGTGCCCCGGGTAAGAGAGAACGCATTCCAGACTCCACCCCGGTACCAGTACTGGGCTTCCGCCTTCGACATGGCCCGGATCCCGGCCCAAAGCTGTTCAACCGATGCAGCTTCAGGATCCAGCTTACCCCAGCGCCGAATCTTGCGGAGGTATCTCGGCAGCGAGATGTAACGCCACTCCGGTATCAGCAGCCCATAGAGCCCCATCTGGTATCGATAGAACTGCAGCTTGCTTGCTAAATTCCGGAGCGGGCCAGGCAGCCATGATCGCGTTGCTTTGGCAGCCTCTAGCCGGCCCGTACGCGGTGGTTCCCCCAGGTGCCTGTAGGCGAAACCATTGATGGTGGTCTGCACCACGAAACACGCTGGTGGTTGCGTATCTTCAAAGTCGTGATTGCCCCGTTTGGTTAGATTCAGCCCCCAGTAATACTGCAGCGACCGCTTCATGTGCAGATCTTCAAACAAGGTTGAGACGGGGTCCGGGATATGTTCCACCAACTGAGATCTGCCGAGGTAACCACTCGGTTCGGGCGGATCCCAGCTCACATCCGTGAGGGGCGGCGCCGGCAGATTGGTGATGGGTCGCGACTGCAATAACCACAGCTTGCCCTCGGCGAACAGCCACTCGATGTCCTGGGGTACGCCGTCAAAGTGCTGTTCCACAGCAAGTGCCAAAGTCGCCAATTCCCGAATCTGGCTCTCGGTCAATGACTCGGTGCCTCGCCGCGCTGCATCCACGCTGGCGACCTTGGTACCCTTGTCGCCATCGGCGATAACCATCTGCTCCTTGGCTCCGATCACGGTCTCCTTCGCCGTTAACGTTGCTCGATCCAGAACATAGGTGTCCGGTGTGACTTCACCACTCACGATGGCTTCGCCAAGACCATAGCTGGCGTTGACGATCATTTCGTCAAGATCACCGGTCGCCGGATTGGCTGTAAACAGCACCCCGGATACTTCCGCTGGGACCATTCTCTGTATGACGACGGCCATAGCCACCTTGTCACTCTCGATACCCATCTGATGCCGGTAGCTCATTGCCCGTGCAGTCCAGAGCGATGCCCAACAACTGCAGACAGCCGCCAGCAGCGCCTCCTCGCCGCGTACATTCAGGTAGGTGTCCTGTTGACCGGCAAAGGACATATCGGGCAAATCTTCCGCGTTTGCTGAGGAACGCACTGCCACCGCCGGTTCACCTGCCTGCGACGAGTCCTGTAACGCGGCATAAGCTGCTCGGATATCTGCCGTAATTTCGGTTGACAGCTTCGCCTGCGTGAACAGTCTCCGAATGCTCGTCGACGCGAGCTCGAACGATACGGAGCCTTCCTGTACCGTCGGTATTGCCAGGGACAGTATGCCTGCCTGCAGGTTGCTCCCTTCGACAAAGCGCCGATACGCAGAGGTCGTCAGGTGAAATCCAGCAGGGACCGGCATTCCTGCACACGCCATCCTGGCCAGTGATTGTCCCTTACCGCCAACGACTTCGAGGGGTGCTTCTGTCGTATCAAAACCTAATGCGTTTGCAGCATGTTCCATCAAGATTCCCAACTGACGACACGTCCTGGCAGACGGTCCTACTCCATTGAAAGCTTTTACTGTTTGGCACTCGCCAGGCCTCCCTGCAACTCCACGAAGCGCCGGTAACGCCCTTTCGGATCGGCTACCAGTGCGTCGTGACTGCCAACATCCCTGACCTTCCCATCCTCCAGAAAAACGATTCGGTCCGCCTTTCGAATGGTGGAAAGGCGATGGGCGATAACGACGACCAGGCGTCCGGCGGCCGCCCTTCGCAGTGCTAATACTAGAGCGTTCTCCTTACGTGGATCCAGAGCAGCGGTGGGCTCGTCCAGAATCAGAATCCTGGTATTGCGAACCAGGCCACGAGCAATACAAAGCCGCTGCTTCTGACCCACCGATAACGTGTCTCCCGAGCGGCCAAGCACCGTATCGAGGCCATCAGGCAGGCTGTCGATGAACTTCTCGGCCTCCGCCATACGGCAGGCCGCCATCATGTCGGCTTCGCTGGCGGCTGGATTCACCAGGCTGAAGTTGCTGCGGATGGATTCGCTCATCAGCAGGTGTTCCTGGAACACGTAGGACACCTGTGAACGCAAAGATGCAACGTTTACGGCCGCAATGTCGTGCCCGTCGATCAGCACGCGACCCTCGGTTGGGCGGTAGAAGCCCGGGATTAGATGAGCCAGAGAAGTCTTGCCGGCCCCCGTCGGACCCACGATAGCGATGATTTCGCCAATAGCAAACTCAATATTTATGTCGGACAGGGCCTGATGGCCATTCGGGTAACTGAAGCCCACATGATCGAAGCGCACGCCCTCGCGCACCTCTGTGAGATCGTCGAGCTCTTTGCGATCATCCTCGGTGTCGAGATCCACAAAGAAGAAGACCCGGCGTACCGCGGCGACGTTGCCCTGCAGATTGATCCATAACATACCGATCTGAAGCCCCGACCCACCGATGGAAAATGCCATGCCAAACAGCACGGAGAAGTCCCCAGGCGTCATGGCTCCATCGAAGATCTGATCAGTGACATAAACCGTGACGAAGACACCGAGAGCAATCATTAACGCCGTTGACAAAACAGTGAGTCCCATCTCTATGATCCGCACATGACGGAAGCGCCTGAAGGATTCTCTGCTCTTGCCTTCGATGCGCTCCTTCTCACGGGACATGCCCCCGAGGCTCTGTACCGCATGGATATTGCTCATGCTTTCCTCGATGGCATTGGTGGTCACCGTGCCCGCCGCTCGGCTGGCCTGCTGCACGCGCCGCATGAGACTCGAAACAGGAAGCGTAACAGCGAGGGAAAGGGGCACCAGCAATGCGGATATCCAGATCAGTTCCGGTGCCACGGCACCATAGCTGTACTGCAGCAGGTATAGCGAGATGCCAACGCCCACGAGGGTGAAGAAAGGCTGCAAGGTGAGTTCGAAACAGATGAGTGGTACGTCCGGGGCATCGTACATGACCCGGTAGACCGAGTCGCCGATGCGATGATCATCGAGGGTAATCATGGGCAGCTTTGCGAGGCCCGAGAACAACCGTGTACGCAGACCATTGACCAGGCGTTGGTTAAGACGGATGTGGATCAGAGCTTCGATGGCGCCGAAGATCCCGCCTGTTTGACTGCCCCCTGCATTGAGTTTGGCTTCCGATTGGGTGGCGCTGTCCCTTCCGGCGGACAGTAGAACACCCGACCCACCCCGGCCAAACAGCACCAGGATGATCCCCATCAGTACGACGATCGCCAGCATGGTCTCAAGCGGCTCCAGTCCCCGGATGTAATCGATGAAGGGGGATACGTGGGGTGGAAAACGCACCGTGGCTTCGTCAATCTGTTTTCCCAGGATGACCTGATCAATAACGATCTTGCCGATCCACGGGGCAATCAGCCCGGGTATCAGCGCCAACATGGCCAGCATGAACTTGGCTGCAAACAGGTTCCTGACGTCTGCCAGTAGCTTGAGTGAGCGACCGATGATGGTCAGGACTTCGCGGTTAGTGATGTCGGTGTGGATATCTACCCGATCATCGAACTGCTCCGGCGTCAAGACACCGGCGAACTCGTTGGGGGTTACCTCACTCATCGCTGCCTGCTTCTCCACCTTCGGCCAACACGAATCGCCGGTAGCGGCCCCCGGGAATCGCCATCAACGTCTCATGAGTACCCGTCTCCTGGATGCGCCCGTCCTCGAGAAACGCAATCTGGTCGGCATTCCTTATGGTCGACAGGCGATGGGTAATGAGGAACAGGACCCGGTTACGCCCCCACTCGGCCAGGTTGCGGAGAACTTGCTGCTCGGTTTCGGCATCCAGTGCTGCGGTGGGTTCGTCGAGGATCAGGATCGGCGTGTCCCGGACGATTGCCCGCGCGATGGTGATCCGCTGGCGTTGTCCCGCGGACAGTCTGCCGCCCCGCTCGCCCAGTTCGGTGTCATAGCCCTTAGGCAGTTCCTCGATGAAATCGTCAGCGCAAGCGATCCGCGCAGCGGCGTGAATGTCAGCTTCAGTTACCCCGTCAGCGGCATAGGCGATGTTGTTTCTGACCGTAGCAGCAAACAGCACGTTCTGTTGCAGTGCGATGGCCACATTGTGCCTCAAGCTGGCGATGCGGATGTCCTTGAGGTCCGTTCCATTAATGGAAACGGTTCCGGAGTCCGGATCATAGAGTCGCAGCAGCAGGGACATCAGTGTCGATTTTCCCGATCCGGTGTCGCCGACGATAGCGGTTATGGTGCCGCCCCTGGCCGTAAGATGTACGCCTTGGAGGATGGGCTGGTCTGAATCATAGCCGAACTGAACGTTGCCGTAGCCGATCTCGTCGATGGGGGCAGGCACATCAACTGCTTGTTCGCTGTCCTCTACATCCGGTTTCAGGTCCAAAAGGAAAAACGCCCGGTCGAGCCCGATAGCCATGTCCTGCATGATGCTCCACTTACTGATCAACGCTGCACCCCAGAAGTAGTATTGTCCGGCGCGGCTCTTCGCCGCCTGAAAGGCGCCGAGGTTCCAGACGGTAAACCCAACGATTGCTATCGCACCGCCTAAATATGTGGCCTCCTCGTCGATGGTCCATCCAGCCATGACATAGTCGCCGAGCATGATGGCAGTGCCGATGATCAGCGCGATCAACGCATACATGATGATCATCTCGATGCGCAACCAGAAGGCATTGTCGAGGGCGCTATGCGAGTCCGCATTGAAACGATCGATGGCAATCGCTTCAGCCTGGTTTGCCTTGATGATGCGAATGCCGGCGGATATTTCCTGGATGCGTGAGGTCAGGTCGCTATTGGATCGTCGCGCAAGCCACGACCGACGCTGCAGGCGTGGTGTAAACCAGGCCACCAGCCAGATGATGGGAACTGCAGCGGCGACCACCAGGAGACCCAGCCAGGGACTGAATAACCACAGTATGAAGAACGCGAGACCGCAGCTCCACAGCATGTTGATTGGATCCAGAATCACCGTGTCGATCATGCTGCTGATCATGGCGCTGTCCTGGAATACACGATAGATGGCATCTCCCGTGCGCGCGTGGCTGTGATAGCGGAGCGACAGGTGTTCAGCATTTTCCACCATGGCAACGCGCAGATGCTGATTGATTCTCTGGGCGATCCACATCTCGTAATAGGTGGTCACTATTCTCTGAATCAAAACAATGAGCAGGAAGTAGCCAAAGATGACGTACATGATCGTCCGATTTCGAACCACGCGACGCTGCTCAACTGTCAGGGTTTCTGTCTCTACGTAATCCGTGTCCAGCAATAGATAGGTGGCTTGCAGCGGCTCCAACGGCTCAGCCAGAAGAATCTTGTTGTTGAAGACATCGAACAGGACCAGGGTCAGGAGGGAGATGACGACGCCGGAGAGAAACTGCAGGCTGAACCAGGCGAGGATGTGTTTCCACTGGGGTTTTAGATAAGGCCAGGTTCGGAGAAATAGCCTCAGCAATGACATGAAGCTGAAGGTCATTGACGCAGCGCCGGCACGGCCCTGCAGCGCAGAATCTGCGGTATCTGCGCCCACTTCACTCACTCTAAAGTCCTGACAGGGGGTTCCCTTGCTAGCAGATCGAAAGAGGGGCCCCCGTCACGACTGCGGCGGGGGCATTTGTATCCTCAGTGGTTAGAGCGCTGGACGCCAACGAACCTGTAGTCCCACCTGTCGAGGCTCTGTCAGGGACCCTTGCAGGTCAATGGAGATGGACTCGGAAACACCGATGTCGTCCAAAGCGTTCTGCACGTACAGGCTTGCTGACCACTGTTCATCCGCCGATTCCCATCTTGCTCTGAGATCCAAACGGTCATAGGAGGGTACCTTCGTCTTGCTGATATTGCCAGCGCGCTGTGGCCAACGCTCGCCCGTGTAACTCCAGGTGCCCAGGAACTGCACGGAACCCATTTGGGCCAGGGGCCAGGTGTAGGCCGTAGTGATTGCCCACTTGTGGTTCGGCATCTGCGGCAGCTCATCGCCGGTATGGTCCCGTGGCAACGCGACCTGATTGGTATCCTGGAAGTCATCAGCCGTGCCGATCACACCGTCCGGTCCGGCTGGATCTGCCCCGGGATTTGTGTATACATAATCGACAAACGTCTGGTCCGGGTCCGCTCTGACGACGGTGCTGTGGCGGCCGAGCTCGGAGTTGAGATAATTGTAATACCCGGAAATCCGCCAGCGCTCAGTCAGGTAATAAACGCCTTCCACCTCGAAGCCCCATATCGTGGTACTACTACCGACGTTGATGGTGTGTTCACGGAGAAATGTGCTATCCGTTGGGTCAATAAATCTCTCGTCAACCGGTTGGTTAGCCGTGAGCTGGTAATTCTCAAAATCCTGGTAGAAAAGGCCGGTGGTGAGTTGCAGGCGGTTGTCCAGAAAGAGGCCTTTCACACCGACTTCGTAGTTGGTCAACTCCTCTTCATCAAAGCTGTCTTTGTTATCCAGGAACTGCCAATTGAATCCACCGGCACGATAGCCGGTAGAGATGCGCCCGTAATACATCAGGTTGTCTTCAGGCGTGTATTCGAGGCTGACATGGCCGATGACCTGGTCCCATGTTGTTGGCGTCGGCGTCCCCGCACTGCCTGTAAATACGACTGGTACGCCAGTGCCAAAGAAGTCCCCTACAAAAATGCTATTCGGCACCGTGCCGACGGCAACGTCCCCTGCGGCAGCAACGAGATCGGCCGGTATGACCGCAGTTCGTTTCTTCTCATCTTCCGTCCAACGCAAACCGACCGCAATATTCCACTCGTCGGTTAGCTGGTACTCGACGTTCGCGAATGCCGCTTTGGTATCGGATGTCGTCGAACTGAAGAAAGAACTGCTTCTCAGGTTGTCACCACCTGTAGGACACCCCACGCCGAAGCTGCCAAACACGATTCCGGTAGCCGGATCTCCGAACGCCGGGATGAAAAAGTCATCGAGGTACGAC
>JASMJM010000024.1 GCA_030749725.1 Pseudomonadales bacterium | reverse complement strand
GAAATCTTCACTCCGAAGCTTGGTCGCCTTCGGGGCAGGCACGGCCTCAAAGACCTCGGCCACTGGCTAACGGGCTTCCCAATCAGGATTGTTCATTTCTTGAAAAGAAATACGCTGATGCTTCTTGAAGGTATTGTCATGACCGGCTTTGATACGCTCTGGCCGACGATGACGATGTGGCACGGTACTTCGTTTGAAGGAACTGCAACGGACATTGCTCAGAAGGGGCGATGGTATGTCGGCAATCGCGATCATGTGGGTGCCGGCGTATATTTTGGCGTTGAACGAAGGGTGGCAGAGCATTACGCAAAGGCAACAGAAGGCACCAGTGAAGCAATTGTTGTGTCGCGTGTTACTCTATCGTTTTGTCGGCCAACCTGGACCCTTCCGCGAACGATGCGATCTTTTGTTGGCTCCCGCGGGAAAGAACTCAGCGCAAACCTGAAATGGCCATGGCGGGCAACTGAACACTGGCGCGGCGGCAGTGGCATGAACTGGTTTGAATACTGCCTGATTCAGTCAAACAAGACCGGCCAGTATGTAAAAGTATGGAGGGCAAGACCAATCGCCGTATTAAAGGGTGGAAAAGTTTCCCGTATCTGGGGTGGTTTTTCACTCAGGACCGAGAACTCAGGTGGCAACGTCTTAATTGCTGCAACATGGTTGTTAAGTGCGTTGCTGTATTGGTACTTTGATCCGATATCATTGTGGACCATCGGATTGATCTCTGAAGCACTATCTCTTTGCCAATCGGGTGTAGCGTTGTCGAGTGCGATGGACTGTCGGTTCATAACCGACGGGTTTGCTGCATTAAGGAAGTGAGAAGTAAACGCCCCTTTATACAACAGTTGTCATATGTTTCTTCCATCGACGGACTATCAAGAACCCAAAGTCTTTTTAAGTGTCCAGCGCCTGCTTAGACTTGCTGGCAAGACTAACGTATCGGACGTTGACGAAGTGCGACTCTTTTCTAGAGGAACGCTGCCCCCCGGAGCAGCAGTGCCTCGTTGGTGCCGTCTTCGATCATCGAAGCCCTGGCATCGCGCATGATCTTTTCGATGACGTACTCTTTACTGAGGCCATTGCCACCGTGGATCTGCACCGCTTCGCTGGCTACCTTGAAGGCAGTCTCGGTGGAGAGTGCTTTAGCGCTGACCGCATGGCTCAGTGAACCCGGAGGATTAGCCATGTTGTAAAGCATGGTGCGCCGTGAGAGAGAGCGAGCCGCCTCGACCATCTGCAGCATCTGCATCAGTTTCAACTTGATATTCTGGTGCTCGATAATGGCGACTCCCCCTTGCACGCGCTGCTT
The DNA here is from genome assembly GCA_030749725.1 of Pseudomonadales bacterium. Lineage (GTDB taxonomy): Bacteria > Pseudomonadota > Gammaproteobacteria > Pseudomonadales > Azotimanducaceae > JASMJM01. Next base: position 48,066 of record JASMJM010000024.1, on the reverse strand, counting down.
GGCATAGGTGATCGCCTCGTCCAGTGCAGATTTGGCGCAGCCGGCGAAGGTTACGCTCATGCCGGTGTTGGCGCCGGTCCAGGTGTTGTAGCCCAGCATGACGTTGACCCTGGCACTATCCGGAACCACCATGTATTTTTCCGGGATGACCACCTCCTCGAAAAAGATCTCGCCCTGATTAAGGGCACGCTGGCCGTGTTTGTCGAGTGACTTTCCCCTGCTGATGCCAGGTAGATCCAGGGGCACGATGCAGATTGCCGTGCCATGCATGCCCTGATCCGAATCCAGGCTGACGTGCAGAGAGGCGTGGGTGGCGATGGTGCCGTTGCTGACCCAGGCGGATTTTTGACCGGTCAGAACATACTCCTTACCCTTCTTAACCGCCTTAAGCTGGGGTGCCATCAGTGGATTGCTGCTGGTTGGTTCGCCCGCCAGGATCCAGTCGGAGCCGTGATCGGGTTCGGTGATGGCCCAGCAGCCGATCAATTCAGCCTTGGTATCCTCGGCATAGGCTTTCGCCCAGCCCTGTAGTTCGGGTTCTCTGGATGCCGCCGCATAGGCGAATGGCGCCCCGGCAACGGCGATACTGATGGCTAGGCCGCTGTCGGCATATCCCAGCTCTTCGTTTATCTGAATGCCGCCGAGGGGGCTGAGTCCAGCTCCGCCGGCTCCCGCCAGTCTGCGCGTATGCAATCCCAGTTCGCGGTAGGTCCGGTGTACATCCCAAAGTTCCGAGTCCTTGGCGATCACCTGCTGCGGATCAGCCAGTTTATCCAGTCGAATGCCGATAGGGCGCATCACTTCGTTTCCGAATCGCCTCACCATATCCCGTGCGGCGATATCCTCTTCGGATAAACCAACGTCAAGATCCGGGTAGCTCATAGTGCCTCCTTGTTACATCTGTTTTCGCTAAGATCAGCAGTCAGTCGGCGCCTGCAAAGAGACAACCGTCGACGTAGTCATAAAAAGAGTGTTCATCCATCAGTTGACGCCCGCGAAGAGACAACCGTCCACATAGTAATCAAAAAAGTGTTCGTCCATCTCCAACTCCAGATGTTCTGCCCGTCTTACCAAGCTATCCAACAGGTCTCTGTGGGGTAGCGAGCAGAGGGCAATGGATGCGCCCTCCAGAGCGGCGTTGCCGATCTGACGTATGCAGCCGTCGGCAATGTCCGGAATCATGCCGATGCCTCGTGCTGCCCGGGTATCCAGGTACCGGGCGAAACCGCCGGCCAGGTATAACCTGTCTACCTGATCGATGGTCAGGCCGGCGCGATCCAACACGATCTTGATACCGGCGCTGTTGGCTCCTTTTGCCTGTGCCAGTTCCGCAATGTCCGCTTCAGACAGGTAGATATCCGCACTGCGGTCGAGAAAGAATCGATCCTCACCGTCAACGTAACGACCGTTCGCATCGATCATTTGCTGCATAACCAGTTCATTCAGCAGGTCGATCAGGCCAGAGCCACAGATGCCTTCCGCCGGGCCATCATCTATCACCCGGTAATCTGATTCACCTGTCGCAGAGATCGCCACTCTCTCGATCGCTCCCTTGAGCCCCGGCATACCACAGCTTACCGCCCCACCTTCGAATGCCGGTCCTGCGGGACACGAGGCCACCAAGAGTTGGTCGCGGCATCCGCAAAGGATCTCGGTATTGGTGCCGATATCCATGAGCAGCATCGGCTCTTCACGCCGGGCCAGATCCACAGACAGAAGGCAGGCAGCAGCGTCTGCGCCCACGTGGCTGCTGATAATGGGCAGACCCACCACCCGTGCATCGGGATGGATCGGTAGTCTCAGGCGTCTGCCGGTGCTGGCGACGGCGGTGGAGGCGCGCTCGCCGTTGCGCAGTTGCACCTCGGTGATGGAACGGAACGGCTTTTGGCCGATGCCACTTACGTCCAGACCGAAAAAAAGATCGCGCATGGTGGTGTTGCCCACCACCACCATCTCGTAGATCTGAGTCGTGTCGACGGGAAAGTCCTCGAGTGCGTGGGTGAGATATCCCGTCAGGGTTCTCTGTTGCAGACGCCCCTTGTTCTCGCTGTTAAAAAGTATACGCGACATGACATTGCTACCCGCAAACCGCTGCGGATTCTCAAAGGCGGACGCTGCAACCAGATCTCCGCTCTCCAGATCGATCAATCTAACGGCGACGGTGGTCGTCCCCACGTCCAGCGCAACACCGTAGATGGCACCGCCCTGGGCGATGGATTTGCCATCCAGTAAGACACTTTTACCCCTGCGTGTAACCGCTGGATTAAGGGGCGTATCCTGAAAACTGGTAGGCAGGTGCCGGGCTTCCTGTTCGATGCGCATCTTTTCCCTGCGCAGCGTGTGGCAACTGATACGTCCGCTGTTTGCACTGATGGTGGCACGACAGGAGAGACGAAATCTGCCTTGGAGGTGCTCCTCCTCAGGCGATATGGGAGAGAGAAGTTCGCCACCTTCGCTTACCTCCACCAGGCACTCTCTGCATTTTCCGTTTTTGATGCAGGAGGTGGGAATCTGTACGTCCATCTGTTCCGCGCATTCAAACAGGCTCTGACCGACCCTCGCCAGGGTGGTCCTTTTGTCGATCTCAACTTCTACAGGCATGGCACTCAACGTTCAGAATTCTTGTCTGAGGGCTGCTATATGTTCCGGCGTACTGCCGCAGCAGGCACCGATTATGCTGGCGCCGCTCTCCAGCAAGGCCGGGATTTGACTCGCCATCTGCTCAGGCGTCTCCTTGTAGATGAGCTGCGTACCTTGCCAGACCGGCTGACCGGCGTTCGGCTGGGCCATCACCGCCAGATCGCAGTGTTTCCGATAGCGTTGGGTGACCTTGATGGCCCAACCCATATCCACCAATGTACCGCAGTTTATGCCGATCATGTGGGCACCGGACGTCTGTGTAAATTCGGCGGCTGCCTCAGGGCTGATGCCCATCATGGTGGCGAGGTCGGTGCCATCCAGTCTTACATCATAGGAGAACGAGGCGATTACGCAGGGGGCGCCCGCCCCGAGTGCTGCCTCGATGCCGATGGCGGCTTCCTCGAGGGCTGTCTGCGTCTCTACGATAATGCCATCGACACCGGCAGCAACCAGCGCCTCGGCCTGTTCGATCAAGGCATCCCTGACTTCCTGCTCACCTACCTCACCGAGGGGTGCCATGATGCCGCCAAACGGCCCGATGTCGCCCAGCACATATCCATCGTTATCGCCGAATGCTTTTCTGGCAAGCTCGACCGCAGCGGCGTTGATGGATTGCACATAGTCAGCATAGCCATGACGCGCCAGCATCAGACGACAGGCCCCGAACGTGTTGGTGATCAAGATGTCCGAGCCGGCGTCCACATAGGCCCGCTGTATTTTCTCCACCTTGTTCGGGTGGGCAACGTTCCAGTGATCGCCACACTCGCCCGGCTTGAGTCCGGCAGCCTGCAGTTCGGTGCCCATGGCACCATCGCTGAGCAGCGTGCGCTCGGAAATGCTGTCCAGTAGAGACTTTGGTAGCTCTGTCGTACCTTTATCCCTGGAATTCATGATCCTCGTGCCTCTTTTTGATCTATTGGTGTGCTCAACATAATACCAATTATGGAAAAGAGCGGAGAGATGCAGCCGGCTTCGGTGACGCTGAAATGGGTCCGGGTATCCTTAAAAAGTGGCAGCAATTGGACGATACGCTCAGGATCCCAGTAATGTCTTTTGATCCGTCCCGGTGACAGAAGCGCATCCCCTTCCATCTGCACCAGTACCGGAAATCGTGACCAGTGGCAATCCGGAAACAACTCCCGTACCTGCTGGATGAATTGTCGTCCCATCAATTGCAGCAGGGTCCGACCGATATAGTAGTGGAAGTGGTAGATGGAATAGTCACCGTTGAGCTCGGCCATCATCTGGCTTGATTCGTAACCGAGAGAAAGAGAATAGGTGTAAAGGTTGCTGCGTTCCGCCATCCGAGCATTCAGTCTCTCGTGGAAAATCTCGGGACCTTCCTTGAGAGCAACGCCGCCATCGATCCACTCAGCATCAACTTCGCCAAAGCAGGCCTCAGGACGACTGAGTTTGCTGATGGCACGTCTGGCGTGATTGAGGCATTGCTTGACTTCACGGCTGGCTTGTTCACCCAGCGCAATGGTTTCCCGTATTTCCCGCAGGCGATTATCTTTTGCGCTTGCTTCTATCAGCAAGCGCTCCTTGTCCAGAACGATCTGTTGCATCCGTTACCGGTGAGTATCAGACAGGTAGACCCAGCGTCCGTGAAACTGCATGCACTGCGTCGGCGGCGTTGCTGCCGAAGCCATCCGCTTCGATCTCCTTGGCATAGGCCTCGCTTACCGGCGCACCACCGATCACGATGCGCACCTCGTTATTGCCCTTGAAGTGATCGACGATGGTTTTCATGTAGGGAAGGGTGGTGGTTAGAAGGGCGCTCAAACAAACCACTTGGGCCCCCTTGTCGACCGCCTGCTGAAAGTCGTCAGTATCGCAATCGGTGCCGAGGTCCATGATCTCAAATCCCGCTCCTTTCAACATCATGGCGACGATATTCTTGCCGATATCGTGAAGGTCCCCTTTGACGGTACCGATGCACACAACGCCGAGGGGCTTATGGCCGGAATCTGCAAGGATCGGCTCTATCAATGCCATTCCGGCGTTCATGGCCCGAGCCGCAATCAACACCTGAGGGACGTACACCTCATTTTTTGCAAACAGGTCGCCGATGTGGCGCATGGCAGGAACCATCGATTCCATCAGGATTACATCTGCGGCGACGTTATTATCCAGGTCTTCCTGAACAAGCTCCGGAGCTGCTTTGGCATCTCCCTTGACGATTGCATCGAACAACGCCTGGTTTTTTGACATTTGCTTCCACCTTATTTCGGCTTTTGTAGAACGCTCTAGTTCATCATAACATCTAATTCGCTGGATTGACGCTGATCAAGGTTAGCTGGAGTAACCCACAATATGGCATCGGATTGGCCGGATTGACGCTGATCAAGGTTAGTTGGAGTAACGGGCAATATAGCATCCATCAGGCTGGATTAAAGCTGGTCGAGGTCAGCCGGGATATAGCAGACTAACCTACGATACCGGTCACTGACGAGATCCGCTCCGATTGGCCTACTTGGAGCGGGCTCGCCTTTTTTTGGAGAACCTTATACAGTAGCGACTTCGTGGTGCAGGTTATATGCGCCAATGAGTCAGCAATGGCGATGATTACATGAATGGATGAGTAACATCGTAACCGGGCCATGGGTCTGTCTAAGGCTGGACTATCCAGCCGTTTTTGTTACTGGAGAACAGATATGAACGAAGACAATGGCTACTGGCGCGCAAATCTCCGGTTGATGCTGGTACTGCTCAGTATCTGGTTCCTGGTTTCTTTCGTCTTTGGCATCTTGATCGTCGACTTCCTCGATCAGTTCCACTTCTTCGGCTTCAAGCTGGGTTTCTGGTTTGCCCAACAGGGATCCATTTACGTCTTTGTCATTCTGATCTTTGTTTACGTGTGGCAGATGAACCGCCTTGATAAGAAGTTCAATGTCAGAGAGGAAGATGAGTAAGCGGTCACAGAACAAAAACTTCCACAGCAGCTACAACCACACCTAAAACCACACCTACAACTACACCTACAACAAGAATAAGGACTATCGATGGATGCTCAAGACCTCACCTATCTCTTTGTAGGATTGTCATTTGCGTTGTACATCGGCATTGCGTTCTGGAGTCGCGCTTCGAGTACCAATGAATTCTATATTGCAGGCAGCCATGTAAATCCCGTTGCTAACGGTGCTGCAACCGCGGCTGACTGGATGTCCGCGGCGTCCTTTATGGGCATGGCCGGCATCATTGCGTTCGATGGCAGAGACGGCGCACGTTATTTAATGGGGTGGACCGGTGGCTATGTTCTTCTGGCCCTGTTGCTTGCGCCTTACCTGCGCAAATTTTCGAAATACACGGTGCCGGATTTCGTCGGCGATCGTTATTACTCCCAGGCCGCTCGTCAGGTGGCGGTCATCTGCGTCATCTTCATATCCTTTACCTACGTCGCCGGCCAGATGCGCGGGGTTGGCATCGTATTCTCCCGGTTCCTGGAAGTGGATATCACCTCAGGCGTGATCATAGGCATGGCAATCGTGTTCCTGTACGCGGTATTGGGGGGCATGAAGGGCATCACCTACACCCAGGTCGCCCAGTATTGTGTTTTGATTTTTGCTTACCTGGTACCGGCCATCTACATATCCATCATGCTGACAGGAGTTCCCATTCCACAGATTGGATTTGGCAGTACCCTGGCGGATGGTTCGGGAATCTATCTGCTAGAGAAGCTCGATGGTCTCACTACAGAACTCGGCATGACGGCGTTCACGTCGGGAAACAAATCGACTATCGATATGCTCTTTATCACGGCCGCGCTAATGGCTGGGACGGCCGGGTTACCCCATGTGATCGTACGCTTCTTCACCGTTCCAAAGGTAAGGGATGCACGCATTTCGGCGGGTTATGCGCTGGTTTTCATCGCCATCCTGTACACCACCGCACCAGCCGTGGCTGCCTTCGCGAGAATCAACATCATCAATAGCGTCAATGATGTGGCGTATGACGAGGTCCCGGAGTGGTTATCCAAGTGGGAAGATACCGGCTTAGTCGCCTGGCTCGACAAAGATGGTGATGGCCGGATCCAGTATCGCGGCGGCGCGCCCCTCGAAGGGGGTGCGCCTGTCTACACGGGTGTCCGCAATTCTGCCGGGGCACGCAACGTCGCCAACATGGGAACTTTGAACGACAACGAATTATATATCGACCGGGATATCATCGTCCTCGCCCATCCTGAGATCGCTGATCTGCCGGCCTGGGTGATTGCCCTGGTTGCCGCCGGTGGACTTGCGGCTGCGCTGTCCACGGCAGCAGGTCTGCTGCTGGTGATGTCGACTTCCATCTCTCACGACCTGCTCAAGAAAAACCTGATGCCGCAAATCTCGGAACGGCAGGAATTGATGTTTGCGCGTATCGCGGCCGCGGTGGCCGTTGCTGTTGCCGGGTTGCTCGGCATCTATCCACTGGACTTCGTGGCGCCGGTGGTCGCATTTGCATTCGGGCTGGCAGCGGCCAGCTTCTTTCCGGTGATTTTCCTCGGCATATTCTCCAAGCGGATGAACAAGGAGGCCGCTATTGCCGGCATGATCACCGGACTGACGTTTACGTTTTCGTATATCGTGTATTTCAAATTCATCAGCCCGGAGACGAGCAACCCCGAGCATTGGTTATTTGGGGTGTCACCAGAAGGCATTGGGACCGTGGGCATGTTGCTGAATTTTGCCGTCAGTCTCGTGGTTTGCAGGCTGACGCCGCCGCCGCCGGCTGAAGTACAGGCGCTGGTCGAAACCATTCGTGTACCGAGGAGCGCCTGAACAGGCAGATCCTGCCGCAACACGAATTCGCGTCACGTGAGCCATGTGCTCTCGGCATCGATGGCCAGCCGACTGTGATAACATCCCGTTTAAGCCGCTCTGTGGAGAAAACAATATGGCCGTCACAGTTGCAACCGGGTACGGAAAGATTGCAGGAAAAGAGGAGGGCGGTGTACTGACCTTCCAGGGCATACCGTTTGCCGCGCCACCGATCGGTGATCGCCGCTGGCTCCCCCCGCAACCGCCGCAGCCCTGGTCCGATACATTGCCGACGGTGGCGTTTAGTGCTTCAGCAATGCAGAACCCGTTGCCATCGCAGATCGGTGAGCTTATCGGCATAGCCACAGGTGAGATCTCCGAGGACTGCCTTTATCTCAACGTCTGGACGCCCGCCATCGACAGCAAGTCGAGACCTGTGCTGGTGTGGATTCACGGTGGTGGCAATACCGTCGGTTCTGCATCCCAACCCCGGTTCAACGGTGCACATCTGGCTCGAGAAGGGGATGTGGTGATCGTGACAGTCAATTATCGTCTGGGAGCATTCGGCTTCCTGCATCTTCCGGAACTGGGCGCAAGCGGCAACGAAGCGCTGCTGGATCAGGTAGCGGCACTGCAATGGGTCAGACAGGAGATCGAACAGTTCGGTGGCGAAGCGGGAAACATTACCGTGTTCGGACAGTCCGCCGGTGGTTTTGACATCGCGGAGTTGATGGCGTTACCGGCGGCGGCAGGCTGTTTTGACAAGGCGATTCCAATGAGCGGGTCTATCACGAAGCAGGTCAGCGCAGAGGAAGCGATGCGGACAGCGCAATACTTCATCGAGGAGTTCGGTGCCCTGGATGCGTTACGCACCGTCCCGGCGCACTCTATTCTCGATTTTCAGCAACGCCTGATGACGGAGCGAGCAGCGGATGGTGTCAGGTTCGGCCCGGTGCGCGATGGCAGTGTCATTTGTCAGGATGCCGCCACAGGGATCGGCAATGGCACCTGGTGCAGAGATATGCCGCTGTTGATCGGAACGACCCAGAACGAAGCCACTCTCTTCACGATATTCAACCCAAGCTATGAGAACCTGGATGACGAGGGATTGGAGAAGCGGGCCGCAGGCATACTGGGCGATCGGGTCAAGGAAGCCATCAGCCGTTATCGTCAGATGCTGGGGCGGGACCTGCCCGTTACCGATAGTGTCGATTTGATGGCGGCGATGAGTACTGACCGGATGTTTCGAATGCCGGCGATTCGTACCGCGGAATTGCATTCAAGCCACACACCACAGACGTGGATGTATCTGTTTGACTACCCGTCACCGGCAGAGAGTGGCAAGCTCAAGGCCTGCCACTCGCTGGACATCCCATTCATCTTCGGCACCTGTGGCAGTGATTCGATGCGACCTTTCTGTGGTGTTGGCACAGAGGTGGACAAACTGAGTAAGGTCATGATGTCGACCTATATCGCCTTTGCCGGCAACAGTGATCCCGGCAACGACTTGCTGCCGGACTGGCCGCGGTACCACGTTGATCGAAGGGCTACCATGCGTTTGGGCCTCGATTGTCGCATCGAGGACGCGCCGCTGGATGACGTGCGGGAGTTGTGGTCGTAACCCAGCGACGTTTTGCGCGTCGCACACTGTTTTCACCATCAAAAGTGGTAGCCGATGCCGGGCCTCGACACCGACTGCTTGCCTGTAAACACCCAATTTTGGTGGGAAAGGCAAGATATGGGGCTAGCGGGACATGATGACGACCTGCAACGACCGAAGCAGCGTCGCTGGTTTGCGTTCTACTTCGGCCGGTTCTCTTCAACCAACTCCTTGCGGGCAACCTCCATCATGATGAGAACTGTGCATGGGGGGAACTGCTCCAAGAGAGATAAGGACCGATAATTTGTCCACTCAGCGACAGGATCGAAATCATTGCGCCTTTGAAAGTTAAGCTGCTTGAGACCGACCAGACACTCGCCATGCATCTTCGCTTGCTGCACGCTTCTTCGGTCAAGCTGCGTTTCAGTGTATCGTTTGGCAATGGCGTCGTAAGAAAAGTCGTCAGAGAATGCCGGGTAACAGAACTGCAGCAGGACTACTGTAATAACTATTCTAAGCATAGTGATTGACCAGTTGAGTGTGGGCTTGCAGGAATTAATCACACTTCCATCGGAGAGTCAAAATACTCTCCCGTTTCCTGCCGTTCGAGCAGCGTGTCGAGCGAGAATGAGTTGAGTCGTTGGCTAATCCGGGAACGAATCCAGAATGGCCGTCATTGTGTGTTTGTATTCAGTTAACGCCTGGCGGCCTTTCTTGGTTATGGAGTATGTTGTGCGAGGACGGTTGTCAACGAAGGTCTTTTCGACCGCCACTAGATCCGCATCACTCAGTCGAGTCATCTGGACCGACATGTTGCCTCTGCTCATGCCACTGTGTCGCAGGAGAAAGACGAAGTCGGCACGATCCAGGACACACAGGAACGCCAGCAGGCGCAGACGGGCAGGTTCGTGAATCAGCCCATCGACCATGGGAATGTGCAATACATCTTCCGATGACGTCATTGTGCCAGCCCCTTGCTTTCTCGAAAGAAGCGTGTCAGCAACAACACACCGGCGGCCAGAACGATCATACCGGATACGATCAAGGGAGCAGCGGGACCCGCGTCGATGGCTATGGTGGTTATCCCGGCGCAGATCAACACGAATGTATAAGCCAGGAATCGAATCTGACTGGTAAGCAGGACTACGAAGAAGCCGCCAAGGCCCAGCAGCAAGGCCGGCAAGCCAGCCACAAAATCAGCCGGCACGACGTTTTGGTTCTTTTGCACCAAGACGTACATCAAGACGGCAAGGACGAAAGTGCCCAGTCCGCATAGCAGGACGACGTGCAAAGATGTGCGCCACCGATGACGCCTGGAGGGGCTGAATTCAACGTACCCGGCGCGGGGCTCAATCCAGCGTTTCCGAAACGGCTGCCAGAGAGGCACAAGCAGAGGAAGGGAAATTGGACCGAAGACGTGCAGTTCGAACCACCAGGCGGTTCCGATCATTAATAAGGCAACACCACAGAAGAGGTCCAGCAGTCCATCTTCCCAATAGCTGGCATGTAGTTCGGATTCAAGTTGAGTGCTAGCCATGATATTTCCTACTCGTTGACATAAGTCAGATGGTAAATAGGCTGTCCAGCAGATTAGCGTCTTTCGGGCAGCTCGATACAGTTTTCGTAATAGATTGGTTCGTACTGAGAATAAGTTTATAGTATGAACTAAACGCTGTCAAGTAGTTCAAGCCGCATTGGCCTGAGCGATGAAATCATGGCAAACTTTACTATTAAGGACCTTTCTAACACGTTAGCAAAAGTAAGGAGAGTATAGAATGAAGATGGTCAATCTGATGGCGATCCTGGCGATGGCGATGATTGTTAACTCACCTCAGGCGGGTGCAAAAGACAAATACTGGAAACCCAAATGTGAAAAAGGTGCCGAGTTGGAGCAACGATCGGGCAAGCAGGAATACCGCTGCCGTAGGGACGCTGCCATCATTGAGGAATTCCGGGTGGGAAGGTGCGAGCGGAACCAGAGACTTCGCCGTACCGACCAATACGGCTACAACTACAGTTGCCAGGGAACGACCATAGGCAGACAGGGGGGCGCAGGCACCTTTTCAACCCAGATTATGTTTGAATGTCCACCTGGATACGAACCGGTTAAGCAAGCCGAGTCAACGGGTCGTACCTGCGTCAAAGAGAAGGTTGGGACCGCTTACGAACCCCCCATTTTCTAATCGCTAGATCTTCTCCAACAGATTTCTTAGCGCATCACAGTTCCTGACTCGTTCCTCGGTGGTCGTACCGAGGAAGGCGATATTGAGAGATGTGACGCCACTCTCTTGAAGGACCTGAAGTCGATCGCGTACAAAGCCCTCCGAACCGATCAGCGAGGTGGCATCGAGATAGGATTGAGGAATAGCGGCCTCCGCTTCCGATTTCCTGCCGGAAAGATAGAGGGTTTGGATGGCTTCCGCTTCCTCCTCGTATCCGTACTTACGGAATACCTGGTTATAGAAGTTCTTCTCCTTGGCCCCCATGCCGCCGACATACAGCGCTATGCCCGGGCGTGCCATATCCCGGTAGGATTCCAGTCCTTCACCGATGGCGACTGAACCACCAGCGTAGATATCAAGGGGTGCGCGAGCGACATCACGTTTGGCGTTGCCACGTGCCAGGGCTTTTCCCCATATAGCGTCAGCGCCCTCGGGCATGAAGAATGCCGGCAGCCATGCATCGGCGATCTCAGCGGTCATTTCTACGCTCTTCTCGCCAAGCGTGGCCAGTGCGATGGGGATTTCTTCCCGATAGGGGTGATTGATGATTTTAAGTGGTATGCCGAGCCCCGTTCCTTGATCTGCCGGAATCGGGAAGTGGTATTTCTTGCCGTTGTATACCAACTTCTCTTCTCTTCGCCATACCATCCGGCAGATCTCGACGATTTCCCTTATGCGCGTCATGGGTGCATCGTAAGGTATGCCGTGGAATCCTTCGATTACCTGTGGGCCGGAAGCGCCTAATCCGAGCATGCAACGCCCTTCAGACAGAGCGTCGATACCTGCTGCAGTCATTGCCAGAAGGGTGGGGGTTCTGCTGTAAATATTCAGAATGCCGGAAGCGATGGTGACCCTGTCAGTCTTGGCAGCCATGTATCCCATGGCACTGACAGCATCGAAGGAGTATGCCTCCGGAATCCAGACAACGTCGAGACCCGCCTTCTCCATTTCTACAATTTCATTGGTGGCGCCGATATAGCCTGAGGAATAGCTCATCAAGGTGGATATTTTCATTGGTTTTCCTTGCTTTAAAGTTACTGGCCGGTAAATTTCGCCGGTCTTTTCTCGAGGAACGCGCTAATTCCCTCCTGGCGGTCCTTGATCTCGACCTCGCGAATGAGCGGCGCTGCAAACGCCATAAATTCGTCGTGCGTCATATTGAGACCTTCGTAAATCTGTTTCTTCATCAATCCGATCGCCTTTGTCGGCGCGTTAGCCAGCTTAGTCGCGAATTCATGAACGCTGCTTTCGAACTCGGACGCAGGAACTGCCTTGGTGACCATACCCACGTCGGCCGCTCGTGTACCTGTGTATGGTTGGCCGAGGATAAGAAACTCGAGGGCCTTGGTGAGCCCAAGTGCCCTCGGCTGAAACCAGGCACAGCCGGTGACCGCGTGCATGCCTCGCCCGAAAACCCGTTGGTCCCGTAACTGGGCGTCCGCTGCCGCGATCCTGAAATCGCACGCCATGGCGAGATCCAGTCCGACGCCAAACGCAAAGCCGTGTATGGCGGCTATGGTAGGCTTCGGCAACGCGCGCAGACAGGCCTGTAAGGCTGCATGCGTTGCCGGATGACGAAGCGCATCGAGATAGGTTTCGGGCAGGGCACCCATGCCACCCAAGTCGTCGCCCGGGCAGAATCCCTTGCCCACACCCCTTATTACCACCGCTCGAATAGCATCGCTGTCCTCACAACACTGCAGCGCGTAAATGAGTTCCCCCAACATCCGCATCGTGATGGCGTTGCGCTTTTCAGGTCGATTTAGAGATAACGTAACAACGCCGCCATCCTGCCGCCAGTTGACTTCTTCCAGGTCCTCTAGTTCTATCGGCATCCTCACTCTCCCGCGCTGGTTGGTGGACCGTAGGGTATGGCTATTCACGTGCCCTTTCAGTACGCTTGCGTCCTGGCCACATAGGGATATACGGGGCCCAACGGTGTGGACCCGAATGTTATCCAAAGAGATGTACGAATGAAAGTTGATGCGGGCATATCGGCAGACATGGCTAAGGTCGCGGATGACGCCATGCGTCTGGAGGCGATGGGTTACGACGGAATTCGCATCGCCGAACTCAATCACGATGCATTCCTGCCACTGGTCCTGGCTGCCGAGCATACAGAGTCCATCGAACTCGTCACCTCGGTTGCAGTCGCCTTCTCACGTAATCCCATGAGCCTGGCGACCATTGCCCATGACTTGAACGCATTCTCCGGCGGACGGCTGGTGCTCGGACTCGGTTCTCAGGTGAGGCCACATATCGAGCGTCGATTCAGTATGCCTTGGTACAAGGGGGCCCGGCAGATGCGTGAGTTCATCGATGCCATGCAGGCGATTTTCGACTGCTGGTACGATGGCGATCGTCTGGATTATGTCGGCGAGTATTACCAGCATACGTTGATGCCCGCCACTTTCACACCAGACAACATCGAGGCAGGCAGACCGCGGATCATGCTGTCAGCGACCGGCCCACTGATGACGAAAGTGGCAGCGGAAGTTGCCGACGGCATGATCATGCATCCGTTCTCATCGGAGCAGTATATGCGTGAGGTGACACTCCCGGCGATCGAGGCGGGACTTGCCAAGAGTAAACGAACACTCGCTGACTTCGAACTGGATTACGCCCCCATCGTCGCTTCCGGCAACGACGAGGAGTCGATCGAGGCAGCAATCGCTGCGGCCCGTGATCGCATCGCCTTTTACGGTTCGACGGAAGCCTACCGACCGGTACTTGAACTTCACGGCTGGGGTGATCTGCAAAGCGAATTGAACATGCTCAACAAGCGTCAACAGCAACGCCAGATGGCCGACGTGATCAGCGACGAAATCCTGCACACGATCGCCATCATCGGCACACCCGAGGAAGTTGTCGATACCATGAAGGCCCGCTTCGGTGACGTCATCGGCAGGACGTCGTTTCGTGTTCCATCGCTGAAAGATGAGGAACAGGCAGAACTCTTGCAGCGTCTCCGTACTTAACGAGCCCCTTCAGCTGTAGAAATAGTTGGCGGGTCTTAGAACTATTCCCTCATTCAATTCGTCATAGCGGGTACCCACAGATAACTGTAGACTATGCGCAGAATTCAGCGATGGAACCGCGCTCGCCTGTAATCGTCCCTCCAAGAGCGGCTGTTCGGTTCTCTCGTCCGTTATGTACCTGGTCATTGTCGCAGGTTGGTATGGATAGGCCTATCGAACAGAAGCAGTGGCCGGTCAGCAGAATAATCACCTATTCTGTAACAGGTTTACTGGTCATCGGTCTTGGCTATAGCGCGATTTCCAGTTCTGGAAAATCACGGCTAAATGTTGACGTTGCCCGTATCAGTGTTTCTCAAGTCAGCCAGGGCGAGTTCGAGGAATACATTCCCATCATCGGAAGCGTGCAGCCACGCACCACCGTTTACCTCGATCTGCAGGAAGGTGGCATCGTCGAGGAAGTGTTTATCGCCAGTGGCAGTTGGGTCGACAAAGGCGACGTGATACTACGTTTCAATAACACCAACGTCCAGAAAAACACCATCGATTCCGAGACCCGAATACTGGAAAACCTGAATCAGCTTCGCAACTCGAAGATATCCCTGACTGAGAAAAATCTCATCCTCAAAGATCAATTGCTGGATCTGAACTATCGCATTCTCGATTTGGAGAAGGATTACAAGCGCTTCATAACACTGAAAGAACAACCGAACACGACCATATCACAACAGCAGTTCGAATCAACCAAGGACGAACTCGAATACCTTAAGAACAACCGTGGCCTGCTAACAGAACGTATTCGGCAAGAGAGTATCCTCCGAGAACAACAGAACCGACAGGTGGACGATTCCATTGACCGGGTCAACCGCAGTTTAGAAGTACTTAGCCGCATCGTCGACAGTCTTGAGGTGCGAGCACCCATCAGTGGTTACCTGTCCGCCATGCGCGCAGAGATTGGTCAGAGTTTTACCAAAGGTCATCGAATCGGCCAGGTCGATCGATTGGACGTGTTCAAGGTAATCGCCAACATCGATCAGTTCTATATCTCAAAAGTAGAAGTGAGTCAGCAGGGCAGCTTTGACTTCGATGGGCAACAATATCAGCTCAAGGTAATCAAGATCTATCCTGAAGTGACAAACGATGCATTTCAGGTGGACATGGGATTTGCAGGAACAGTTGCAGATGGTATCAAGCGAGGTCAGAGCTTACAGATCGACCTGAGTTTGAGCGAGACCAATACTTCGACTCTGGTGACCAAGGGTGGGTTTTACAGGCATACGAATGGTCGTTGGGTCTATCGGCTGACTGATGACGGCAGTGCTGCTTATCGAGTCGCTGTGGTTCCAGGCCGACAGAATCCCAAGAGTTTTGAGGTATTGGAGGGTCTGGAAACAGGTGATTGGATTATCAGTTCGAGCTATGACCTGTTCAGAGATGCCGACGAACTGACCTTCTCCGAGCCAATAAATCGTTGACCTCCTGTCTTAGGAGATTCAGAGGAATCCATTTTGATTATATCAGCCAGTAATATCACCAAAATCTTTCGCACCGAGAAAGTAGAAACGACAGCGTTGGACGAGGTAGATCTTGAAGTCGATGAGGGAGAGTTCGTCTCCCTGATGGGGCCATCAGGTTGTGGCAAATCAACCCTATTGCACATCCTCGGTTTAATCGACAGTCCGTCCGATGGTCAATACCAGTTCCTAGGAGAGGAAGTCGGCAAGTATCCGGAACACAGCAGAGGAAGAATCCGCAAGGCGAATATTGGATTTGTGTTTCAGAGCTTTAATCTCATCGACGAACTTACCGTGTACGAGAACGTCGAGTTACCTTTGATCTATAACAAGACATCTGTTCGTGAGCGTGCCAAGCGGACCCAATCAGTGCTCGAGAAAATGGACATGAGTCATCGCATGGATCACTTCCCGCTGCAGCTATCGGGAGGTCAGCAGCAACGCACGGCAGTCGCCCGGGCGATTGTGAATTCGCCCAAGTTGATCCTCGCCGACGAGCCAACGGGAAACCTCGATTCTGAACACGGTGATGAAGTCATGGGGATGCTGCGACAGCTGAATGGTGAGGGCAGTACCATCGTGATGGTGACCCACTCAGAGCATGATGCGAATTTTGCTGATCGCGTTATCCATTTGTTCGATGGCAAGATTCAATCGGAAGAGAATCGGAAGCGGGAATATGCTTAAGCACTATCTAAAAGTTACGCTGCGACATTTTTACCGGGAGAAGACCTATGCGCTGATCAACGTGCTCGGACTCTCGCTGGCGATCGCGTGCGCGTTGATACTATTTTTGTATATCCGCAGTGAGTTGACTTACGATCAACACAATGTAAATCACGAACGTATCTATCGTATTGCCAATGTCTACACCACAAATGGTAAGTCGGATCGATTTGCCGCGTCATCTCACGCGTTAGGTCCTCTGTTTCTCAAGGAGTTTCCTCAGGTTGGCGAATTTGTCAGGTTCAGGGACCCGGGACGAGGCTTGTACCGATATGAAGATACGGCAATCTTCTGGACTGATGTGCGACTTGCTGACGAGAATGCGTTCAGAGTATTTACGCACAAGGCAATCTATGGCGACTTGGAAAATGCGTTGGCGGATCCCTTCGCCATCGCACTCAGCGAGAGTTTTTCCCGTGCTTATTTCGGCGATCGCAACCCGGTGGGTGAAAAACTCAAAACTGACGTATTTGACTTTCGTGTCACGGCGGTGTTCGAAGATCAGCCGGACAACTCTCATCTGAAATACGATGCTCTGATCTCCATGAATGTATTGGAGAACTACGGGCTGAGCGATCAGAACGCGTCTCCCCAACAGCTCTTCAGCATTGGAGAATACACTTACATTTTTCTCTCACCTGATCTCGATCAACACGCGCTGGAAACCATGTTTGCCTCGTTCTACGACAAAGTGATGTCCGAATTAGGAAAGCGAATACAGCTGTCTGCGGAATTCATCACGCAACCGCTGGCTGAGGTCCATTTTGACAGCAGCCTTGGTTATGACGAACTAACGGGCAATGTCTTTTATGTGTATGGGTTCTTTGCGGTAGCCGTGTTTGTAGTGCTGGTTGCCTGTATAAACTACACCAATTTGGCCACTGCAAGGGCAACAAAGCGCGCCAAGGAAATAGGCATGCGCAAGATCATCGGAGCTGAAAGATGGCAACTAATCGTTCAGTTTATGGGAGAGTCCGTAGGCTATGCGCTTGTTGCCCTCCTGTTGGGCGGATTCCTGGTCGTGCTGGCCGAGGCTTTTACTCCGCTCAGCAGTTGGCTGGGCAAAGGCGCCCTATTGGACTTGTCCGGTGAACCCCTCGTTATCATGTGGATCGTGATGGGTACCATCCTCATTGGTGTACTTGCCGGGATCTATCCCGCCCTCTATTTGTCCTCGGTAGCGCCTTTGTCTGCACTGACCGCCACGAAAAGGATCCGTTCGTCCGGATTGCACCTTCGCGAGATCCTGATTTTCCTTCAATTTCTAGTCTCGGTTGGGGTACTGGCCAGTACTGTCTTGATGCAGATTCAAATGCGCTATGTAGCCAGCAAACCGCTTGGCTATGATGAGGAAAACAAATTGTCCATTACACTTCGCGGTGTGGAGACGCTGGAAAGGATTCTGGTAATCAGAAACGAACTGCTGAAAAACGCCAGCGTGCTCGGGTTCACGGAATCCAGCTATGTTCCGGGACAGGGCGTGGCCATCCAATTGCTGCAAGTTGAGAATAACCAAGGCCAGATGGAGCGAACGACGCTGAATCATATTGCCGTGGGTAAGGAATTTATTGACGTCATGGATATTGAAGTCATCGAAGGGAGAGATTTCTCCAAGCGATTGCTGACTGACGTGGGCACGTCGGTGGTCGTCAATGAGACCATGGTGAAGAATATGGGATGGGAAAACCCAATCGGAAAACGGATACAGGAGTTCAATGCCCGCGTTGTCGGTGTGGTGGAGGATTTTCATTTTGCATCCCTGCACGAACCGGTTGTGCCCATGTTCCTGCGACCCTTTCCACCGGCTGACTTTTCCAATGTGCCACCGCTGCAAAGACCTCTGCAGGCACGTACCATCATCGTTAGCGTAGCTGGTGAAGATGTATTCCGCACGATCAACTACATCGACTCTGTCATATCCGAAATCGATCCGGAACACCCGTTTGAATTCCGGTTCTTTGATGACCTGCTCAATGAAATGTATGAGAACGAGACCAACCTCATGCACTTGACCTCTGTTTTTGCCGGGATCTGTATGTTCATTTCCTGTTTGGGGCTGTTTGGCGTCGCTGCGTTTACGACCGAACTGCGAACCAAGGAAATAGGCATTCGGAAAGTTATCGGCGCGACCACTTTGCAGATCATCACGATGCTGGCCAGAAACTTAATGTATCTGGTCGTCGTTGCTTCTGTTCTGGCGTCGTTGCTTTCATATTACGTGATGAATATCTGGCTCGATGTATTCGCCTACCGAGTCGACATAGAGGTTTGGGTATTTATTGCCGCGTCACTGGTCGTTGCTGCAATTGCATTTACCACGATCGCGGCCCAGTCATCCAAAACTGCACTGTCCAATCCAGTGAACGCTCTACGCTACGAATAATCGCCAGCACGACTTGGAGAAACCCTCATGCCTAAGAAACTACTGAATCAAGCCGTATGTTCGTTGATATTTACAGCCTGTAACGCGGTGGCTGATCTTGAAGGGACGTGGCAGGGCAAGCTTGTCACGGCACCGGGAAGTGAACTGACCGTGCAGTTTATCTTCGAATCCAAACCCGACGGCAGTTACTCGATGCTGATTAATTCTCCGGATTCGGGAGCGATAAAAAACGTGGCCGCAAGCAAAGTCACGTTCGATGAAAACAGTCTGTCCGTGGAAGTTGCTGATCTTGAGGGCTCGTATGCTGGAAAGCTGGTGGACGGTTCTCTAAAAGGGCATTGGAGTCAGCTTGGTGAGTCGTATCCATTTGAACTGACGCCTTACGAAGAACAGGCTCTGCCTCAGGAAGTGCTCGACAGAATAGTTGGTCGCTGGCAAGGCGACCTGGAAATACCAGGTGGTTCGTCACTTTCCATCGTCATGAATTTCAATGCCACAGAATCCGGTAGATTGGCCGGCACGATGGAAAGCCCGGATCAGAGCCCGCAGAAATTCAATATGGAAAATATCGTGGTAACGGAGTCGGACATTAGTCTTCGCGTAGAGGTCGTCAACGGAACCTACAAGGGGAAGTTCGAAGGTGCGGATATCGTCGGAGAA
The DNA here is from genome assembly GCA_030749725.1 of Pseudomonadales bacterium. Classification (GTDB taxonomy): domain Bacteria; phylum Pseudomonadota; class Gammaproteobacteria; order Pseudomonadales; family Azotimanducaceae; genus JASMJM01. Next base: position 28,604 of record JASMJM010000024.1, on the reverse strand, counting down.
TGGTCGCAGGGACTGGCGATGCCTCTGACCTTGAGCAAAGCGGCTTTTAACCCGCGAGAGTATGCACTCGAGTTGGCAACAGATGTCAAAGCCAATTTGATGGGTCATTGGCACGGCACCATTGACACGCCCGGCGGTTCCCTAGCTGCAGTGTTTCGATTTGTCCAGGTAAAGGACTATGTGCGCGGCTATTTTGACAGCCCGGATCAAGGCGCCAAGGATTTACCGATTAAATCTGTTTCATTGGAAGGCGCCACTGTGGAGATAGCTATCGGTGGCATCGGTTCATTCAAGGGGGCCATGGAGTCCGGAAAAATTAGCGGTGACTTCAGTCAAGCTGGCCAAAAGATGCCGCTAACGATCATAAAGGGTCGCCTGCCGTCGCTGAAGTTGGAGATTCCCGCTGATTCGGCAGCAAAACTGGTGGGAAGCTGGCATGGCGAACTGTCGGCACCACAAGGCAAGTCGACACTCATCGTTCGATTTGAAAAAGATAACGATGCATTCTTGGTAGGTTTTTTGGACAATCCGGACAGAGGCATGCAAGGTGCCAGGATAAGCGTGGCGTCTCTCGAAGATGGCAAACTGTCATTCCGATCCAACATGCTGCGACTCCAATTCAGTGGTACGCTGGAAGACGATCAAGCAAAGGGGACGCTCAGTGTGGGTGGTCAGAGCTTCGAGATTACCCTTGCCAGAGGGACCTAGCCACGAGCAGCGTTCGATCAGAATGCCGCCAGTAAGTCGCCAGCGATGGAAGAGAACGCCAAAGAGTTGCTGGCGTGGTTTAGAGGAATTCATTGCCGGCATCCGTGCCGATCTGCGGGGCAGCGTACCAACATGGGAGGTGCCCATATGGTGAAAGTGCTGACTCCGGCAGTCTTTGCCTTGTGCGCCCTCACTGCCGCAGCCGGCGTATTGGGAATCGTCTCCCCCATGCGACTGGCAGAGCTTATTGTTCTGATCCAAGAACCTGCCGGGCTTTATACTGCATCCGTTTTACGCCTGCTGTTTGGCGGTGCGCTGTTATGCGTGGCATCGGGTTCGCGAGCGCCCCTTACACTAACAGTTATCGGCTGGATATTGATCTTTACAGGGATCTTCTACCCCATCGCCGGGGTCGAGTACATTGGGGAGAGAGTCAGGTGGGGGTTGGCTCTAGGCCCTAGTTTCTTGCTCGGTTGGGGGGTAATCGCCGTCACGTTCGGCGGGCTGTTGGGCTACGCTGTGGTTCCCGGAGGTCCAGATCACGAGCATGGTGATGAGGTCGCGTAACCCAGGTATAGCCGCAGCCATCGCGAACGGTTGATCAACAGGGCCGGTGTGGTGTGCTGCGTTATAGCGGCACCAGGCGCTTGATGCCTTTCCCGTCGACGGCGACATAGATGTATCCATCCGGTCCCTGACGCACGTTGCGGACGCGGCCAATGCCTTCAAACAGAATCTCTGCGCTGGCGATGGTGTTGCCGGCCACCCGGCACAGTACCAGATAACCGAACTTCAATGAGCCGACCAATAAGTGCCCCTGCCAGTCCGGGTACCTATCGCTGCTCACAAACGTCATCCCGGACGGGGCGATGGATGGCACCCAATACCATATCGGCGATTCGAACCCTTCGCGCTCAGTGCCCTGCGCAAACTCGGTGCCGCTGTAATTGATGCCGTAGCTCAATATGGGCCAGCCGTAATTGGCGGTAGGCTTAACCACGTTCACCTCGTCGCCGCCACGCGGACCGTGTTCGTGGACCCAAATCTGTCCGCTGACGGGATTCTTTGCCATGCCCTGGGGATTGCGGTGCCCCCAGGAGTAAACAGCGTCTTTTGCACCAGCTTGCTTGACATAGGGATTGTCTGCCGGGATTCGGCCGTCGTCATGCAATCGATACACCTTGCCGCCGTCACGACTGAGATCTTGTGGGTTGCTGTCACGCTGGCCGCGCTCACCGATGGAGAAAAACAGAAAGCCCATATCATCGAACTCGATGCGACTGCCGTAGTGTTGACCCCGGCGTGAGTTAGGTTCTGCCTTGTAGAGGACCTTCTGATCAACAAGGGTATCACCGTCCAGCTTGGCTCGCATGATGGCCGTGTTACTGCCGGCACCATCACCTTCCGGACTCGAGTAAGACAGGTATAGCCAACCGTTATCCGCATACGCCGGGTGGAGCTCCAAGTCGAGTAAGCCGCCCTGACCATTTGCATGCACCTTCGGTAGTCCCTCAATCTTGCTGTGGATCTTTGCATTGCGTACTCGGTACAGACTGCCCTGACGTTCGGTCACAAGCATATCGCCGTTGGGCAGCCACACCATGCCCCAGGGAATACTGATCCCTTCGATCACAGTATCAACACGATACTTGTCATCATTTGCCGCAACCGCGGGCAAGGTGGTGGTGATCGCTAAGAATGCCAGCAGGATAAAGGTCGAGTTCTTCATTATGATTTCCCGATGTTACTTAAGAGAAATTGTGTGCGCCAGACGTACCCTCAGGTTCAATTGTAGCATGTCTCACATGACCACTGGATGAGCACTGGATGGTCAACGATTCATTCGGTAGAAGTCCTGCAAATCCGTTTGCATGGAGGTGCACGGTCGGCTTGTTTCCACATCTGCGAGGGTCTATGCTTGCCCTCCGCCTACAAACCGCCACGGAGGCAGACGCGATGGCGCTGTTTTTTGGTTCACAGATTCCCGGTAACGACACCACCTGGGAGGCGATGAAGTCCGTCGCCGAGGTCATGGATGGTGGTCGTTGGACCAGCGCCTGGACCTTCGACCACTTCGTGCCGCCGCTACCGTTCCTGGACGAAGCCGGCGATTGCCTGGAAGGCTGGACCACGCTCATCGGACTCGCGGTTTCGACGGATCGCCTTCGCTGGGGCTGCATCGTAACCGGCAACACCTATCGCAACCCCGCGCTGCTGGCCAAGATGGCGGCGACAACCGACCAGATGACCAACGGTCGACTTGAGCTCGGTATTGGTGCTGCTTGGCATCAACGCGAACACGAGGCGTACGGGTGGGACTTCCCCTCGATTAGAGAGCGCTCCGATCGCCTCGAGGAGGCCTGCGCGCTAATCCACGCCCTCTTTACAACGGATGGTCCGGTCGATTTTGAAGGCCGGTACTACCGTCTCGGCAAGGCGCCGTTCGCACCGAAGTGCGTGCAGCGACCGCACCTTCCCATCATGGTTGGCGGTGGCGGTGAGCGACGCACGTTGCTCACGCTGGCGAAGTACGGTGACGTGATGAACGTGCAAGGAACGCCGGATGCGGTCAAGCACAAGATCGAAGTGCTTGAAAAGCACTGCGACAACATCGGACGCGATCCCACCGAGATCTCACGCACCGTCTTCCTTCCGGTCGCACTGCAGGACGACCCACAAAAGGCGGCGCATCTGCGTGGGTTGTTCGGCGCCGGGATGGCGGAACAGGATCGCGACCGTCACCTGCCGATCGGCACGGCGGAACACATTATCAACGTCTTCCGTAGCTACGAGGCGAGCGGCGTGCAGGGAATCATCTTCCAGGGCATCCCCAACACCCCGCGGCTCTACCAACAACTCGATCAGGAGGTGCTCGCGGCTTTTGAGTGAGCAATTTCCGGAGTCGGATTCATATCGGGGTAGTTGATAACGTTTTGCCTCGGCCGCGTCATGTGCGATTGCTTGATGCACTGCGACATCATCAACGATGAGTTAGACAGCGCCAGAGAGAGTTCGGTCGTTGGGAACGAGCGCTTCGCAATAGACTCTCGCTGAAATTCTCAGAATTGTGCAGACAGATCGGCCGCGAGGACCGCTCTGCCCGCCGCGGTGTGACTCGATTCTAGGAAGACGCGTGTAGCGTCGCCACACCAGGGCTGCCGATGCGCTCAATAGCTGCTTCCAGGGTCTCCTGGTAGCGCTTCTCATTGTGCCTGCTTACTGCCATATTCTAACAGCAGCCTTGTGTATTGCGTGTGGCAGCGCCATGTTTTCCTGTCCCAACCGGCAGGTCAAGAGGCCCTCCCAGACCGTTGACGATTGTGATTTCGTTCATCGAGATAGCTAAATACTCGATCCCCAAGTATCATTCGTCAGAACATCACTTGAAGAAAAGGAGAGACAGTGGAAACCATACAGAATGAATTACACGGTGCGGTTCGCACGGTAACCTTGAATCGCCCCGAGAAACGCAATGCGCTGGACGGCGAAATGCTGGATGGGTTGTATGACATTTTCAGTGCACAGCCCGAGGGATCAGAACGGGTGGTGGTGTTGCGTTCTGAGGGTTCCGTGTTCTGTGCAGGTCTTGATCTTGTCAGCCGAACCGGTGTCAGTAATGGGACAAGCTCCATTGAAACTATGTTACATGCCCTTGCGCAGTACCCGTTACCGGTCGTTGGGGTCGTTCAAGGAGATGCCATTGCCGGCGGTAACGAGCTGGCTCTGCACTGTGATATCGTAGTAGCAAGCGACCGAGCACGATTTGGTATGTCGTTGGCTCAAATTGGCCTGTGCCCGACCTGGTTCCTCACCAAGAAGCTGGTGGAACTGGCTGGACCCGTAACTACCCGCGAATTGCTACTGTTAGGCGATCCGCTTCCTGCGCCACGCATGTGCGAGCTCGGGGTAATCGCCAGATCTGTACCCCACGATGAATTACAGGACACAGCGGATCAGATTGTAACAAGACTGGCTGACAATGCACCGCTTTCACTCATTGCCATGAAAGGTCTGCTCAATCGTTTGATGGATTATCGCGACGGTATCGATCATGCTGCCGTCGATCTGTTGGTAGGAAAGGCCAGCAGTAGCGAGGATGCCCGTGAAGGAGTCGCTGCACGAATGCAGAAACGGCCTGCCGAATTCAAGGGTGCATGAAGGGCCTTCTTTTCGGGGCATCACAAATGGCGAAACGGCGGGCCAATGCCCAAGAGTTCCATCGTCAGGACAGTGCTGATCCTCGCTCGGGTCTGTCACTACCCGGGAAGGGGCCGAGTCTTATTCCAGTCTTCGTAGGTAACCAATCCGACCAGCAGGCCATGTAATCTGCGCGGATGAATAAACCCGCCAAAGCCCGCTCCGGTCCAACCGGCTCCACTTGCCGTGACCCTCTCTTTGATCGTTGGGATAGCATCGGTTTCGATACTGGCCATGTAGATACCTCTTTTGTTACGGCGCAGGAAACGTGCTACCGCCTTGTCGGCATCGTTCGGTTCCAGATACTCGAGGCTGTCCAGCAAGCCACCGTCACGCGCCTCGAACCAGGTGATGGCACCCAAATAGCCATACTCGCCGCTCTCGTATTGGTTGGTATACAGGTCGCCAAGCCCGAACAGATCGATGTAACGGACCAGTCCCTCCTGCAGATTCGGTAGCGCATAGGTAATCTGCCAGATCTTGTCACTCAGACCGACACGTTCCCGCTCGACCCTCTTGCTGAGAATGACGCCGGTGCCATCGAGATCCTCGGGAAAGACGACAAAACGATCCTGTGCCTGCTCATGGACGCGCACCCCCTTGCCCTCCAGTCGGCCGGCCAAAGCAGCCGGATCGGCGAGAGAGAACCCACCTGCAAAGACGCCACTTCTCTCGCTGTGCAGAAAATCAGACACCGGCCCGGCACCGGCAGGCTGCATCAACTCCAGTTGATCCCGCCCCCACTGCAACGTCACCCGCCGGGCGCAGGCCTGCTCATCAAGTTGATCCCCTACAACCTCGCAATCGAAGATCTCTCGGTAGGTTTCCACAGCCGTATCCGCGTTGGCCACAGCGAGTGCCAACCTGTCTGTACGTTCAAGCATGGTGACATTTCCTCTCCGGGTATTCCCGATGGAGTATACGCCATTCCTCCCACCTATACCGTTCGGAGTTCTGGCGATGGGCCATGATGGCATCCAGCTTGACCTGTCAGTTTACTGTATGTATGATCAGTATACTGTATAAAGGTCCAGTAATCCGGACAAAACCAATCCTCCCTTACATAGCTACCTGAGTGACTGACAGCCATAGACCAATCCGTTTCATCCTCTTTGCAGACACCCATCTGGGTTTCGACTATCCCATCAGGCCGAGGGTCCAACGCAGACGAAGAGGCGAGGAATTCTTCACAAACTACCGACGTGTCCTGGCCCATGCCGCACGCGTAAACGCCGACTTCATAGTCCATGGCGGCGATTTCTTCTTCCGCAGCAAAGTGCCAGCAAAGATAGTGGATCTCGCCTACGCGCCTCTGTTTGAATTCGCCGAGAAGATTCCGGTCTATATCGTACCGGGCAACCACGAGCGTTCGGTGCTACCCGTATCCCTCTATCTGTCCCATCCGAACATTCACGTGTTTATCGAACCCCGTAGCTTCACGCTGCGGTTGCATGGCACCAGGGTCACCCTGTCAGGATTCCCATTTCAACGGAAAGACATCAGGGGCAGGTTCCAATCTCTGCTGGCACAGACCGGCTCGCGCCACACAGCATCGGATGCACGTCTGCTCTGCATGCACCAGACCGTGGCGGGCGCCACGGTAGGACCGAGTGACTACAGATTCCGAAGCGGACAAGACGTGATCCGTTCGGCCGATCTACCCCCTGATTTTGACGCCGTGCTTTCCGGTCATATACATCGAAAGCAGATACTACGGCCCTGTTTTCAGAACAGGCAGAGCGTACCTGTAATCTACCCTGGATCCACACAACCGACTTCATTTGCCGAGAAGGACGAAGTCAAAGGGTTCTTTGAGATTGAGATCCTTCAGCACCCCCAAGCAGGCTGCCGTTTGGGCAAAACCGAATTTCACCCACTGCCCACCCGGCCCATGCAAGAAATCGTTCTTGACAGCCGCGCCAGCAGAGCCGAACTGGTGGCAAGACTGCAATGCAAGCTTGCTGAGCTGGATAAGGACGCGATCATCAGACTCAAGTGGCGAGGTCCTCCCAACGCGGAAACTGAGGCGGTTCTCACCATACCATACCTACGCAGCATCATACCCCCCAGCATGAATTTCCAATTGAGTCCTGTGCTCAGACACCAACGCAACTATCTCAGGCGTTCTGATTCGTTCAGGGGCACTATTCTGGGGCACGCAGCAGAAGGGGCTGTCATCTCCTTTTCGTAGCAATCAGGCGTAGCGCCGAGCGCCGGGAAGGAGGGGTACCGCCATCGGGCCCGAAGGGGCTCCTGAACAAGTGAGGGAAGCTGGGAGAGCCGCAAGCCGCGAAGAAAAGGAGATGACAGCCCCTTCTGCGAACAGACTCGATAAAACCACCGCAAACAACTTTCGAGACAACTCGAAGCTAACCCATCACTCTACCAGATCATGCAGCAGCTTGGCTTTGCGTTGCCGGTCCTGGTCCTGATTGCTTTGAATGGCTTCCAGATCGGCATAGTAGCCACCTTTGCGCAGCAGTTCCGCATGGCTGCCCGATTCGACTATGCGACCGCCATCGATGATAAAGATCCGATCTGCATGGCGCGCCGTGGAGACGCGGTGCGAGATCAAAAGGGTAGTCTTGCCTTTCCTTAGGCGCTTTAAACCAGCCAGAATCTCCTCCTCAGTTTCCGTGTCAACGCTGGAAAAACAGTCATCCATCGCCAGCACAGCCGCCTTGCGAATTAGGCCACGGGCCAGCGTCGCTCGTTGCTTCTGGCCACCGGAAAGCGTGATGCCGCGCTCCCCGACGATGGTGGCGAGCTGCATGGGAAACTCCCGTATGCTCGCCGACAAACTGGCTGCGTCGGTCGCAGTCCAGATCGGCTCATCCATTCTGCTCGGGTCGTCATAGGTGACGTTGAGCCGTAGAGTATCCGAGAACAAGAATGGGTCCTGCAAGATCAAGGTGACATCCTGACGCAGCCGTCCGAGCGGATAGTCGCGGATATCGTGACCGTCCAACAGCACCGTTCCCTCCGGTGTATCGATCAGCCGGACCAGAGATTTGAGGATGGTCGATTTGCCGCATCCCACCCGGCCCAGGAAGGCGATGGTCTCACCCGCTTCAATGTCGATGGATATATTCTCGAGAGCGCTTCGGTTGGCACCTGGATAACTGTAGGACAGTCCCTTTATTTGCAGATGCCCTTCGATGCTGGCGGGCACATTCGCCTTCGGCTGATCTCTGATCTCCGGCTCGTAGTCCAGCACCTCGAACAGCCGTGCAGTCCCGGCCGCACCCGTGGTCAGATTGGACAGGGTCATCCCGATCATGCGCACCGGACCGGTCAGCATAAGCAGGTAGGAGAAGAATGCCGTAAAGGTGCCGACGCTGATCTCGCCGGATATCACCAGGCTGCCGCCGTAGCCGATGATGATCACCGGCAGGGCAGTGGTCATGAGCGGCATGACCACATTCATCATGGCACGGAAGCGAGTGGCACGAAACACCAGATCAGCATACTCAGTGCTGACCGTACTGAAACGCTGGATCTCCACCTCCTCCTGGGACATCGCCTGAATGGTGCGAATTCCGTTCAGATTCTCCTGTACGTAGGAAGTCACCTGACCCATCGCAATCTGCTGCTCGCGAACATAGGGAAAGAGCGTACGGGACATTTTGAAGGCTACCAGAGCCACCACCGGCAGCGGCGGAATGACGAACAAAGTCAGAGAGGGGGACAGTGAGTACATGAAGATCAATGCAATGGATACTGAGAAAACAAAGGTCATGATGGTGACCCAGGCAAATGCCACCAGCCTGCGTACCAGATTGATATCGTTGATCGACCGGGACATGATGTCACCGGTGGAGTATTTGTTGAAAAACGATGGGCCCTGCTTCTGTACGTGCCTGTAAAGGCGCTTGCGAAGGTCATAGGACAGCGCGATACTGATACGCCGCATCAGCCTGCGGGAAAACACGAACAGAAGGTAACGGCAGGTCACCACCGCAAATATCCCTAATGCTGGCAGCATCAGGCTCGGCTCCCCCTCAGTGATACTGTCTACAGCAGACTTGATGAAGAGTGGCACGGTTCCGTCAAAGAATCGGATCAGAAAGAATCCGATGATTGTGATCACAAGTGGCCCGCGATAATGCCTGATATAAGGAAACAGCCTTCGCAAGTGGCCTAGATCACGAAACGACCCCTGTTTTCCGCGAGGTGCCGTGCCCGCATATTGGGCGCTTTGCGCCTGGCGATGGGCTCCGTTGGGCATGTTGGCAGCTAGAAGCTGTCCGGCTCGCGCATGGAGGGAGGAGTGCCGTCGTCATCGTCATCGGCTTGTTGCTCTACCGGAGAGTCGGCTTCCTCAGTATCCGCTCCCGCCAACTCGGCAGCTATCGCGCCATCCTGGAACTGCAATTCGTGCAGGGTGTAGTAGATGCCTTGTTTCTTGATCAATTCCTCATGCGTGCCGAATTCTCTAACGACGCCATGATGGAGAACCAGAATGCGGTCACATTCCTGAATCGTCTGTAACCGGTGGGCAATGATGATGGAACTTCGCCCCTCTGTCAGTTTGTGTAGCGCATCCTGAATGACCAGCTCGGTGGCGGTGTCGATACTGGCCGTTGCTTCATCCAGTACCAGGATCTCCGGATCTGCAGCCAGTACCCGCGCGAAGGCCAGCAGTTGGCGTTGGCCTTGGGAGAGATTTTGGCCCCGTTCTGCCAGGTGCGTATCGTATCCATCTGCGAGCTGGCGGATAAACCCGTCTGCATTGACGGTGCGGGCCGCCTGTTCCGCCTGCTGCGGCGAAATATCCGGATTATTCAGCATGATGTTGTCCCGCACGGTACCGGAGAATATGTGAAAGTCCTGTAGCACTACACCGATCCTTCGGCGCAGATCGCGACTGCGAATCTGGTTCAGATCGATGCCATCCAGGAAGATCATGTCATCGTCAAAATCGTAAAACCGTGCCAACAATCTGATGATGGTGCTCTTGCCGGAACCGGTCGGTCCAACGATCGCCAGCTTCTCGCCCGGCCTGATGTTGAAGGAGACATCCTTGAGGACCGGTTCACCCTTATTGTAGCCAAAGTGCACGTTGCGCAGCTCTATCTCACCGCGCAGCCTCGGCGGCAGCTCCACCGGGTGCTCCGGTTCCTTCAGCCGTTCGTCCCAGTCGATCGCCTGAAAGATTCGTTCACCGCTGGCCATGGCACGATAGAGCACATTGAACTGCTCGCCCAGACCGACGATCGGCATGATCATCATGGTGATCAGTTGAATGAACAGAATCATGGCACCGAGGGTAATCTCGTCCTGTACCACCTGCCCGCCACCGAACCAGATGATGGCACCGATGGCGATGCTGGCCAGGCTTTCATTGAAGGAGTGATAGAGGGTTTCATAGTTGATGGCCTGAAACTCAAAGCGGCGGTTGTCATGATTCAGGCGCCCGTAGTGCTCCTCGTTCATGCCCTCCCGACCGGACAACTGCACCACCTGGATGCCGATGAGATTCTCCTGCAGGTACTGATTCAGGGCCGATACAGAATTTCGAATCAGCCGAAAGATATCGCGCATGGCCATGCGGAAGAAGTAGGTGGCCACCGCGGCAATAGGTATGGCAAAGAGGACGATCAGCGTAAGAGAAGGGCTGATTGCCCCCATCAGGAACAAGGCAACGAAGAACGGGACGAACTCCCCAACCAGCATGCCGAAGCCGGTCAGTAATTCATTCAGACTCTCGATGTCGTTGGTCACCCGGGTCATGACCCGACCGACCGCCACCCGGTCGTAGAAGGAGGAGGGCTTGTCTTCCAGCGTGCTGAACAGGTCTACACGCAGATCACGCAGGGCCTTGAGCACACTGCTGGCCAGGGTGATCCTGTGGAGATACATGATGCCCGCCTGTGCGGTTACCATGGCCAGATAGAGGATACAGGCGGCGATCAGGGGGGTATAGCCGCTGACATCGCTGATCAGATAGGTCAGTTCGGTCATGCCGAAGTCCGGCTCCTCGCCGGAGACCGACTCTGGACGCAGGATGTTGTCGATGACTACCAACCCGGTGACCACGGGCAGCATCACGGCCAGCCCCGCGGCCAGCAGAATAAACAGCAGACTGAAGGCGACCGTCAGACGGTAGGGGCGAAGCCATCTAAGCAGTCGTGCGAACAGCTGAAAGTTAAATGCCTGGCCGGTCAAGTCGGCATCGAAAGCCGAGTAATCCCGCTGCGGTGGCGAACTCTGGGGTACCGGTGTGGCATAGGTTTGGTCGCTCATCCCTCGCCTCCGACCACTGCTTCCTGCTTGTCTTCCAGATCGTGCAGAAGCTTGACTTTGCGTTGCCGGTCCTGATCCTGATTGCTCTGAACGGCTTCGAGATCGGCATAGTATCCGCCAAGGCGCAGCAGTTCCCCATGCGAGCCCGATTCTACCACGCGCCCTTCGTCGATGACGAATATCCGGTCCGCATGTCTGACGGTAGAGACGCGGTGAGAGATTAGGAGGGTGGTCTTCCCCTTTCTAAGATTCTGCAAGCCGGAAAGAATCTCCTCCTCGGTCTCCGTGTCCACGCTGGAGAAACAGTCATCCATCGCCAGCACCGGCGCCCTGCGGATCAGACCGCGTGCCAGGGTCGCTCGCTGCTTCTGTCCACCGGACAGGGTGATGCCGCGCTCGCCGACGATGGTGGCCAGTTGCAGGGGAAATTCCCGTATCGTTTCCGACATACTGGCTGCGTCGGTGGCTGCCCAGATGGGTCTGTCCTGCCTGCTTGGATCATCATAGGTGACATTGAGCCGCAGCGTGTCGGAGAACAGGAACGGATCCTGTAGGATCAGGGTAATCTCCTTGCGCAGGCGTTCCAGGGGATAGCTGCGGATGTCGTGACCGTCCAGCAGCACGGTTCCCGCCGGTGTATCGATCAGCCTGACCAGGGATTTGAGAATGGTTGATTTGCCGCAGCCCACCCGTCCCAGGAAGGCGATAGTCTCGCCGGGCTCTATGTTGATGGAGATGTCGGTAAGCGCCTTTTGGCTTGCACCGGGGTAGGTATAGGTCAGATCCCGGATTTCGAGCTGGCCCTGGATCTTGTCCGGCACCGCCGCATTGAGATCATCGTTGATCTCCGGTTCATAGTCGAAGATCTCACACAACCGCGCGGTCCCGGCGGCCCCCATGGTCAGCATCGACAGGGACATGCCGATCATGCGCACCGGACCGGTCAGCATCAGCAGGTAGGAGAAGAAAGCGACAAAGGTACCGACACTGATCTCATCGGACAGTACCAGACTGCCGCCGTAGCCGATGATAATCACCGGCAGGATCGTCGTCATCATGGGCATGATTACATTCATGATGGCGCGGTATTTGGTGGCCCGATAAACGAGGTCGGCGTATTTGGTACTTACCTCGGTGAAGCGTTTGATCTCCGCCTCCTCCTGGGCCATCGCCTGGATGGTGCGTATGCCGTTCAGATTCTCCTGCACATAGGAGGTCACCTCGCCGATTGCCATCATCTGCTCACGGATGTAGGGAAACAGTATTCTCGACATGCGGAACGCCACATACGCTACGATCGGCAACGGCCATATCACCATCAGACTCAGTGCCGGCGACAGATAGAACATAAAGACCATGGCGATGGATACCGAGAACAGAAACGTCATGATGGAGACCACGCCCCAGGCGATGACGTTGCGCACCAGGTTGATGTCGTTGATGGCACGGGACATGATGTCGCCGGTGGGGTACTTATTGAAGAAGGCCGGTCCCTGTCTCTGCACGTGCGTGAACAGGCGTTTGCGCAGGTCATAGCAGACTGCGATGGCGATCCTGCGCATCAGCCTGCGGGCATACACGAACACGCCATAACGGCAGATGACGGTAACGATTATTCCCAGGGCCGGAATGAGCAGGCTGGGATTCCCCTCGCTGATGCTGTCGACCGCGTGCATGAGGAAGAGAGGAACGGCTGCATCAAAGAGCCGTGTCAGTAGAAAGCCGAAGATGACGGCCGTCAGTGGCCAAGCGTAACGTTTCAAGTAGGGAAACAGCCGTTGCAGGTGGCCTAAATCACGAAAGGTTGCATCGGCTCTTCGAGGCGAGTTGGCGGTGTACTGAGCGCTCTGTGCGGAGTGATGGCCGTTGGGCATGTTGTAGTTCTGAAGACGAAAACCCTTGGATTGTATACCGAATCCTCATCGAAAAACGACCCCGCGACCGTAACGGGTCCGTAACAGTCGTTCAAATGAACCCATTGCCGGCAGAATCTGATTTGCCTCGATGCTAACGAAACGTGCCTCAACAGCACCGAGTATCTGTGCTGAGCGATCGTTTTGACATTCGCTCAAGTCGCAGGGCTTGCGGAGACGGTAGTGGAGCCATGATGAGCAGTTCCCTTGCCCAGCAGCGGCTCCCTACCGAGTTTCTACTTCATGCAATCATTTTCATCTTGGACTGCATGATCTCTTCGGCATCCGCCGTGATACGAGTGATTAATTCCGCCACGGTTGGAATATCGTTGATCAGACCGGTCACCATTCCGGCTGTCCAGATGCCACCCTCCAGGTCACCGCTCGACATGGCATTGCGGCCCCTGGTTCCGGCTACCAGTTCCTGAATATCGGCGAACTCGGCGCCCTCTTTTTCTTTGGCTGTCACCTGTTCTGCAATCGAGTTCTTGAACACCCGAGAGGTATTGCGGAAGTTGCGGTTGATAAGGGTAGTATCCAGTTCGGATGCATCCACCAGCTTATCCTTAACGTTCTGGTGAAGTGGCGCTTCCTGGGTCGCCATGAAGCGGGTACCCATGTTGATGCCGTCCGCACCCAGCATGAGCGCCGCGGCCAGGCCGCGACCGTCACCAAATCCACCCGATGCGATCATCGGTATGGTGAGCTCATTGGCGGCGGCGGGGATTAAGATCAGTCCGGGAATGTCATCTTCGCCGGGATGTCCCGCACATTCGAAGCCATCGATGCTGATCGCGTCCACGCCCACCCTTTCAGCCTTGAGGGCATGACGTACCGATGTGCATTTATGAATGACCTTGATGCCGGCAGCTTTGAAGGTGGGCATATAGGGCTCGGGGCTGCGTCCCGCAGTCTCCACCACCTCAATGCCGGACGCAACGATCGCCTCAGCATACTCCTCATAAGGCACCGGATTGATGGTGGGCAGAATGGTCAGGTTGACACCGAAGGGCTGGTCGGTCATCCCTCTGGTGCGTTCCACCTCCTTGACCAGGCCCTCGGGGGTGGATTGCGTTAAAGCTGTTAGAAAGGCAAGCGCACCGACTTCGGCAACTGGGGCGATCAGTTCCGCAATACCGATTCCCATCATGCCACCGCAGACAACGGGATACTTGAATCCGAATTCTTCAGTGAAGCGAGTTTTTAGCATCTGTTTGCTCCTTGTAAACATGGTTCAGAGAATCTTCAAACGTAATCCAATTCACGCGTCAAAAGCAAGGTCATTAGGATTGCGGGCAGTTAATATCGTTTTTCTTTGATTCAGAACAAAGAATTCGATGGCCAGACGGGCGAGAGCGGCCAAGGCGGTATACGTTGACTAGAATAGCCGTCGCGCCCGGAATCTCAGTCTGTTGTCCGCCAGACCAAATCGTTGCCGCAACAGATGTCGAACTGCTTTAGGCCCAGTCGCCAGCTCCACCTGCTCCCTGTAAAACGCCCCAACCGCGTTCTCGTAGACAGGCAGGGTTAACCTGAGGGCACTCTTGAAGCGAGATCGAATGCGACTGTCCTGGAGGGCGGCTGATCTGGCAAGTTCGGCACTGCTGATATGGTTCTGTACCAGCAATCCTTTTCGGGACAGCAGCCGCGAGAGCTGGCGCAGCCAGGCGGTGCCTGCTTCTATGCTCCGGCAGGGCTGCCCGTCGCTCTCCAGAAAGAGGTCGTCGATGATGAGGTCGAAGCGAGGACCACGATAGTTTCTGACCCACTGCATCGCATCCGCCCGATGGATCGAGAGGTTCGGCAGGTCGAGATCAAAGAATCTTCTGGCGATCCTGATATGGACCGGGTCCAGTTCTATTCCGAGCATGGCGGCCGGGCCATAGATCTGATCGAGCTGGTGGATGGCCGTGCCACCGCCTACCCCCAGTACCAGTACCCGCGCCAACTCCGTCTTTGTCAGCAGGGCAGGCAGTATCAGCAGGTCCCAGACATTGCCGGTAAAAAAATGGCGCGCACTGTATTGACTGTTGAGGTGGCCATTATTGTATAACCGAATGGATGAGCCAGCTGATCTGACTTCATATCGAGTGCCGTGCAGAGTCTGCTGCCAGATTATTGCCAAGCTGAACGACCCAGGGATTCGATCGGTCGCATCAATCCAAGTCTCTGTAGGCCGGCACCTTGAATAGCACGAGCACCAGCAATACCAGGCCAACACCCGAGATGCCCACAGCGATCTGTGGGCCCACCCGGTCAGCCAGGAGACTGATGGGGTAGATGCTGATGGCTAAAATCGAAAACTCCAGCATGTAGATGCTCATTACGCGACCGCGATAGTCGTTGTCGACATGGGCTTGCAGCAGCATGTTGCTGAGCGACATGCGGCCGGACTGACCCAACCCCACCACCGTCAGGATGGCCACCGAAAGCCAATAGTGGGTGGACGCGGAGAAAAAGATCAGCCCCACCCCCAATAACAGCGCACTCGAGAGAAGCACCCGTCCCCGGTTTCGATCCGGCATGGAAGCGATCAGAAGAGAACCCACCAGTGATCCGACGCCGGAGATGCTGATAAGCAGACCGAGACGATCCGGACCGGCATCCAGCACATCCTTGACGAAGCCCGGCAGAAGCAGGAAGTAGGTCATGCTGAAAAACACCATCAGAAAATTAACCCCCAGCAACATGCGGATCGTGGGAGTCTGAAAGACATAACGAAAACCTTGCTGGAGTCCTCTCAGGATTGGCTCGTGGCCATTTTCCGGCTCGTTATCCGCCACCTTCACGATGATCAGTCCCAGCATGGAGATCAGGTACAGTATCGTCATGGTGTAGTAGACGTATTGGGCCGGCTCTATGTTGCCGTTGCCGCCACCGAAAGCGGCTACTATGAACCCGGCCAGTCCCGGCACTAGCAGACGAGCGGTGTTCATTCCGGATGTACTCAGAGCGATGGCATTGGTCAGACGCTCCAGGCCGACGATCTCAGCCGTCAGTGCCTGCCTGGACGGCATCATGGCATTCATGGACATGCCCTGGACGATAGAGGCAATCAGCAGATGTCCGAAGTTGAGCACACCGAGAGCGATCAATACCGCAATGGTCAGGGTGATGCTGGCATTGACCCCCTGGCAGAACTGCACGACGTGCTTCTTCTGGCGCACGCGATCAGCCACGACGCCTCCGAGCGGAGCAAGAACCAGACCGACAGCACCCCCGGCAGCGGACATCCAGCCGAGTTTCTCATAAGAACCGGTGATCTCGTACACCAGCCAACCACGAATAAACATCTGCATATTCATGGCGGCGAAGTTGCCGAAGAGGGCGGCAAAGAACCAGCAGAAGTTTCTGTCTTTGAATGCGTCGAAAGTTTGCGGCCATCTTGGCGGCGGCACCTCCAGGGCTTCAACGGCAGCCTCAGGGTCTAGCTCCAACAGTTCTTCTTTTCTAGTACTGCTTGCTTTCATATAGCTGGTTTACCTGAACTAGTCTGCAGCGAGTTCCCCTGATCATCGATTAGCATTGCATGGCTAATAAGGGCTGGCCGCACCTCGCCTGCCACACCAGCCCACAGCCCCGCGACCAGACTATCGACCCAGTAAAGTTGTTGGGGGTAGATACAGGATATGCTAAGCGAGATTTACGTGTGCCGCTACAGATAGGAACTTGCCTGCTTGATCACCGCAAGATTAATTCTACTTGTCTCCCCTGTCAAGCAATGCACTGACGAGAGCCTCATAACTTATTGATATTTAATAAATTATCCAACATGCCTGTCGGTTGGTTGTCACTTTGAATGGGATAGACGCAGACAATCTAAGCCCACTGCATTGCTATCTCGGCTAGGATTGTGCAGGACATTGGACGGCATTCGCGGCACATTGAGGTCGCCCTTTACATTCACTCATTCAGGCAGTACGGTTCAAAACAACCAGGCGATTCAAGGAGAGTAAACATGGCTCATGAAATGATTAAGACGGAAGTCGTCGGACGCGTCGGCGTAATCACGCACGACCGTCCTGAGAAACTGAACGCTCTGCATCCCGTCATGTCCCTGGAACGACAGGAGCAGATTGAAGCCTGGAACGAAGATCCCGCCATCGGCGCAATCGTGGTGACCGGCGCGGGCCGTGCCTTTTGTTCAGGAGCGGACGTGGGGGGCTGGAAACGGGATCTGGTAGACCCGAAGGAACAGGCACCGCAGCCCGCGGCGAGTGACGACGACGCCCCGCGTCTCGATCCAGGTGGCTGGACCAGATTCTGCATGCAATCGAAACCACTGATCGCCGCCATCAACGGTCCCGCCATCGGTGCCGGGTTGACCACCATCCTGCCTTTCGACGTGCGCATTGCATCCGATCGTGCCACCCTTTCGATGCGGTTTATCCGTATGGGAATCTTTCCGGAGCTCGGCTCCACCCATATCCTGCCTCACATAGTTGGTATGGGGCATGCGATGGAGCTGATGTTGACCGGCCGTATCATCGATGGTGAAGAGTCAGCCCGAATCGGTCTGGTAAATCGCGTCGTGCCGCACGACCAGTTGATGGAGAAGGCGATGGAGGTGGCTGCCGAGATTGCCTTCAACCCCATCGAGCAGAGCAGGGGCGTTAAAGAGGTCACCTGGAAGAATCTGGATGAAGATGAGTTGTCCGAAGTACAGAGGCTGGAGGGGGTATGGTTGCGAAAAGCGAGGACGAGCAAGGCCTTCGGGGAGGCGGTGAACGCGTTCCTTGATAAACGGCAGCCCGACTTTCACAATCTACAATAGCCGTATATGATACACGTATATATCAATATTATCAGATAGTTATACACTTTTATTAATGTAAATTCACCAGCCATCAGGGCGCGTATTGCCCGCTAGGAGCCGAGCGCGCGCCACGGGGTTTGACTATTTCGTCTGCTTGCCGATAAGTTGAGTCGCCTTGTCGATCTGACTGGCAAAACCTTTCAGGACACCTGCTGTGATCCTGACCTGCTCGTCCGCCTCCTGCCACTTTCTCTCTTCGATCGCCTCTCTGATTCCAGGTAGTGTTTTGACGCCGTATCCAGTGTAAAAGCCCGGTGCGTAGATGTAGTGCTTGTACCAGGGGCGCCTCGGCAGACCCTGATCTCTGGTCAGTTTTCTTTCGGACTGGTAGATCAAACGGCTCAGTTTGTCACGTTCGTTCCGATTCAGCGCCTGTCTATCCAGTCTGTCGAGCGCCTGCTGGTAGTCGCCGACACTGACCTTGAGTATTTCCATGGCGTTGTGCAGGTCAGCAAAGGCGATATGCGGAACCGGGTCCTCCCTTTTTGGTGCAGTCAGCGACTTGGTCGGGTCCAGGGCAAGCCGAAATGTTCCCTCGTCGATCGTCCGGTTCAGCCTGTCCGTATCTTCCCTCATCTTGTCCGTTAGTTTGACCACCTCCCGCACGTACTTGCCAATGTTGTCAATGAACCCTTCAAACTCAAAGGGAAGATAGTCGGCGTTGGCTAACCGCAACACGATTCTACCGCCGGTTTGAGCCAGGGTTACGCCATAGTCAAACTGAGGATCGCCGAAGCGCACGTAGTGGTCGTAGGAATCATAGATGGAGTGGTAACTGCCGCCACGGTTCTCCCCGCCGTAGCCAAGGTTCAAGGAAGCGATGCCCAGATGCTGCAGGAAAGGGGTGTAATCGGAACCGGAACCCAACGGATAGAGGCGAAAGTTCCGCCGCGTAACCGCCTCTTTCCGCTGCTCCGCTGTACCCGTCAGTTTGATGCGCGCTTTCAGCCGTTTTGATACAGATTCCCCCACCTGCGGGTCAACCACCTCCCGGGCCACCTGATTAACCAGTTTCTCCAGGGTGTGGGAACCGCCGGCTCTGAAAAAGCCCCGTCCGTTACTATCCGTGTTGATGTAGGCGACCACCTTGTTCTGCAACTCATTGGCGTGATGTTCCGCCCACTCCGTCGAGCCGATCAAGCCCTGTTCCTCACCATCCCAGGCAGCGTAGACGATCGTCCTCTGTGGCTGCCAGCCGGATTTTGTCAATGCAGCAACCGCCTTTGCCTCTGCCATCAATGCTGCCAGGCCGGATATCGGATCCGCAGCACCATTCACCCAGGCATCGTGGTGGTTGCCGCGCACCACCCATTGATTCGGATAGCTGACGCCTTCCAGCACCGCAATGACGTTGTAGAGATCCACCATGTCCCAGTTAAACTCGAGTTTGAGATGGACCTTGGCAGGACCCGGCCCCAAGTGGTAGGTCACCGGCAAGCCACCTTTCCAACTGTTGGGGGCAACCGGACCGCCGAGAGACTGCAGCAGGGGCAGGGCATCACTGTAGGAGATGGGAAGAACCGGGATCTTGGTGAGTGTTTCCGCGTCCTCGATTTTGAGTCTTTTGGCTCTCCTGGTGGCACCGACATCCGGCGTCAGGGGATCGCCGGGATAAAGGGGCATATCCATCACTGAGCCCCGCTGAGCGCCCCGATCATTTCTGAAAGGACCTTTCGGGTATACATCACCCGGCACGAAGCCGTCGTCAGCCGGATCGGAGTAGATGATCGTGCCGATGGCGCCTTTTTCCGCAGCGACCTTGGGTTTGATGCCCCGCCAGGATCCGTAGTATCTGGCCAGAACGATCTTGCCCCTGACATCGATACCGCGACGTTCCAATTCTTCATAATCCTCAGGCACGCCATAGTTCACGTAAACCAGTTCAGCGCTGACATCGCCATCGACGGAATAGGCGTTGTAAATTGGCAGCTGCGCGTCAAGCTGACCGGAAGTTTCATCCTCGGGCAGAGCGGGCTCCTGCAGTTTAGCCTGGTAGGACGTCGGGGCCACCAGCTCTAACAATCGCAGCCTGGGAGTGGGGAAGAGGACGCGATATTTTTCCATACGAGTCTTGTATCCCCAGGATTCAAACAGCTCGACAAGATGCTCCGCGTTCTCTCGATCGTTCGCCGAACCGAGGTGATGAGGTCTTGCCGACAGCCGTTTTATCCAATTGCCGATCTCTTCCTGTTTCAAATGCCCATCGAATTGCTTCTCAAGCTGCCGTTGCCCATCGGCTTGGCTGCGGCTGAAGCCGAGCATGTCATCTCCTGCAGAAAACGCGGCAATTGAATACAGCAGTGCATATACGAGAAAAGAAGTGCGAAACATGATCGGTTCCTCAATAATTATGTCGCCATATTAGCGGCGGGAGAGAATGTTTGAAAGTCTCGCCCAACACCAAACTATGGAGTTGTTGCATGGCGAGTGTTAGACAGCAGATTGTTCCAATGCGTGATTTCGCTCAGGCGATGCGCGAGTCGGATAAGGATTTTGCAGAGCGCGTCGGCCGGTTCGAGAGAACCTTTGGCAGAACCGACAGCGACACACTGGCCGTGTTAGCCCAGGCCTGCTATTTCTGCTGGTTCGAAATCGAGTATGAACAAGACTATTCCAATGTCTGCCGGGCCATCGGCACGGGTGAGCCGACATCCCTTTATCTCTGTAGACAGATCAGCCCAAGTCGATGGGAGGAATTGAACAGCTATATCGTGGCCGTACAGAACTGGCTAGGTATGCAGATGCCTGTTGCTAAGCTGCCTCGTGCAGCAATCGAACAGACCCAAATGCTCCTGGGTGACCATACTCCGGAAAAGGAAGCACTGGCGGAACTATTTGTCTGTCACCTGGCGGTTGATCTCCTGCAACTTAGTCTTACGAAACTGAGTGGTGCTGATGATCCTGATGAGAAGCTGTATCCAGACTTTACCGAGTGGTATGTCCGGCATGACGGCAGCCGCTATTCGCTGCAGAACTACCCATCTCTGATCGAGCAACTAGAGAAGAATGTACGCAGCTTCGGCACGCGCGCCGCAAGAGATGTGGAAGAACTCATTACCGGTATTCTGCAGGCGAGCCAACCTGCCTGCCAGCATCGATTCGCACGCTATCAGGAGATCAAGGTAGCCAGCATCGGCGCGTTGCAGTGGCGCGGAAACCTGCCGCCGGATGCCATAGAGCCCAAGTATAAAGCGCGAAACTGGTTCGAGAGGGAAGCGGATCTGAGTGGTTGGTTGAATGACCAACCTTCGCACACAGATGTGTTGGCGCAGCTATATGATACCCTGGGTGAGCCAACGGAATGGAAGAGGGCGGTCATTCGAGACTTCTTCCACGTTCCCCCAGCGGGCGGCTTCTTCAATTGGCTGGGAACGAAAGCAGAGAAGGACGGCACGACCGTAGC
The DNA here is from genome assembly GCA_030749725.1 of Pseudomonadales bacterium. Classification (GTDB taxonomy): domain Bacteria; phylum Pseudomonadota; class Gammaproteobacteria; order Pseudomonadales; family Azotimanducaceae; genus JASMJM01. Next base: position 7,321 of record JASMJM010000024.1, on the reverse strand, counting down.
ATCACTGTTTGATACGGAGAACCGTGAGTGAGAAAAACGACCCATGCACAGATCTGTTACTGCGTCATGTGCTCGAGTAGGTGTTTCAATTCCAACGTGATAGGCTCACACCATGGGTGACAAGAGAACAGATGAAATCGTATTCCCGGGTACTGAGTGGAATTCGGCTGCACCGGAGGACCACGGTCTTGATGTAGAGAAGATCAAACGGGCAGCAGATGACATCTTTGAGATAGAGACGCGCTATGGGTTCCTCCTCGTCAAGGATGGCCTAATTCTCTTTGAGCGATATTTGCGTGACGCGGCGGCCACTAACCACATCTTCTCGGTGACCAAGGGCCTCGGCGCCACGCTGGTAGGCATTGCCCAGCAGAAGGGCATGCTGCGCGTCAACGACCTGGTGAGTGACTGGCTGCCGGTGCATCATCCCGATATCGCCGAGGGCGCCGAGATTCGCCATGTGCTCAATATGACTGCCAGCCGTACTCCGGTCGGTAGCTGGTGGCAGTACAATAGTGCCGAGATCCTCAATTCTATTCCGGGCATCCTTTGGCTCGCCAGCGGCGTCACGCCGCACCAGTTCTATACCGAGCAACTGCGCGAACCCCTTGGGCTCGACTTCGATTGGCCCTGCAACGATCGCGGCTGGATTCAGATCGGCAGCCGGGGCCCACTGCCGGTGATAGAAGCAACCCATCGTGATATGGCGCGTGTCGGTCACCTCTGGCTCAACCGCGGAATGTGGCGAGGGGAGCAGATAGTAGATCCGCGTTTTATCGACGCGGCGCTGCGGCCGCCGTACCCGGATGCCAACGGCGCCTACGGTTACCTGTGGTGGCTAAACTCGGATGAAGGGACTTGGCGCACCACCGGTGGCAACAGCGCCTCGGATAGTCGCTGGTTTCCCTATGCCCCGACAAATGTATTCCTGGCTCTCGGTGCCAGGGGCAAGGTGATGATCGTGGTGCCTGATCACAATGTGATCGTGGTTAGTATGGGTGACACACCTCAAGAGCAGTCCGCCAACTATCTGGATAAGATCATGCGTGCTGTCTTCTCCTTCCTGCCGGAATAGCTAAGGCGCGAGCGCACACTTGACGCCACTAACCGGATGATGCCAGATCCCGCTTGCCCTGCTCACTCGCCAGGGCGGCGTGATTCAGGATATTGCGCGCCATGGAGGAACTCTGCTCGGCGGAGTAGCCGCGATAAATGTGTGCGCGTACTTCATGCACGGCTGCATCCTCGGGCGCTGCGTGGTGAGCGGTTTCGATCAGATGGCAGGCGAGGGCATATTCGCCCTGGCTGGCCAAGGTACGCGCACGTTTTAGTACCGCTTCCACGCCGCCCGATAGATTGATCCATTCCGCAGCCAGGGCAGACTTGGGTGCCGGTAACAGGGCGTCGAACTCACCGTCCCACCAACCGCCATAACGACGCCACACCATACGGATCAGGAAGTGTGGATCGTCGTACACGGGACGCAGATATGGCTTATCGAATAGATCCATCGGCAACTTGACCTGGTGCATCACCTGATCCAGCGAGCAACCCCGATTCATGAGTGCCAGCGTCTGCTCCTCGATGGAACGAAGCACTGCCGCAGTATTGGTCAAGGCTTCGTGAACCCGGTCTGCTCCGAAGATCGGCAGACCGTGACCGGGCAGCATCAATTCCGGTTCCAGGCCCGCCATCTGGTTCAGTGCATCGGCCCAATCGGACAGATAGCGTTGTACTTTTTGTGGATTGCCCGCATTGGGGACAGCCCAGATGAAGAGATCGCCGGGAATCAAGATCTTGCGTTCCGGAATATAAGTCCAGGTATGGTCGTCTGTCTCCCCCCGCGCATGATGCAGCTCGAAAGTCAGGCGACCGCGTTTGAACGTTAGTCGATCCTTGTACAGCACATCCGGGTAACGGTATTCGCTCGGCCAGGAGAACTGAGGCGCGTCGATGGCGAATTGACGGCGATTAATGGCTGTGTTCCAGCCCAGCGTATTGCGGTAGCGATCGAAATGTTGCGGGGTTAGTTCGTGTGCATAGACGACTGGTTGTGGCCACCCGCGCTGCCTGGCCTCCTCCTCAAATCTACGCGTCGCGAAAACGTGGTCGACGTGATGGTGTGAGAAGATGGCTGCGCTGAGCGGCGTGTTGGGTCGCCAACTACGGACCTCCTCAAAGACCCGGTCTATATCCAGTTGCAGGCTTGCATCCAGCATCACCAACCCGTCACCTGTGTCGATCACGAAAAGAGCTGCGATGCTCTTGAGACCTAACAGGTCATCTGCCAACTCACAGCTGCCCTGGTAGACGGTGTGCACCGGGTGGTGCTCGAAGACCGTGTCCAGTTCGCCATTCCAGGCTTGTTCCGCTAGCGCGATGAGATCCAAACTCATTTGCGTTCCTCCTAATATCATTGAGGCCAACGTTGTCGGTGAAGTGTCAGGTTTCCTGTTGAGATCTAATATATCGGCAGAAGAATGAATATTTAGATTATTCACTCAGCAGGACATTGTAACATCCAAAATGTGGTCATAATATGCAATATTCTGGCAAGGTGGCTCTGATTGGGAGAATAACAATGAGCGAAAGTGTGACTGCTGCAAACGAAGATTGGCAAACATCCTCCATTCTGGATGCTCCCATGGAGATCTGTTGGAACTTTAGCTATGCCATTTCCCAGGAGAAGCTCGCCAATCTCTACAAGAAGGCGAAGGTCGGCCAGTGGATTCCGGATGAGTACCTGGATTGGGACACGCCGCTCGATCCGTCCAAACCGATCGTGGAGCAGACGGGAGCGCTGCTTAAATGGCCTTTTTTCCAAAAGATGTCCCAGTCCCAAAGGGAGCTGTTCAGCGCCCACTTAACCGCCCAAACGCTGTCACAGTTCCTGCACGGAGAACAGGGCGCACTGATGACCGCGTCAACTCTGACCCATGCAGTTGAGGATTATGAAGCAAAGCTGTACTGCGCCACGCAGACCATGGACGAAGCGCGGCACGTCGAGGTGTATAAGCGTTACATCGATAAACTCAGCATGGTGTATCCCATGTCACCGATGCTGAAGAACCTGATCGATGCAACGCTGCAGGCGAAGGCGCCAGCCAAAATCATGGTCGGCATGAACATGATCATTGAGGGGCTGGCGCTTGCCGCGTTCCACAATATGCACCGACAGACTACCTGCCCGCTGCTGAAGAAGCTAACGCAGGGCGTCTTGTCTGATGAGGCCCGCCATGTCGGCTTCGGTAACATCTACTTGCGCAAGTTGGTGCAGGATATGCATTCGGACGACCTTGAAGATCTGGCTGAATTCGCGTTCGACGCCGTCAAAATCCTGTTCAATTCTCAGCGTGGTGGGACAGGCGGAAGTGCCACATCGGGATTTGCGATGGTGCTGCAGAATGCCAATATCGATCCAGACGACTTCTTCGAGGCGATGGCCGAGGCGCGCGAACAAGGCATCAAGGCCGAGCTTCCGCCTGGCCATGTCCACTCGTTCAGGGACCTGATGATGCCGGCGCTGGTTCGGGCAGGGGTGGTGACGGATCGCATTCGGAGAAAATATGAAGAGGCGGGCATTCCCATCTGGGAGGACCAAGGCGTGCTTGAGACGATGGAGAATGTGGATGAAGAGAAAGATCTGCTAACCATGTCGTCCGAAGAGCTGCTGTCGATGTCGGAACCAGAACCGACTGAATCGGAGGATAGTAGTCACCCATGAGCTACACAGTCCGATCGGTTGAAGTCGTGGAAGGCCCTCTGGCTGTCACCAGCTATACCGTCACAGGTGACGAACTGGGCGGAAAAATAATACCGATGTTCGATCAGGTCTATGCCTGGTTGAAAGAATCCGAGGTCGAGCAGACAGGACACAACGTCATTGTCTACTGGGATAGAGGGGAGCAGGGATTGCTTTTCACCGAAGATGGTGTGCCGATAGACGTGGGCGTGCAGATCTCGACCAGCTTTGAAAGCAGTGGTCCCATCAGTTGCACGGAAACGCCAGCGGGCACCGCTGCCACTACTGTGCATACGGGACCCTACAGCGGCATACCCGCTGCCCATGCAGCCGTTAGGAGCTGGTGCAAAGAAAACGGACATATCATCGCTGGCCCTAACTGGGAGATTTACGGGGATTGGCGGGCAGATCCAGAAGCTTTATCCACCGAGATCTTCTATCTGCTTAAATAGTGCGGTAAAGAGCGTCATGTCTTATCTCAATTACACGTACATGCCTGCTATTGCCAGTTGAAATCACTCGATTGAAACGAATAATTGTTTTATATATCAGTATGTTGGGGTATAATACTGGATGTATAAACAGACTGTATATATATCCAGGAACACACTATGACCACTGAAGAGTGCACCTTCCCTCGCATTGATTACGACCTGCCGATGCCACAGGATAACGATGATCTCAATGACGAAATCACGCGCCTGGCCGGCCACATAAATGCCGCAACGTACCGGTTTCTGAAGCTGCTGGCGGAACAGATTCGACGTGGCGCCTGGAGTGCCGGCGGCGAAATCAAATCCCCGGCACACTGGCTCAATTATCGCTGTGGTATCACCATCGGAGCGGCCAGGGAAAAAGTGCGGGTAGCCGCGTGCTTGGATTCGTTGCCTTTGATCGATAATGCCTTCAAGTCCGGTGCCTTGAGTTACTCCAAGGTGCGCGCCATGGTGCGGGTGGCTACACCTGAAAACGAGCATTTTCTGTTGCAGATTGCACGCTATGGGACCGCCAGCCATATGGAAAAGCTGGTGCGGAAACATCAGTGGGTCGAAAGGCTGAACGGTGAAGACCAGGCGGCAACCCAGCAGGAAGCGAGAAGCTTCAGTTGGTTTTACGATGAGGATGGCATGGTGATTTTCCATGGCAAGCTGCCGGCGGACTCGGGTGCTGTGGTTGTCAAGGCACTGCAGGCTGCTTTCGATGCGGCAAATAACAGATCCACCGGGCCGGATAAAGTGGCTGAAAGGTTGAGTAAGGAATTCCCGCTGGCGGAGCGAGAGACATTCCAGGAAGATCAGGATGAGGATGAAGAGTGGAGTGTGGTTTACGAGTGTACGGCCGATGAGGGCGATGAACATATGGTAGACCCGGAAGCGGTCGTAGCGGACGCGGCGTTTGCGGTTCCTGATGACGTGGTGCCGGAACCGACTCCGCGGAGACATGAAGATGATTTGGACCGGGAGATTGAATCAGATGCAGTGCTTGAAAGTTCAAACCCAAGAAACGACTCCGCGGAGACGTTTACGCATATCGATTCCATGGATTCCTACGAGCAATTACGGGCCGATGCCCTGGTGTTGATGTCGGAACACCTGCTGGCAACCGGGGATGAAGGGATTTCTTGCCTGGCGGGAGGGGACAAGGTTCAGATTATGATCCATATCGATGCGAATTCCATCGACGGCGGTAAGACTTTGAACGGTGAGGGGGACAAAACGCACTGTTATCTCGACGGTGGTCCATTCCTTTGCCCGGATACTGTGCGGAGACTCGCATGTGATGCGGGCATCGTTACGGTACTGGAGGATTCCGACGGCAATATTCTGAATGTTGGCCGAAAGAGCAGGGCAGTTCCCTCCCCGGTTCGGCGAGCATTGAACCTGAGAGACCAAGGATGTGTTTTCCCTTCCTGTACGGAATCCAGATACGCGGAAGTACATCATATCGAGCACTGGTGTGATGGCGGGGAGACCAGTCTCACTAATCTGATATTATTGTGTCATCATCACCACGTACTGCTGCACGAAGGCAAATATCGCGTGTTTGTCGATGATGACCAACAGCTGGTATTCGTGAATCTGCTAAACGAGCGAATCAAGGCGGCGCTCTATCCCCAGTTTCCCGACCAGGAAGATGATACGCAGCTGCCACTCGTAATTGAGCGTGACAACGAAGCATTGGGACTGGCGATCGATGAGGCAACATGTGGTACCCAATGGCTCGGTGAGAGGATGGATTACGACGAGGCAGTTTGTGTGCTGCAGGAAAGCAGGCATTGAATTTTCGTATTACCCATTTCCTGTCGAACTACATTTTACCCTGACCAATTCCAGATCTCCCCTTGTCAGCTAGACCAAGTTGCGACAAGGTAAAAGCAAGACCTAACCCCGTTCCTTTGAGCGTGGTTAGCAGGGATTTTGCGTGTTGCGACAGCCTAAGGTAGCTCAGATCCGATTCCGGTGTGACGAAGAAAAGAAAACGATCCCAATTCTTCAGTCCACTCTTCTCCCGGTGTGATCCCTTCGTCATACCATATATTGCAGCCATGCTCCTTCATCCACACCAATTCGGGATATACAAGCTCTTTATCCGCATGCGAGTAGCATACGAAGATGTAGGGATCATCGCCTTTGTATGCAGGAAACGGCCTGTCCATGCCCTATTCCTTGCTCTTTGTGTGGCCAATACTACTCAGTTACCATCAGATTGGCAAAAAGGGTAGACATCCTGCAGATTGATGCAAATTGTGGCGGTTCTAAGAGCCTAGTAACGGTCCTGGTCTTTGATTCAGTGGATGGCTGCTTTGGAGAAATTGGAAGCTGAAGACGCGTCGGTATACGATACGATCTACCTTCTGAAGATGCCTGCTATCAACACAAACCGGTCATTTCTACTGATTCCTACTCCCCCTTCTTGATGTAGGTGTAGGTGACCTGCCTGAACAGCACTTCAAGTTGAGTGACATTGCCATCTTCTACAATGAAGTTGTACGATACTTTGACCTCAAGATCATCAAAGTGGTCGTTTCCTACGGGCACAAGTTGAGCACTACCAGCCGCCATATCCAATCTGAGTTGATTGCTGTCACGCTCTATTCTGATCTGCTCGCCATTTTCATTTTCAAATACACCGACATAGGAATCCAGTTCATCACTAGTCATTAATGCCGCCTCTGATCTCAAACGGGCCTTGTCTTCGTCCGAACGGCCGTAGAGAATCCTTGGTGTGATATTCGCTTCCGCAGCACGCGTCTTCTCCTGCAATTTAGCCCAGTCCGAATCTGCTATCCATGGTGGTTTGACTAACAGCCAAAAAAGCGTTTCTGGGTGCCGCTGGTCTGTTGCTATGTCATAGATTTGCTTAAGTTGGTTCTCGTCTGATCCGGGAGTTAGATTCGATAGCCATCCCACACGTGTGTGCTTTGCCAGTTCCAGGAGTTCAGTTTTCAGCGCATTGGCGCGTAACTGGTCACCGCTCATCAAGGCTACAAGATAGTCCTCAGCTCTTATTGTGGGATAGTCTGCCCCTACAACTGCTCTTGCCTTGGCAAGATACCCTTCAGCAATATCGAGTCTACGC